>JAOTXY010000099.1 GCA_029862125.1 Gammaproteobacteria bacterium | reverse complement strand
TGCCGCTGCACGCAAATCTTCGCGCTCGGCAGAGCCTATGTCCGGGATGTCGCGTTCGATTACATATCTTGGCATGGAATTGCCTCCATTTGATGTGGTTTGGAGCCGATGTAGCGCCAATTCTTATTCATTCTTTGGCGTAAGTCTCGGCGGCACTATGGTCAAATTCGTACATGACAACGGGGTCATCCCCAACAACCCAACCGTCGTGTCCCGGTTCAATCACATACGCGTCGCCAGCCTTGATATCGACCTCGGTTCCATCGTCATGGTGAACTCTCATTCGACCGGAAACGCAGGTACCAACATGGTGGACCTGGCAGCTCTCACCACCAACTACCGGTTTAACACAACTGGACCAACTCCATCCTGGCTGCACTGTGAGTTGCGCGACTTTAACCGAGCCGAGATCCAGGACCGCGACATTAGTTTTATCGGGGGTGCGGGTCTCGTCTGGAGATGAGAAGCTTTTCTTTCGGATTACAGACATTAGTTTTCTCCTTATCACATGATTTTAAATCAGGCTTACGGCGCGGTACCTTCCCCAGACCCCAATTGAATCTGCTGACGGGCACGGCAGTGAAAACAAGGCAATTTTATTATTTAGATTTAACTTATTCGTACCTTACGAGCTTCTTCCCGTGCAGTACCTTTTATGCCGATCGTTCAGCTTATGCTGTTAACTATTCGTATACCAATCGAATAATTGTATTCGGCCAGACCCGGGATAACGTTTATTGATCCCTGCGTGACTAATAAATGGATGGAATAATCGCCGTCCAGTCGAGACAAGCTTAATTATTTGTGCGCTCTTTTCCTATCCAGGTATCCGAGATGCCCAATTTACCAACCACGGAGTTGGAAAAGTCTTTCGCTGACTGCCGGGATTCGAAGCCTGAGACAGCGACGCGGTAACGTATGGAGGGCTCCTTCCCGTTGGTGATAATTATCGATTTGTGGCCTGCTTTTTGGAATCTCTGGTTAGCCTCGTTCGCGACATCCTCGGAGCCTGTCGAAAACAGGTAAACCGTGTAAATATAATTATTTTTGGCCTCTTCAGGCTCCGGGTCTGACGCATTCGTTGCCGTATCTTCAGTAGCAGCGATGCCCTCCTCAGTGTCAGGTGGGGTTTCGGTAATACCTGACGTTTCGATTTCATTCTCGTCAATAGACGATACATTCTGACGATCTTTGCCTATCCAGGTATCCGAAATGCCCAGTCTACCAATCATGGAGTTAGAAAAGTCCTGCGCCGACTGCCGGGTTTCGAAACCCGAGACAGCGACGCGGTAACGTATCGAGGGCTCCTTGCCGCGGGTGATAATTTTCGATTTATGGCCTGCTTTCTGGAATCTCTGGTTAGCCTCGTTCGCGGCCTCTACAGAGCGTGTTGAAAACAGGTAAACCGTGTAAATGTAGCCCGATGTATTTTCAGGAGTCACAGGTTTTGATTCATTTTTGATAATTTCCTTGGCGACGACAATTTCATCTTCAACCGCCGTGGAGATCTCGATCGGGCTTGCTGTTTTGATATCGGTTTCAGTGATAAACGGCTTATCATCTTCAGGAATTATTGAATCTGCGGCCCCGGGTTTAAGTAACTCAAAGGAACCGTCGTCTTTGATGCGCAATTCTGTACCGGATTCACTGAGGATAATCATGCTTGGATCGATAGCGTGGCTAACCTGAATACTGCCGTCACGCAAGTTAACAAATGACCAACCATCCTCTCGTAGCACGCAAATATAACTACGATGATGCGTCACGGTAACGATCGTTTTGCTAATGTTCAGTTCAAATTTATTCTGGGTACCTGGTTGCGGTTTGTAATCGACACAAACCTTCCCTTTGTGGACATAGAGCAACGGATCATTATCGGGCGTATTCAAATCGGTATTACTTTTTGCCTGCAATCTGATTTCAGAGTTTGCGTAAAGGCGTAAGGTGGCAATAGACTGAAACTGCATCTCGACTCGACCAGTATCGCCGGTAATAATATGGTCACCAATCTCTATATCGCTGTTACTTCCAAGTGTGGTTTTATTATTCTCCTGTTCCACCCAGGCTGACGATTGTAAGGCAGTCACCCTGGCAACAGAGGCTGCATCTGCAGTCGAGAAGCAGACGAGGCAACCGAGGACAGCCAGGCTAAGAAGTGTCTTTTGCATACGCGCAAAGATTAGTTAGTAAACGATTCTCAATATCATACTGACTATCTAAAAAATATGATATTCAGCGTGAGCCAAAACTCGTTACTAAAACTGCTTCGGTTACGACAGGCAATTTCTCACGGAGTAAAAAAAAAGCCGAAACTCCACGGAGTTCCGGCTTTGTAACAGCGAGTGGCGCTGCTTTAGTACATATGTTGTCCACCATTGATTGACAGGGTAGAACCGGTGATAAACCCGGCATCGTCCGCAGTCAGGAAAACGACGCCACGGGCAATCTCGCTGGCTTCGCCGAGACGGCCAATCGGGATTCGCGCGACAATTTTTTCGAGTACGTTTTCCGGCACCGCGCGTACCATTTCGGTGGCGATGTAGCCCGGTGCGATGGCGTTAACCGTGATACCTTTGGCGGCGCCTTCCTGGGCCAGGGCCTTGGTAAATCCATGGATGCCTGACTTGGCGGCAGCATAGTTGACCTGCCCGTACTGACCCGCCTGACCGTTGATCGAACCGATGTTGACGATACGGCCGAAACCGCGGTCGCGCATTCCGTCAAGAACAGCGTGGCACATGTTAAAGCAGGAAGTCAGGTTGGTCTGAATCACCTGGTTCCATTGCTCGAAGCTCATCTTGTGCATCGTACCGTCGCGCGTGATGCCGGCATTATTGATCAAAACTTCAACCGGTCCCACTTCATTTTCGATCTTTTGCACTGCTTCCTGGCAGTCATCGTAGTTGCCGACGTCGAAGCGGTAAGCCTGGATACCGGTTTGATCGATAAACTTCTGCGCGGCCTCTTCATTACCGGCGTAGGTGGCTACGACCTTGAATCCTGCATCTTTTAATGCAAGGCAAATGGCTTCACCGATGCCGCGGGTGCCGCCTGTTACTAGAGCTACTCGGCTCATGTCTTTTCTCCTTTCGTCATGTTCATAATTGAGTTTTATCTTTCTACCGCAAGCGCAACACCCTGGCCACCGCCGATACACAGCGTCGCCAGGCCACGTTTGGCATCGGTACGTTTCATACCATGCAACAGTGTAACCAGTACGCGGGCACCAGAGGCACCAATCGGGTGACCTAACGCGATAGCGCCGCCACTGATGTTAACCTTGCTGGTATCCCAGCCCATCTCGCCATTCACCGACATAGACTGTGCAGCAAAGGCTTCGTTGGATTCGATCAAATCGAGATCGTCTGTTGACCATCCAGCCTTATCCAGGCATTTCCGCGACGCCGGGATCGGGCCGGTACCCATGATCGCCGGGTCGACACCCGCACTAGCATAGGACTTGATGGTTGCCATCGGGGTGAGTCCGAGTTCCCTGGCCTTATCTTCACTCATGATCATCAGCGCCGCGGCACCGTCGTTAATGCCCGAGGCGTTACCGGCGGTTACCGTACCCTCGCGATCGAATGCCGCACGAAGGCTGGAAAGACCTTCGGCAGTAACGCCAGCCTTGGGATACTCGTCGCTATCGAAAACGACAGGATCGCCCCGGCGCTGCGGGATTTCGACTTTGACAATTTCGTTGGCGAATACATTATCGGCCTGCGCCTGTTCGGTTTTCTGCTGCGAAGCCGCCGCGAAAGCGTCCTGATCGGCTCGGCTGATGCCGAACTTCTTGGCAATATTTTCAGCGGTTACACCCATGTGATAATCGTTGAACGCATCCATCAACCCGTCGACAAGCATGGTGTCCTTTAGTTGCCAGTCACCCATGCGCTGACCGTCGCGGGATTTTGGCAACGCGTGCGGCGCCAGGCTCATGTTTTCCTGCCCGCCGGCAATAATGATATCCGCATCGCCACACTTGATTGCCTGCGCAGCGAGATGAACCGACTTGAGTCCGCTGCCGCAAAGCTTGTTGATTGTCATTGACGGACATTCCTGTGGAAGCCCTGCTTCCATTGCCGCCTGGCGCGCCGGATTCTGTCCGGTAGCCGTGGTCAAGATCTGCCCCATGATTACTTCGTCAACCTGGTCGGGAGCAACACCGTTGCGCTCCAGCAGGGCTTTGATAACAATTGCGCCTAGCTTGCTCGCCGGAGTGCTCGCGAGCGCACCGCCAAACGTGCCTATCGGGGTCCGCACCCCGTCTACTATCACTACGTCTGTCATATCTGTATACCTGTAAAAAAAAGGCCCGGGTCATTATAACGCCGGGCCAGGATATAGGAGGAGTAATTTTTGGGGTCGCTTTGACAGAGGTCAACGCAACTCCAGAGAAAGCAACATTAAGCTGCTTTCTTGCGCGACTTGGCGATTTCCTTTTCGATGTTTTGAGCGGTTTTCTTGGCTTGTGCCTGAACTTCGGCGAGCGAGCCTTCGAAAATCTTGCCGGCTTCAGTGATCGCAGCTTCGATAACGGCAGCGTTATCTTTAGCAACAGTAACCAGCTTTTCGTTCAAAGTTTCGACATACTTCTGCTGCATTTCAACGGCAACGTTCATATCTTTAACTTCGGCCAGAGCCTTTACGTGCTCCAGGTTGCTTTGCATCATTTCAGCGGTTGTTACAGCCTGAGACTGCATCAATTTTACCGCCAGGGCTGTGTTATTTTCAGCCATTTTCAGCATCGGTTTCATGCTTTCCTGAGCCATTTTCATAAAATCTTCGTACATTTTCGTTTCCTCGGTAAAGATTAGTAAACTGGGTTTAAAGTTTATGTTGCAGTGCAACAATACCGATAATATAGGGTTTGGGAGAAGACTTGTCAAGTATTTTGTTGCGCTGCAACAAAATACTTTTAAAATGATTTAACTTGTTGAATTTTAAATAATAATTTTCTGATTTAGTTCATCAAGTCCATGTAGGACAAGCGTTGGCTCTACTCCCCAGGGATCAAATACCACGCTTTGCGAGCGCTTGAGCCAGGCCGCCTTCATGCCGGCCGATACCGCACCGATTACGTCGAACCCGTTGCTCGATACCAGCCAGCAGTTTTCCGGGGCAGTATCGGCTACTTCAATGAAATGATGATAAACATCCGGGCTGGGTTTAAAGGTCTGCAGCGCATCGACACTAACAACGCCTTCAAAATACCGATCGATTCCAGCATGCTCGAGCAATCCGCTTACGGCCTCAGCAACGCCATTGGAAAAACCGAACATGCGAAAACCTGAATCTGCCAGTGACTGCAGGCTTGCCGGCACATCATCGTAGGCGGGCAGAACTCGATAAACTTGCATCAAGGCCACCTTTGCCGACTCTCCTAGATTGGTCTGCAATAAAGTATCCGTGTAATCCAGTGCCTGGCGGGTACAGACCGGGAAATTCTCGTAACGTTGCATCAATGCTCGTCGCCAAGTGTATTCAAGCTGCTTGTCGCGCCAAATATTCGAAAAATCCTGCGCGCGGTCTCCCACGTGCTTTGAAAGTTCATCCACGACCCCGTGAGGGTCGATCAGGGTACCGTAGATATCGAAAGCCAGGGCAACGCTCATGATTTTGACTCCTCACCGGATTCAGGGGTGTAGAATTCGGGCCAAAGATTCCTGACTACGTCTCCGCTACTAGAAAGTGCGAGGCAGGTGTCCAGAATCGGGGGCTTCTCGCGGTCTTTACGCCTGGCATCCCGTTCTTCAAGTGCGGAATGCAGCGTCTGGTAGGCAGTTGCGGCCAGCTGCCCGAGTAAGTCCATCAGGTGAGTACAGCTCTTGTCGGTGCTGACGCGCTCGCGCACCTGTTTCATCCAGCCATAACCGATACGCAACCCGATAATTTCCCGCATCGCCCCGGCGGCACGCGGGCAGATGCTGAACGGAGTCTGGTCAGAGGCGGCGTGCACATCATGGATCAGAAAATCGAGATCGATAGTGAAGCGCAGCCACATATCGTGCACCGGTTCGCCGGCCCTGATTACGCCATCGCGGTGAAACTCGTCGTAGGTGCAATCATAGGTGCGCGTATCGACCATATGAACATCGATGTCCCAGAGCCCATCGCTGCGCTGGTATCCCTCGCAGTCGATCTTGCGCTGGTGTTTCTTTTCGCGGCTGACTGATTCAGGTAGTCCCATCGTTTTAGCCCGCTTGCTTGCGTAGCAACGCGGTTGCCGCCCGTGAAACTGGTTCGCGCCCGAGAAAATCGCTGATGAAGCGCCCGGCCTCGAGCAACTTGTCCATATCGACCCCGGTTTCGATGCCCATGCCATTTAACATGTAAACCACATCCTCGGTGGCGACGTTACCGGTGGCTCCCTTCGCATAGGGACAACCACCCAGGCCCGCAACCGAGCTGTCGATCACGGAAATTCCGCACTGCATTACCGCATGAATATTGGCCAGCGCCTGGCCGTAGGTATCGTGAAAATGTGCGGCCAGATGTTGAATCGGTACCTGCCGACTCAGCTTTTCGACCAGGTCTCTTGCCTGGCCCGCGGTACCGACACCGATGGTGTCACCGAGCGAAACCTCATAGCAACCCTTGTCAAATAACTTCTGTGCCAGCATCAAAACCGTGTCGGACGAAACCTCGCCCTCGTAAGGGCAGCCCAGCACGCAGGATATATAGCCTCGAATCTTCATGCCCAGCGACTGGGCCTCAACAATTACCGCGTTGAATCGATCGATGCTTTCGGCAATCGAGCAATTGGTATTCTTCTGCGAAAAGGTTTCCGTGGCCGCGGCAAACAAAGCGATCTCCTGCACCCCTGCTGCATGGGCCAGCTCGAGGCCTTTCAGGTTCGGTACCAGCATCGGGTAGGAAATCCCGTTACGCTTATTGATCTGTTTGAAAACCTCGGCGCTGGTTGCCATTTGCGGCACCCACTTCGGCGATACGAAGGCCCCTGACTCAACCACCGGCAGGCCAGCATCAACCAGCATTTCGATCAGCTGTACCTTGACTTCAGCGGGTACGGTTTCGGACTCATTCTGCAGCCCGTCGCGGGGACCCACCTCGACTATTTTGACGCGCTCCGGAAAACTCATCGGGCTATTCAACCTCCAATAAAACCAGGGTTTCGCCTTCGTCGACCTGGTCACCCACAGCCACCAGGATATCGCTGACCTTCGCACCGACCTGGGTGACGACAGCATGTTCCATTTTCATGGCTTCGACCACGACCAGGGTATCCCCGGGCTCGACAGTATCCCCAACTGCTACCGACAGCGCAACAACGGCTCCCGACATCGGTGCGCGCGGATGATCGGCGTCCTCGGCCATGCCTTCGTCACCATGAATCGCTGCTGGAATACCAAAACGATAGGCCTGTCCCTGGTAATAAATAGAGATCGAATCCTTTCCCCGCACCACGGGTAACTCGACCCATTCGCCATCGATTTCAATTCGCAGGCGATGCTGATCGATCCAGTGGCCAGTCAGCAGGTAGCTTTCTTCGCCACAGGCAAAATGCCAGCCATCCTGATGTCGCGCAATGACAACCGGGTATATTGACGCATCCTGCTCTAGCTCGATACGTTGACTGCTGCGCAGGTTTAAGCGCCAGCAGTCGAGCGAGACCCAGGGTGAACCATCAGCAGGCGATGTGTTGCGGTTATCGAACGCAGGCAACATCGCCGCGGCAGCGAGCACCAGCGCCCTGTTTAATTGCCTGCCATCGTCAGCAAACAGGCGCTCGTGATGGGTGGCAATAAACCCGGTATCAATATCACCTGCGATCAGTTCGGGCATGGCTACCAGACGGGCAAGAAATCCGATATTGGTACTCAACCCCAGGATCTGGTATTGACGCAATGCTAACCTAAGTTTTGCCAGCGCTGCCTCGCGATTGTCTGCATGCACGATGAGCTTGGCAATCATCGGGTCGTAGTTAATTCCAACCAGGTCACCGCAGCGAACCCCGGTATCGATGCGTACCGAGTCGGCCTTTTCGGGTAATCGCAGGTATTTAATCCTTCCCGACGCCGGCATGAAGTCATTCTCTGGAGACTCCGCATAAATTCGTGCCTCAAACGCATGCCCATGTTTGACAATCTCCCTTTGTGTCAGCGGCAAGGCTTCCCCGCAGGCGACCCGCAATTGCCATTCGACCAGATCTTGCGCGGTAATCATTTCGCTGACCGGGTGTTCGACCTGCAGGCGCGTATTCATTTCCATGAAATAAAAACTGCCATCCTGGTCCAACAGGAATTCGATTGTCCCGGCACCGACATAGTTGATGGCCCTGGCGCAGTTGATGGCTGCCTTGCCCATGGCGGCACGAATAGTATCGTCAAGTCCCGGCGCCGGGGCTTCTTCGAGAATTTTTTGATGACGGCGCTGAATCGAGCAATCACGTTCGAACAAATGCACGCAAGCGCCCTGGTGATCAGCGAAAATCTGCATTTCAACGTGGCGTGGCTTGCCGAGATAGCGCTCAATCAGGACCCTTTCATCACCAAATGCGCTGCTTGCCTCGCGTCGCGCTGATACCAGGGCCTCGGCAAATTTTTTCTGGCTCTCGACCAGGCGCATGCCCTTGCCGCCACCTCCGGCGCTGGCCTTGATCAATTGCGGGTAACCAATCCGTTTAGACTCTTTGGCGAGCTGGGCATCTTGCTGATCGTCACCATGGTAGCCCGGGATCAGCGGTACCCCGGCTTTTTCCATCAGTGCCTTGGCCTCGCTTTTTGATCCCATCGCCTCGATAGCGCTGGCCGGAGGTCCGATAAACACGATACCGGCAGCTTCGCAGGCCTGGGCAAATGCTGCATTTTCAGACAGGAAGCCATAGCCCGGATGAATCGCTTCGGCGCCGCATTGCTGTGCGACCTGCAGTATCCGCTCGGCGTTGAGATAACTTTCGCTGACCGCGGCGCCACCGACACAATAGGCTTCATCGCAGGCTTCCACGTGCAGCGCGTTTTTGTCGGCAACCGAGTAAACCGCGACACTGGCAACACCCAGTTTGCGTGCGGTTGTGGCGACACGAACCGCAATTTCGCCACGGTTAGCGATCAGGATTTTGCTAAACATGTTCAGCTTGCATCGGCGTTACATCCTGAAGATGCCAAACTCGGTGCTTTCGAGCGGCGCATTTAAGGCTGCCGACAAACCCAGTCCCAACACCCGGCGTGAATCGGCTGGATCGATAATGCCATCATCCCATAGCCGCGCCGAAGCATAGTAAGGATGGCCCTGGTGATCATACTGGGTTTCGATGGGTTTCTTGAACTTAAGTTCATCCGCCTCGCTCCAATTTTCGCCCTTGGCCTCGAGACTGTCGCGTTTGACCTGCGCCAACACAGTCGCGGCTTGCTCGCCGCCCATCACCGAAATACGGGCATTCGGCCACATCCACAGGAAACGTCCGCCGTAGGCACGCCCGCACATCGCGTAATTGCCGGCACCGAAACTGCCGCCAACCACCAGCGTCAACTTGGGTACGCGCGCGCAGGCGACCGCGGTCACCATCTTGGCGCCATCCCGCGCGATACCACCATGTTCATATTTCTGACCGACCATGAATCCGGTGATGTTCTGCAGAAATATCAACGGGATGCGACGTTTGGCGCAGAGCTCGATAAAATGGGTACCCTTCAATGCAGATTCCGAAAACAGGATTCCATTGTTGGCGACAATGCCGACAGGAACACCGTATAAATGGGCAAAGCCGCAAATCAACGTGGTGCCATAAAGTTGCTTGAATTCATCGAACTCGCTGCCATCGACCAGGCGCGCGATAATTTCGCGGATATCAAACGGTTTGCGCAAACTGGTGGGTACGATGCCGTAGAGATCCTCGACCGGGTAATTCGGTTCGACCGGGGTGCGCAGCGCCAGGTCAGGTTGCTTGCCGCGATTGAGCGTAGCGACAATATCGCGGGCCATCGCGAGCGCATGCTCGTCATTTTGTGCATAGTGATCTGCCACACCGGAAATGCGTGCATGCACGTCGGCACCACCAAGCTCTTCTGCGCTGACCACCTCACCGGTTGCGGCCTTCACCAGTGGCGGACCGCCGAGGAAGATGGTGCCCTGTTCACGCACGATGATCGATTGATCGCACATCGCCGGAACATAGGCGCCACCCGCGGTGCAGGAACCCATCACCACCGCGATCTGGGGAATGCCACGAGCGGACATGTTGGCCTGGTTGAAAAATATACGTCCGAAATGTTCGCGATCCGGGAACACCTCGTCCTGGCTCGGTAAATGCGCGCCACCGGAGTCAACCAGGTAGATACAGGGCAGATTGTTTTCCGCGGCGATGGCCTGCGCGCGCAGGTGCTTCTTGACCGTTATCGGATAGTAAGTGCCACCCTTGACGGTGGCATCGTTGGCCACGATCATGCACTCCAGATCGTTGATGCGGCCGATACCGGTGATCAACCCACCGGCGGCCACATTGTCTTCACCATACATTTCATAGCCGGCAAACTGCCCCAGCTCGAGAAACGGCGATCCGGGATCGACGAGTTTATCGATGCGATCGCGCGGTAACAGCTTGTCTCTGCTCAGGTGCTTCTCACGAGCGCGTTCGCCACCACCGAGTGCAATGGTCTCGACCCGTGCGTGCAGGTCGTCGACCAGTTCCAGCATCGCGTCGCGGTTTTGCTGAAAATCGGCCGAGCGGCTGCTAATCCTGGATTCGATGATACTCATGACTGCCCGATAATTTCGCGTGCAATAACGATACGTTGAATATCGCTGGTGCCTTCGTAAATTTGTGCGACGCGCACGTCTCGTGCGATGCGCTCAACCGGGTAATCGCGCAGGTAGCCATAGCCCCCGAGTACCTGGATCGCGTCGGAACATATTTTTTCGGCGGCCTCGGAGGCAAACAACTTGGCCATGCTGGCCTGTTTCAGGCAGGGCTCCCCAGCGTCGCGCAAATGCGCCGCGTTATGCACCATCAGCCTGGCTGCTTCGAGCTGCGTCGCCATATCGGCAAGACGAAATGCGACTGCCTGATGTTCGACCAGCGCCTTGCCAAAACTCAGTCGCTGGCTGGCGTAGTCCAGTGCACACTCGTAAGCCGCACGCGCCATGCCGACACTCTGTGCGCCGATACCAATCCGGCCACCCTCGAGGTTCATCAGTGCAATGCGGTAACCCTCACCCTCCTCACCGATTAAATGATCTGCCGGAATCCGGCAATCCTTGAAAAAAATCTGCGCCGTATCGGAAGCATGCTGTCCCATCTTCTGTTCCACGGTCGTCGCCTCGTATCCCGGGTTATCGGTGGGCACAACGAAAGCGCTGATACCCTTTTTACCCGCATCCGGATCGGTTACCGCAAACACGATCGCGACGTCGGCATTCTTGCCGGAGGTAATAAACGCCTTGGTGCCGTTTAAAACATATTCGTCGCCCTGTTTTTGCGCACGCGTTTTCAGCGCCGCGGCATCGGAACCCGCCTGCGGTTCGGTCAGGCAGAAGCAGCCCAGCTTCGATCCTGCGGCTAACGGTTTGAGATAGGTTTGTTTCAGGAACTCGCTAGCGGACGCAAGCAGCACGCTACAGACGACCGAGTTATTCACGCTTAGTATGGTCGAACAGGCTCCATCGCCGGCAGCCACTTCTTCGATTGCGAGCGCAAAGGATAAATAATCCGCACCGCTGCCACCCCATTCTTCCGGGATAAACATGCCGAACAGGCCCAGCTCGGCCATTTCGGCCAACTGCTCACGTGGAAAATGATCGTTTCTATCCCAGTCGGCGGCGAACGGCACGATCCTTGCCTGCACAAAATCGCGCACGCTATCGCGAATCAGGCGCTGTTCTTCGTTGAGCTCCATGTAACGGCCTAGACCAGCTCGAGCGCGATCGCGGTTGCTTCGCCACCACCGATGCAGAGCCCGGCGACTCCTTTCTTGAGGCCCTGATGCTGCAGCGCATGGATCAGCGTCACGATAATACGCGCACCCGAGGCGCCAATCGGATGTCCCAGCGCGCAGGCTCCGCCGTTGATATTCACCTTAGCGTGATCGAGCCCGAGATCAGTCATCGCGGCCATCGTGACCACCGCGAATGCTTCGTTGATTTCGTATAGATC
>JAOTXY010000098.1 GCA_029862125.1 Gammaproteobacteria bacterium | reverse complement strand
GAACACAGCAGCTATTGCATTCCGGGGGCACAGCTATGCCCGGGCGCCGAGCTGCATTACCGGGTGCTTCCCCTGGTTGATCCTGACACCGAAATCGTGGTGCATTGCGGTGGACGAACCCGCAGCATTATCGGTGCCCAAACCCTGATCGATGCTGGCTGCAAACGAGTCTACGCGCTCGAAAACGGCACCATGGCCTGGCAGTTCGAAGGACTTGAACTGGAACATGGTAACGAGTCGGCAATACCTGAACCAGATGAAGCTGCGCTACCGATGATACAGGCCACCGCGCAGCAAATGGCCGCACGTTGGTATATCGATCGCGTCAGCTCGATCCCGGTGCGGGCGGATCGCAACCGTTACCTGATCGATGTTCGCAGCCGCGAGGAATACGAGGCGGGACATATCAAGGGCTCTATACACGTGCCGGGTGGGCATTTGCTGCAAAATATCGATCGCTACCTCGTGGTTCACAATGCCACGGTGATACTAATTGATGGTGATCGGGTCAGGGCAGTTACCACCGCGGTCTGGTTGCGGCGCATGGGGTGGCGACGCGTATTCGTTTTCTCGCTCGACGATGACAAGGAAAACCTGGAATTCGGAGCGGGCAATATTGCCAGTCCAGTGGAAGATCGCGATCTCGATCCTGGCGACTATACTGATCATGAAGCCCTGATGGCGGAAAACCGCGCCTACCTGGAATGGGAGATTGCGCTGTTCGATATGCTTGAGGGCGAGCCGGCGGCACCTTATATGAGCGCTGGTTGAAATCAATTTTTCGAGGGCACCCGATCGAAAAAAATGATTGGATTCGAAGTATTGTTTTGATCACACTGCCGCGCAGGTTAATGATGCAGGAACCGAGGTAGAGCTATGACTGAAGCTGCCACGACCAACCAGGCCAAAGACAGGCGCAAGTGGAATTTCCACCCAAGCCTGGCTGAACAAATGGCGCCGTTTTACCAGTGGCCACCGCAGCTTGGAAAAAGCCTGCGTTATATCGCAGCATCCTGGGGCCCGTTCAGCGTGCGCATTTATATTCTCGGCCTGTCTATTTTTACCTGGTTTTATTTTTCCCCTGCGCTCGAGCGTTGTCGCGAATTCGGTTTTGACTGGATCGCGCAGATCTGGTTGCGCAACCTGCTTATAATGCTGGCAGTGGCCGGTAGTTTGCACCTTTACCTTTACACCTTTGGCAAACAGCGTGACGAGGGGAAGTACGATCCACGTGACCTGGCTCGAAACTCGAAGCAGTTTCACTTTAATAACCAGGTCTGGGACAACATGTTCTGGGTGCTGACCAGCGCGGTGGGCTTGTGGACGGCCTACGAAGTCCTGATGATGTGGGCTTACGCGAATGGTTACGCGCCTTACCTCGAATTCGCCGACAATCCGGCCTGGTTCATCTTCCTGTTATTTGTTACGCCATGGTGGGCCGGATTTCATTTCTATTGGCAACATCGGCTATTGCATGTCCCCTTCCTCTACAAAATTGCGCATAGCTGGCATCATAAAAATACCAATACCGGCCCCTGGTCGGGACCGGCAATGCATCCGATCGAACATTCGATCTGGCTGACCGACGTGCTCATATTCCTGTTCATATTTTCGCACCCGATACACGCGATTTTCATTTTGCAGTTTCATGCCCTGACCGCTGTCACCTCGCACACCGGGTATGAGAACCTGCTGCTCGGCAAGCATATCAAGATTCGCATGGGGGACTTTTTCCACCAGCTGCATCACCGCTACTTCGATTGCAACTACGGCACCTTCGAAACGCCCTGGGACCAATGGTTTAGCACCTACCACGATGGGACCGCACAGGGAGACGAGTGGATCAAGCAGCGGCGTCGTCTGTTGTACCAGCAAAAAGCGGCCTCCTGAGCATTAAACCTCGAATAGTGATACCGTATCCCGTGGCGGCGTGAATCAAACTGGCGTCGGGCGCAAAACGTTGGCTACGCTCGATGCAGGCGATGACGTCAAATCGATAACACACCCGGTGGGGGCGGGATATGAGCAAGCAGCAAGCGGCGTTAATTAAGGTCCTCGGCGCACATGCTTACGTCGACCCGGAAATATTCAAAGCCGAGCAAAACCTGGTATTTGCCTCGACCTGGCAATATGCCTGCCACGTTGAAAAGCTGGCCTCGCCAGGTGATTACCTGGTCTGCGAAATCGCAACCGAGAGTATTATCCTGATTCGTGAAAACGACACCACGATCAACGCCTTTTACAATGTTTGTCCGCACCGCGCCTCACGCTTGCTCGAAGCGGAAGGCTGCAAGAAACGCATTGCCTGCCCCTACCATGCCTGGACTTTCAACACCCGCGGCGAGTTGATTTCCGCGCCCAATGCGCAAAATGTTGCCGGTTTCGAAATATCCAATTACCGACTCAAGGCCTGCCAGGTTGAGATATTGCATGGCCTGGTGTTTGTTAACCTGGATGACGATGCTGAGTCACTGAAACAACTGGCGCCCGAGATGCTGTCCGATCTCGAAGCATACGCGCCCCATCTGCCTGAACTGACATTTGTTCATCGTACCGAGGCATTGCTGGAATGTAACTGGAAGGTCGCGATCGAAAATTACGCGGAGTGTTACCACTGCGAACTGATTCACAAGGAATTAACCGGGGGTGTCCTCGATATGAATTCCTACCGCATTCAGAATTTCGCACAATCGCAGAAGCATTTGTCGGGCTCGCAGTCGGGGGAGAAGCGGGTTTACGCTTTCGAGGATACGAGCGCAACCGACTTTGTCGCCTGGTGGCTATGGCCGAATTTTTCATTCCAGAGTTACCCGGGCGGTCGCATGCATTGCTGGAACTGGACGCCCCTTGCTGTCGATCGAACCCATCTCACGGTCGACTGGTATTTTCCGAGTCCGGAGCTGGCCGATTGGGAACGAGAGTTGATTCGACATCACGCGGCAACCACCTTCCGCGAAGACAGTTCGGTCATGGCACTGGTGCAACAGGGATTGAGCAGTCGCGCCTACGAATCCGGGCCGTTGATGATCGATGCGGAAAAATCACAATATTCCGAGCATGCCGTGGCAGCCATTCAGCAGCTCTGGCGCGATGCCATGGGAGCGGACTATGAGTGATGTTCAAACGCCGACCGAACGCCTGTACGCGATTGTCGAACAGGGGCTTTGTATCGGCTGCGGGTTATGCCAGTCCGTGGCTGGTAAGGACCGGGTCAGGGTTACCAAGACCCTGAACGGTTACCTGGCACCGGTAGTCGAAGCTGAACTCGATGATGAAACTGTCGACCGGATTTACGCGGTTTGCCCTGGCACCCGAATCGAAGGGTTGCCCGAGCGACTGGTCGAAGGGGATACCCACCAGGACAATGTCTGGGGCCCGTGGCGGCGCATGGTGCGCGCCTGGGCGGGTGATCCTGAAATACGCTTTGAAGGATCAACCGGCGGGGTGCTGACCGCACTCGGGGTTTATCTGCTCGAATCGAAACGTGTCGATTTTATCCTGCATGTCAAGACATCGAGCACCGAACCGAGTTTCGGCGAACGCGCATTGAGTTTTAGTGAGGCCGATGTGATCGAGGCCGCGGGCTCGCGCTACGGGCCGGCGGCGCCATTGAATAATATTGGCGAGGTGCTCGATCGCAACCAGCCTTTTGCCTTTATCGGTAAGCCCTGCGATATCTCCGCGCTCAGGAATTATGCCAAACAGGATGAACGCGTCGACAAACTGGTCAAGTACTGGCTGACACTGGTATGCGGTGGATACGGCACACCGCAGGGAACAATAGCGTTCTATAAACGCATGGGTATTGTTCCGGACCAGGTTACCGGCTTGCGCTACCGTGGTCGTGGCTGCCCGGGTCCGACCCGGGTCGAGACCGGAAACAAGGCGCAGGAATTTCACTACATCGATTATTGGGGTGAGGACGAGACTACCTGGCAGCTTCCGTTTCGTTGCAAAATCTGTCCGGATGCGATTGGCGAAGCGGCTGACGTCGCTGCCCTGGATACCTGGGTTGGAGGATCGCCAACACGAGAAGGTAGCGTCGACGACCCCGGCACCAACGCCATTATCGCGCGGACCGTGGCTGGAGAGGAGTTAATCGCCGCCGCCGCGGCTGACGGCGCACTGACGCTTGAATACGATATTGTTCCGGATACGGTCAGTGTTTATCAACCACACCAGGTCAACAAGAAATACGCTGCCTGGGCACGCCACCAGGGGCTCAAGGACGCCGGGCGTATCGTGCCGCAAACCGAACGTTTGCGTATTGCCGAACTCGCGCAGGAATTACCCGATGCAAGCAACCAGTTTCAACGTGAGGGTACCCGCAAGCGCATCGAAATTGGCAAGGCTACCGAGCCGACTCCCGAAACCTGGAAACCGTGAGATGACTGCAGGTTTGGCGGTTTTGCCTCTTACTGGATGCATATCGGTTACCGGGCGTCCAAGTTTGCATGAAAGAATAGGTTAAAGCAGACACTCAAACAGAAAGACTAGAGGTCAGCTAACGACCCAGAACCGCCACCCGATTAAACTAATCTAGAGTCATTCCCGCGCAAGCGGGAAACTTGAAACGCGCCACCATTGCAAGTTCTCCGCTTGCGCGGGGAGGACTCAAAAGAGGTGTCGATATGACTGTTCCTGGCAGAAAGTCGCCACTCAACTCTGCATTTTTAAGTGTCTACTATTTATTATGTCGTCTTTCGCCCCGTGAGGCTGGCATATGCCATGTAATCGAAAAAATTGCCCATTTCTTGGGGTCTATCCAAAATGCATAGGTCATATATCTGGCAATGTGCGCCCAAATCGTAAACATGGTGTCTGGGCTAGATCGATTTCTTGCTAATCATTTCGAACACGGTTCCCTACACTTTAAACTGGCAACCGATGAAACAAGTTGAAATGTTAAAAACTGTTAAACACCGTCACGAGCTATTGTGACTCCAGCCAAAGCTCTTTAGGGTTTCATTGTCGAGCTACTGAATCTGGTGGTTCATAAACATTAATAAACGGTATTGGAGCAGGGCTTAGATGAGTAATAGATTGGGCAAGGATTTCGGACTCATAGACGGTCAAACTTATATCATAGGCAGAGAAGGTGACGTTTATATAGAAGACCATATCTATATAAATTCTTCCACTGTCAGCAGACGACATGCCGCGATGAAAATTAAAAATGAACGAATTTGGCTTCGCGACCTAAATTCAACCAATGGCACCTATTTAATAGAAAATGATAGCCTGGTGCCCTTCAAAGAAGGATATATGAGTCCATCTCAGACCATAGCGATAGGAGAAGTAAAGTGCACGATTAATAGACTGCTAGCGATTGCAGGGGTCTGTTCAGCTTTAAAAAATACCACTTCTAATTTTGAAGATACGAAACTAATGCCCTCAATCAATAAAACCTGAAAAAGATAACGTCAATACACTATTTCTAATCCCTGTTTGCAATAAGTCGTATTGGATCCCCTCTTGTGTAGATCATGTTTTTTTGCGCAGTCGATTTAGATCACTAACTGGATGACCAGGAAATAAAAGAAATCCTGTCACGATAGTTAGTACGAAGGTCTGTTTCTGGCCGAAGACTGTCGCTAACATCAGTTTATTGAGCGTCTCCTTTGGAGAATCCAAACCCCACTGATTCGGATAATCAGTGGCGATAGGCAAACGAAAGAATGCCCTTAACTACTCTTAGTTAATATATTAGAGCTCTCTTTATTAAGGGAGTACGTATGGACGAATCACTGTCAGAATAAAACGACCTAGTAACACAATTATTGGCTGTTATGGTGTCGAAGTCTGAACCTCTACACCATCATAAACACCATTGATATCAAACTCGGCCTGATCGACGATGCCATCGTTGTTCGTGTCGTCTACTAAAGCATTCAGCACGGCAAACTGACCATTGTTGACACTACCATCGATCAATATGGCTTTTGTGAAGCTAAGGTCGAGAGCGCCTGGACTTCCCGTACCTTCCAGCAGTAGTACGTTGTTAACTGTATTGACGGACCAGTTTGCGGTCTCAACTCCGATATTGCTGCTAAAACTGACCGTACCGTTCGCTGCGAAGGTGGCAGTAGTAGTGCCATTACCACTCGATAGGGTCAATACCTGTCCACTGAAATCGACCGCGTTTATTGGCAATGCCGTGTAATACGTCTGATACTCGACCTCGATTGTGGGGGCAAGATTGGGATCACAGGTCAAGCACTCGGTTGCCACGGTGGCATGAATCCGGTTGCCGGTAGTACCGTTTTTAGTGAACGTAACCTGAGTATCCGCATCGATATCCGCGACTAACAAGGCGTTGTCGATAAGCCATGTGAAATTCTCCGCCGCGTTGGCCGGATCAGCGACGATATCATCGCGGCAAACGCTCTCCCCACTTAAGTCAGCGTTGAAAAACACCAGGCAGGGTTCGTTTGTCCCCGAAGCGGATACCGGGTAGGCTACCAAGTCTTCGAAATCCGTCTGAATGATGATTCGATTTGTGCTGGCAAGGAAGTTGTCCCGTGCAATCAGGCGGTCGATCAACACTCCCGTGGCTCCTGCGGCCTGTGACGCCGCCAACGCAGCGATTACGGCAGGATCATTCTCAAAGAAACTGTTCGACTGACTGAAATTGATCGGCGTACTGGGTAAATCGAGGCCGCTGAGATCGATTCCGGGCGTACCCGGTGTCGTATCCATGGCTTGCACAAAGCGAAAGACCTGGTTACCCAGGTTGGGGCTGTTGAGTTCGTTCGGCGTGATGCGCTCCAATCCAGAGGGAATGGAACCGAGGACGAGGTCATCTATCTTGAAGGTGAGCGGGTCGTTAAGGGTGAAACTGAATACGCCGTTTTCATCGGTCCTTTGCACCGATCCACTCGCAGCCTCGACGATCAGGTCCTCTACCGCGTCATCAATAAAGAATCCATAATAGGTTTCTGGGCCACTATTTGTACCACCGCCTCCGCCACTGCCACTGCCACCACAAGCAGTGAGCCAAAGGGTAATATTGATAACTATCAAAAGTTTTAAAGTTGGTAGTTGAAACTCCATGCTGATCCCCCTCAAACTGTAACCCAGATAACAAACGCATATTTGGCCAAATTCATACCAATGATGTTTGTTGTTTTTGAAATACTGTACTCTTTTATATCAACTCCAGCAATTTCATGAACCGGAGATTTGATGCTCGAGAGTAATTTACCCAACGTCCGTTAGTGGCCGAAGATTGCCTCCTGCCAGGATTCGCTGAGAGTCCGCTTACGAGAAAGCTGCCGCTCAAACTCAAAGGATCAGCGGCGATTTACGACCCAAAGCGGACTCTCACAATATTGGACATTATCGTATTTGTTGCGCGCAGGATGTGTCCCTCTGCTTTTAAAGTGTGTGCCCCCTCAATTCCCCCGATTAACAGATTGAATTTTTCCTCACCTTCTTTTTACTCCGATACCATCTTCAATTGTTTTATCCGGGTGTGTAATCACGGCTTCACCCGTTGCCAAACCATCCAGTATCTGTGCGGATAGTCCGTTACGCTGCCCGACTTCGACTCGACGTTTTTTGGCCTTGTTGTTTTCCATGACAAACAAAGCCCACTTATCGTCAACACGAAACAGTGCGCTGGCTGGGATTTGCAGTACGTCCTCGTTTTCCCAGAGTATGAAGCGGGACTCGACACGATAGCCATCGCCCAGTGTATGCCATAGTTTGGCCTCCGAGGTGATGTCGGAGATGATCAGCACACGTTGTTCTTCCACGCCCAGGGCGGAGATCTTGGTGAAGCCGACCGGCTCCACACGCCGCACCTGGCCGGTAAGCGGTCTCTCGCCGCCCCAGCGTTCGTACAGGACGGGCATGCCCGGTTTGATTTTCACCGCGTCCGCGGAGAGGACATCGGTCTCGATTTCCAGCGAGCGGGTATCGCCGATTTCCAGCAGGGGCTGGCCGCGGCTGACCACGCCTTCGCATTCCTGATTCAGTTTTAGAATCCTGCCAGTTACGGGCGCGGTGACTCGCACGATATCTTCTGGATCCGACGACGTGTTTCCCGTGTAACGCAGTGCCGTGCGCGCCGCCTCGAGTTCGTATTTGGAAACGTCCACGGCGAACAAGGCGGAGCGCAGGCCAGCTTCAGTGCTGCGCTTGACGGCTCTGGCCTGGTCGAGTTTTTCTGCAGAGATGTGACCCGCTTCCACGAGCGGCTCGAGTCGCGCCAGTTCCGTGACGGCCAGGTCGGCTTCGGCACGTGCAGCACTGACGTTCTGTTCAGCGGCGCTCAACGAGGCTTCCGCGGCGGAGACCCGGGCGCGGGCCTCGGCCCGGCTGCGAGGGTCGAGCGCTTGCGATTGCAGCGGGTTGATATTGACAAGAGTTTCGTCTTTCTCGATGAGGTCGCCCACTTCCAGGTCGACGCGGCCGGTGGTGGCGGCGACGGGTGCAGTGATGATGTAGCGATCGATTACGCGGGTCTTGCCCTCTTCCTGGATGGTGACCTGCATGGGCGCGCTTTTCGCCTCGACAATGTCGACCAGGCGTGGCTGGGGCCTGAATCCATATGCCAGGGCAGCCACGATTAGCAACAGTACAGCCAACCAGGTGATGCGTCTTTGCCATTGTACGTTCATCGTTATTCCTTTGTTTTCAACACTTCAATCAGATCGAGTTCGTCAAGCCGGCGGCGTACCAGCAAGGCCGAAACGGCGGCGGCGACCAATACCACCAGCGCGGCAAAAGCATAGGTGGAAGGCTCGAGAATCAGGGGTACGCGGTACATTTCGTTGCCAATGCTGGTGGCGATATAACGGCACAGCTCGTGTCCGAACCACAGGCCCAGCGGTATGGCTGTCAGGGTCAGCAATGCCAGTTCGCCAAGCAGGATATAAGAGATTTCGCCACGCGTGTAACCCAGTACGCGCAGGCTCGCCAGCTCGCGGCTACGCTCTGTCAGCGTGATGCGCGCGCTATTGTAGACCACGCCCACGGCGATAACCGCGGAGAAGAGGGTTGCCACGAAAGTCCAGAACAGCATGGTCTCGTCCATGGTGCGGTGGAAATTTTCGATTTCCTGGGTTCGGATTACGGAACCGACGATTTTCGGTCGGTCCTTCAGGTGCTGATAGATTTCGTCAGCGTGTTTTTCATCGATATAGAGATAGGCGCCCGAGATGACGTCGCCATCCTGCATCAGGCGATTGAGTGCGTCGAGGTCCATGTAGGCGCCGAGACCGAGGTCCTGCCGGATCAAGGCGACCACGGGAACCTGCCGAACCGGCATGCTGCCTTCGAGGATTTCCACGCTGAGCAATTCGCCGGTCTCGATTCGGAGAATTTCCTCCGCCAGGTACTCGTTCAGTACGATGCCATTGCGCGGCAATTCGACAATATTGAGATCGCTATCGACCAGGCGCTTGATCGTCGTCCCCGGTTCGAACGCTGAGATATAGACCCGGTACTCGCGGTGCTCGAAACGCAGTCTCGCCGGTACCGTGCGCACCGGTTCTCCATACTCGACGCCCCGCAGGCTTTGCAGTTCGGTGAGTGCGCGGTGCGAAGTCGCCTCGTTGAACCCGACTGCCAGGTCATCTCGTTGCGACAGACCGTAGTGCAGGTCCACCATGTAGTTGGTGCTGTTTTCCTGGAAGCGGCCGGTCATCAGCATACCGACAGCCAGCGCGATCCCCAACACCGACAATAGTGACTTGACCGGCTTGTGGCCGAGATTACGCAAAATCATGCGGGTGGGCGTCGACAACAGACGCTTCAACCCCAGTTCTTCTATCAACGATGTGCGGTAGACGGTCGGCGCTTCCGGGCGCATGGCTTCGGCCGGTTTCAGACGCACGCTGGCGCGCACCGCGGCCAGTGTGCCCAGCAGACCTGAGACCACGGTGATCAGGCTGGCCTGGACAATGCGCAGTGGATGCATTTCGAAATACACGAACGGCAGCCGGAAATACTCCACGAAGATTTCGCTGAGCATCGCGCCGAGCCAGGCGCCGGCTGCGATACCGAACACGATACCGGCCAGTACGATCAGCATGACCATCTGCAGGTAATGCCAAGCGACGGTAGCGTTCGCATAGCCGAACGCTTTCAGGGCCGCGATCTGCTCGCGCTGGGTGCCGACCAGGCGGGTGATGACGACGTTCAGTAGGAAGGCTGCCACGCCCAGGAATATAATCGGAAACAGGCCGGACAGGTTTTCCAGCTGTTCGAGTTCCTGCGCGAGGAACCGATGCGAGGGCTGGTGCTCACGGGCAAAAGAGCCGATGCCGCCATAACGCCCCAGGATCCCGTCGATACGGTCCATCACGGCTTTTTCATCGGCGTTGCGCGTCAGCGTCAGCACCGCGTAATTGAATGCGCCCTGCATTTCGTAGGCGTGTGACAGCGCCGTACGGCCCATCCACAGGATGCCGTAGCGTTCGTAGTCGGGAAACATGCCACCGGGGCGCAGCTGGTGAACGAATTCAGGGGATCCGCCGGTGCCGACGATACGCAGTTGTTTGCGTTTGCCCTTGATGATGACATGTAGCTGATCGCCCGGCCTGAAATCGTGCGCTTTGGCGAAGGATTCGCTGATGATGACTTCGTCGTTGCGTCCGGGATCGATCAGCCGCCCGGCACGCAGGTAGAGCCGGTTGAGCAAGGATTCGCCGTTGTCCGGAATGGAGGTTACGGTGCCGACGACAGGTTCGGAAAAACCTTCGATGTCGATCGTCAGGGGCGCCACAACGCGGGTATCGACCTTGTCTACGCCATCGATCGTGGCGATTCGTCGGGCGACCGATTCCGGCGCGCGCTTGATCGGCACGAAGATGTCGGCGAAACGGTTTTCGCTGTAATACAGGTCGCGGCTTAGAAGCAACGAGTCCAGCGTGCTCATGAACATGATAAAGCAGGCGACCCCGCTGGCCATCACCGCGATGATGGCGACGGACTGACCGCGCAAATGCCACAGGTCGCGCCAGAGTTTGAGGTTCAGTGCTCTCATCTTGTTACCAGCTTAATTCCGCAGGCGCTTTTTTGCGCGAGTTGATCTCGATATTCGAAATTTTGCCATCGCTAAGATGGATGACGCGGTCGGCCATATCGGCGATCGCGACGTTGTGTGTTATCACCACGGTGGTGGTGCCCAGTTCCCGGTTAGCTTTCGCCAGCGCCTCCAGCACCACGATGCCGGTTTTGATATCCAGCGCGCCGGTCGGTTCGTCGCACAGTAATACATCCGGCCGCTTGGCAATCGCACGGGCGATGGCCACGCGCTGCTGTTCGCCACCCGATAACTGCGCCGGAAAATGGTTCGCACGGTCACTCAGGTTGACGAGTTCGAGTGCCTCGTCCGGCGGCAGGGGCTTACTGGAAATCTCGGTGACCAGCGCGATGTTCTCGCGCGCGGTCAGGCTGGGGATCAGGTTGTAAAACTGGAATACGAAGCCGACGTGTTCGCGCCGATAACGTGTGAGCACCGATTCCTTGAAGGTGCTGAGATCGTGATCCTGGTATTGCACCGTGCCGCTGCTGGGCACATCCAGGCCGCCGAGAATATTCAGCAGCGTTGATTTACCGCTGCCCGATGCCCCCAGCAGAACGATGAATTCGCCTTCATCCAGTTCCAGGTCGATACCGCGCAAAGCGTGAACCTGCACTTCACCCATCTGGTAGACCTTGGTGATACCGCGGGTGTGAAAAACGGTAGTTTTAGCAGTCTTTAGCGATTCAGTGGCTATCATTTATCCGCAGTTACAAAGGTAATGACCGGCTCCGAGAATATAGAGCCAATCGAGGCGTGATTGAATGATGCAGGTCATGGAATCGGTATCGCCGATTCCGTCAGCCTGGCCGTCAGGGATAAGCGAGCGTTGTTTGCAGATATCCCCGAAAAAACGGGCTTCAATTCGAAAGCAGAATCAATGCCTCGATTTTCCCTCGAAGTAGTTCATGCTGCCTGGAATGAAAAAAGCGGGCTGCGCGTTCGCTAACTGGCTTTTCGGTGTTTTGCTCCCCATCGTGGACACGTAGCGAACTCTATGCATTGCACCTTAGCCGGAAATCAGGGCTGTTTGGGAGAATATCGCGAAATTACGAATATCCTGAATTTAGGTTCTCGAACACGAAAAGCTGACGCTGGGAATCTTATGATGAACGGCTCAAACCGACTGCGGTTTCAATTGGTCGACGCAACACACTCATTAAACTTCTCCGCCGGTGAATAATAACCCAAGGTCTTCCTCGGCCGCTCGTTGAGCTGTCGAGCAACCGCGTTGAGACGATTCTGATGAATGTC
>JAOTXY010000170.1 GCA_029862125.1 Gammaproteobacteria bacterium | reverse complement strand
ATAGCGTCCGTCAAACGCAAACCGAAAACCCACAGCCTGTCCTCTTCCGGATTCAAGGTTAGATATTGTCCAGGTTTGCTGGGCGTCCACTTTTGGCCGGAGAAGGAAGCTCGTGGCTCAACTTTCAGTGTCTGCTTACGAGAAATCAGGCTTTCACCTGGGAGTAATAGGCCTCTCAATTCGACTTAGAGCAATCCTGGTTACACGCCCTAATTCAATCCAAATAACTCGACAACAAACAAGCGGAAGAGATCCGCATCAAAATAAATCAAGTCTCGTGTGAGCATTCGTGTATGATCACCGGCTCTTCTCGGTGCTAATCGGACCGCATCGTCATTAATTGGGTAATCCATCTTGATGCTCTGCCCGACAATTTTGTGAATCCGCTCTGACCGCCTACTCAAAGCAATACGCTTTACAGGCATTTTTATGATATGCCGTGCACGAATCGAAATACCAATACCAGGAGCAAATCAAGATGAGTTCATTCGAAGAAGTAAAAATTACAGGCTTAGATCCTGATCGACCACCCCAGGTGCGAAAAGAATCTTATATTGATCTTTTTTTTAAACTTTCCGCAAAAGCGCCGCCTGACTGGTGCGAGGACTTTAATGCGCTTGGTCGTCAGTTCAGCCCTGGCGCTAAAATTGGCAAGGCTACAACAGATTGCATCGATACTTATGTTAACAATATGGAAAAAATTCCCTCGCAGCTGAACGAAATCAAGCAAACCGTAAAAGACTGTAATGAGCAATACCAGGAAAAAATTAAACAAAAAGCAATCACGCTAGCCGCTAGTAATGCCGCCCTTCAGGGACAGGGCGACGAACAGGACAAGCTAGATCAAATTATCGCATCGCTTGCTTTTGATAGCTGATTGAGAGGCATTATTCAACTCAGAGTCCGCATGTGGCCTAAAAACGACGCTCATCGATAGCGTCTAAGTGTCTCCTTTTGGGGAAGACAGAGCTTGAAATCCTCTATGGCAGGAGCCGAGAGCGAAGCATTTTAGTCATCCAGTTCAATCGAAATTCAACCGACATTCCTGCTAAAAACTTACGGTTAATTTATAACAAAACATTTATGACATATTGATCTTGCGAGTTATTTCGAAAGCTATAATCTAACCCTCGCAACAATTAGAGATCGATTAATTCACTTACTCGCTAATCTGATGCCGAGCAGACACAGACTAAAATTCACAAGTATTGTTTTGGCGTTAACGCTTTTATGTGCCATGCCGAAATTGTCCGCTAATGAACCGGAATCTGTTAATTTTACCGAGATTCATAAGCAAGCCATATTCGCCAATGCTGCCTATCAGCCTAAAGACACAGTTCGCGACCTGGTCGAAGCCAGTAACTATAGGCTCACGCTCTATCACACCATTCCAGATATTCAAATATCGTTTTTCCTCGCGACCAACGAATTAAACAAAACCCAGATCATTTCGGTACGCGGCACCTCCAACATCGAAAATGCCTTGGTCGATATTTCACTTAAATTAATGGTGGATAAGAATACGGGGGTACGTCTGCACGAAGGATTTTCTTTCGCCGCAAAAAAGGTTTATGCAGAGTTGAAACCGTTACTCCAACCTGATTATAAAATTAAGGTCACGGGCCACAGCCTGGGTGGTGCGGTTGCTTTAATTTTAGGCATGTACCTGGATGCCTATCAGTTCGATATCGAACAGGTAATCACATTTGGTCAGCCCAAGGTCACCAATATATCCGGCGCCAATAATATTCATCACATCAATGTAATCCGCGTAGTCACTCCCTTTGACCTGGTGCCACTGGTACCGCCATTCGATCCGCTGGATATTAGCAACCTCGACGTATACTGGCATGCAGGGAAAGAAGTTATTCTTCTGGCTGATACTCAATACGCGATTTTGGAAGGTACTGATAGTATGTTGCGTGCTACCAGATTCACCCAGAAACCCCTGACCGAAGATAATCTGAACAATCATCAAATGCCTCTCTATCTCGAAAGGATCAAGGCAAAAACCAAGTCTTCCAAATTGGTCCCATATCAAACCGATCTTAACTTGTTCAACCTGTTTGGCAGTGATTAGGGCATCGGAAATATAAACACCCGGTTTCCCCTATATCCTTAGTTTAAAGCCTTCATGAGTGGCCTCGAATCCGAGTGACTCGTAAAATCGCAAAGCGTCTGGACGTTGCTTATCGGATGTCAGTTGAACGATGCTGCAGCTCCTTTGCCTGGCCCGGTTAATAGCCCAGTTAATAAACTTGGCGCCTACAGCTTTTCCCCGATGCGTCTTCGCAATTCTTACGCCTTCAATCAGGCAACGCCACGAACCGGTATGGGTTAAATAGGGAATAAATGTCAATTGCAACATTCCGACCAGGTCACCATTGGATTCGACAACCGTCAGCTCATTGTTTGCATCCTTGTCGATACTTTGAAACGCATCCAGGTAGCGATGATTCAGTGGAACCGAAAGGTCTTCTCTTTTGGCTCCCAGTTCGTCATCAGCCAACAATGCCACGAGCGTCGTAATATCACTCTCTATTGCTTCGCGAAATTTTAAATTCATACCGACCCCAAAAGCATGTTAATGACTGTACAAAAGCCAGGTACCGGGCACACTGGCAACCCGGGAACTTATCGTTCTAAGGTGATTCCAGCTTGTCCATATTCGCAGCTCCGTTTCAACCGCCGGTACCGCGCTGGTCGAAGAAGATTAAAGATCCAGCGGAAACAGGTCGAGGCGCGGTGCAGTTTCAGCCATCCGCTGCCACAGCAACGCATAACTTTCCCCGCTTTCAGGATGCAGTCGATCTCCGGCAATGTCCTGTAACGGTTTTAGCACGAAGGCGTTGTGCAGAACTTCAGGGCGTGGTATCCGGATTCCGGGAATATCGAGGACCATGTCATCGTAAGTCAGGATATCGAGATCGATAGGGCGACTGGCAAACTTGGGCAGCGTGCGATCGCGTCCCAATTGGTCTTCGATATCATGAAAAACTGTGGCGACTGCCGCGACCTCGAGGTCGGTGTCAAAACCCGCAACCAGGTTTAGAAAATTACTGCCATCGAAACCCACTGCGGCCGAATCGTATACCGGGGACAAATCGATTTCTTTAAAGTGCTCTCGCAGCAAATCAACTGCCTGTCGAATCTTGATTTCACGATCGAGATTGCTCCCCAGGCTTACGTAGACGCGGGCCATCAGGCTGGCCTGGTACCGCGTTCAATAATCACACCGACCGACTTGGAGCCGCGGACTGCGCCGGGCTTGTGCAAGGTCAGCTTCACCCAGGGTAC
>JAOTXY010000169.1 GCA_029862125.1 Gammaproteobacteria bacterium | reverse complement strand
TGGCCGAAGATTGCCTCCCACCAGAGCTTTATGAGCGTCTCCTATGGAGAAAGCTAAGGTAATCCTATTTCTTGTCTATTTCCACGGGAAATCTGGCTTCGCTCCAGGCCGGGAAACCCATTTAACTTCCCGATCTCTTCGACCAAGTTTTATCGCTGGATCGCGCCCAGGTTTCGTGAAAGACTGGCTTGTTTCATACCGGCCCGAAATCGAATATGCAGGATCAATCTGCCGTACCCGCAATCCATGAAGTCGACAGCCGCCACGGCTACGCGATGCTGTTGATGGTGATCGGTTCGGTCGCGATCAGTTTCGGCGGGCTGGTGCAGCGTAATATCGAGGTCGCCACCCCGTGGCAAATCAACGTGTATCGATCGCTCGGCCTGATCGTGGCGATCGCGGCCATCGTCGCGATTCAAAACCGCGGCCGGTTTTTCGCCACGCTGATGTCCGTGGGCCGTTTCGGGATTCTCGCAGGCGTGCTGCTGGCCGGTGCGGGCTTAAGTTTTATCCAGGCGTTTACCCACACCACCATCGCCAATGCGCTGTTCATCATCGGCGCCATCCCGTTTTTCGCCGCGCTGCTGGCACGGATATTCCTCGGTGAACGTCTGCGCCGCGCGACCTTGGTGACGATGCTGTTCGCCGGCAGCGGGCTTGCCCTGATGGTCGTCAACGGTATCAACATCGGCTCGGGCTTTGGCAACCTGATGGCGCTGTCTACCGCGCTGTGTTTCGCCGGCTTCGCGGTCGTGGTGCGTTACCGGCGCCAGGTCGAAATGCTGCCGTCGTTATTGATCGCGTCAGCGCTGATTATCGCCGTCTCGCTACCCGTGACCGGCGGCGATCTGACGCTGCCGCTGAACGACATATTGCTGTGCCTGTTCTGGGGCGGTTGCCTGTCGGGCCTCGTCAACTGGACCTTCATCATCGCCTCGCGTCACCTTGCCACCGCCGAGCTGACACTGCTGATGCTGATCGAGTTCGCGCTGGGCCCGGTCTGGGTATGGTTGTTCGTCGGCGAAATCCCGCACCGCTGGACGCTGATCGGCGGCAGCGTCATCATCGCCTCGGTAGCGGTGCGCGCCATTCTCGAAATGATGAACCAGTCGCGGCCTGAGCAAACGCCGGGGCAGCCGGTCTGAGGTTCCCCCTCAAAAAACCCAGCGGGTATTCCGGGAACAGTAAACCTATTTACCTAAGATTAACTTACTTTCCGAAATTTTTTTGGAATCAGTACGTCGCCGAACATCACAATCAACTAAGCGTCCGAAAGTGGCCGAAGAAAGACCTCGATGCCACGATTTTGAGTGTCCGCTAACGGCGGGATCTTAAGATAAGGCTGAGTCTGAGCGTCTTATAGAATATTTGTCCAGAGATAGACTGTAGGCACCCCGAGATGGGTGACGGTGAAACCGTCGCAATCGTTAAACACGACGCTGGCGGTGGTTGCCGCGTCGCCAGTGATCGTTAGCGTCCCCGTCTCCGGTACGCCCCCTGGGCAATTGTTAAAGTTAACGGAAGCATCTACCGTAAAATACCCGTGAGTTGGATCGTAAACAGTGGCATCCACGTCATAAGACGCCCCTGCGGTATTGGTGACGGTCGTTATCTCGACACGATAGATTCTGCCGTCGAGACCGACAAAATCAGAAAACAGATCACAAACCAATGGGGAACCAGCGCATAAAACGGTTAAGTCGATTACGTGAGTTTCACCTTGATACGTAACACTGAAGTCATTAAACCACATGTCGAGCGATGTAAGAGTTGTACCACTTATCGTAGCGTTAAACGTAACCGTACCGTTTACCACTTCGCCATTTCCGCCGGTAATCATACAATTTGTGAACACGATAGTGCCTTGAGTACCGTCGCTGTTTTGATCTAGGTCCGCCATACCTCCTGGATCACATATCGGGAGAGGTTGTTGAGCGATTCTGCTTCTCGTGGCCGCTATTATCTCTAGCTGCTCGACGAGCTTCGATACCAGATTCGAATTTGTTTCGCTCCCTCTCGGCGAGATCGGGTTAGCTCCATTGGCCGTGTCAGCAGCAATCGCCTGATTCGCTCCTCCGGTCGCTGCGATCGCCAGCGCTTCAGCATTGCTTGCATCGACGGTGGCTGGAGATTTCGAACCGGTATAAGTGATACCCTCATCGGCATTGCTGTCACTGCCGCCTCCACCTCCACATGATGCTAAAAACAGACTGGAGGCGATGATGATTGGAGCTACTATTTTTGAAATCATATGTATTACTTCCGTGTCTAGAATAGTCCTACGATGGGATATCTAACTGTTAAGGATTGTGTTCGGTACTCTATGTATTGTAGTTGAAATTTCCTGATTTTCAGTGGGATTGCTGCTCGCAACAAAATTTTTGGATGCCTGCAGTTGGCCGTTCTCAGACCAGCCAGGAATGCTTTTCAGTGTCTGCTTTTAGGATGCGCCTACCCAATAAGACGTATTCTGTCTCCTTTTCTCCCGTGTATAGTATGGAGATGATGACGGCGTTTACACAAAGCATATTCCGCGTATTCCTCCTGCTCACCGGTGTTTGCGTTGCCTGGCCCGCCCTTCTACACGCCGATTTCCAGGATTATTTCCAGATTCTGTACGACACTTCCCAGCCGGTCATGCCGGGACTGAAACCCGACTTCGGTTATGCAGTCTATATCCAGGCGGATGGTAAGCGGATTCTTTTGGATACCGGAACCGATCCGGCTGTAATGGAGCACAATCTGAATGCTGCCGGTGTGGACGTAAATGAACTGGATATGGTGGTCATCAGCCACAACCACTTTGACCATGCCGGAGGGCTGGAACGGGTGAGGTCCATTAACCCCAACGTTCCGGTTTATGTGCCGCCTAATCAAGTTTTTCCCATTGATGATGTGCATGTTGTTGAAGACCATCTACAAGTGACATCGAATATCTTTGTGATTCGAGGGCATACGGATGTCCCCACGGCCGGAATCTCGGATGATCTGTCTGTTGTGTTGCGCAGCCATTCAGGTCCGTATGTTCTCTCAACCTGCTCGCATAGTGGTGTGGGCCAGATCGTTGACCGTGCCGGCAAACTAACCGGGGAGGACGTGTACTACTTCAGCGGTGGTGCACGCCTGGTTAGTCGACCCGAAGGTGACACCCAAATAGTTTCCGAGGCGCTAAACCAGCGCAAGGTGCAGGTGGTCAGCCCCAGCCATTGCAGCTTGTCACACAGAGTTGATAAGGAATTTCGTGAAGCCCTTGGAGATCGTGTACGAAACTCGCAACTAGGAAAGAAAATAGAGGTGGTACTGTCGAAATAGG
>JAOTXY010000168.1 GCA_029862125.1 Gammaproteobacteria bacterium | reverse complement strand
CAGCTTTTCCTTAGTGTCTTCATCGGTATAGACCTGGTGAAATTCCCATACCGGGCACTTGTTCGGGTCACCCGGATCCGTGCGCCTTACGCGGGCCGGGTCGGTCGGCATGGTTTTGATTTTGCGCGTGATGCTGTCTTCATCCTCGCGTAACGCGATCATATTATTGTAGGACTTGGACATTTTCTGCCCATCGACCCCGGGCATTTTTGACGACACGGTCAACAGCGATTGCGGTTCGGGAAGAATGATGCGCCCTTCGCCATCGAGATAGCCCAACAACCTTTCATGGTCACTCAAACTGATGTTCTGCTGCGATTCCAGCAACGCGTGGCCTATCGATAGCGCCTCCGTATCCCCTTGCTCCTGGTAGCGCTTGCGAGCGTCCTGGTAAAGCCTGGCATTTTTATGGCCCATTTTGCTGATTGCAGCGTTAACCTTGTTTTCGAAATCAGGTTCGCTGCCATAAAAATGGTTAAACCGGCGCGCGACCTCGCGTGTCAACTCGACATGTGCGACCTGGTCTTCGCCCACAGGCACGAAACCGGCTTTATACATCAGGATATCTGCGCCCTGCAGCAGCGGATAGCCGAGAAAACCGTAAGTGGATAAATCCTTGTCCTTGATTTTCTCCTGCTGATCCTTGAAGCTCGGCACGCGTTCCAGCCACCCCAGCGGCGTAATCATCGACAGCAGCAGGTGAAGTTCGGCATGCTCCGGGATGCGCGACTGGATAAACAGGGTCGCGGTGCCCGGATTAACGCCGGCGGCGAGCCAGTCGATGACCATATCGCGAGTGCTTTCAGCGATGATCGACGGATCCTCGTAATGCGTAGTCAATGCGTGCCAGTCCGCAACGAAGTAAAAACACTCGTAGCTGTGTTGTAATTCGATCCAGTTTTTCAAGACGCCGTGATAGTGGCCCAGGTGCAACAACCCGGTAGGACGCATGCCCGACAGCACGCGGTTGTTTTGACTAATGGTGTTCAATAAGGTTGATCCAGTTTATATCGGCCCTGGCCGAATTATACTAACAAGCAAAGCCACAAACCATGATTTTAACAGCTTATCCATACAGGCTCGTAGTAGTCCGCATTTTAAGATGGTGCCGAAACAAAACCCGTCCCGACTTCTATTCCAGGAACGATATTTCGCCCCTGCCGTGACGCAGGATCTCCGCATGGCCGTCGATCAGGCTGATCACCGTGGTCGGTTCCACGCCACAGAAACCGCCGTCAATGACAAGATCGACACTATGCTCGAAAACCGTGCGAATTTCCTCAGCATCGTCAAGCGCCTGCTGCGCACCCGGTGGAATCAGGGTGCTGCTCATGATGGGTTGTCCCAGTTCCGTCAACAAGGCTTGCACGATGTTATTATCCGGCACGCGTACACCGATGGTTTTACGCCGGGGATTCATCAAGCGGCGCGGTACCACCGAAGTCGCCTTGAGCAAGAAAGTATAGGGACCCGGTGTCAGCGTTTTCATCAGGCGATAATCCGAATTGGAGACCTTGGCGTAGGTGCCGATTTCAGACAAATCGCTGCATACCAGGGTAAAGTGATGCTTATTGTCGGTACGACGGATACGCTGGATTCGTTCCATTGCGGCCTTGTCGCCGATGTGACAACCGAGCGCGTAGCTCGAATCGGTCGGGTAGATAACCAGGCCACCGCGATCAATAATCGCCACCGCCTGCTGGATAAGGCGCCGCTGTGGATTATCTGGATGAATTTCAAAAAACTGCGCCATGACCAACTCTGAATGCTAGGGTTGGCGATCATACAGCAAAATTTTGAAAGAAAACAACAGTAAGAAATAATTTATAAATCAATGAGTTAGGACAAATATTTGAAAGTTCCGGCAAGAATTTATATAACTTGTGTAACATTTTTGCAATTTTGTATGAACGCCATTCATTGAATAGGGACATACCCGGCCTGCGCGGCCCGCTTAGCGGCTCCCCGGCGCACGCTGGGTTGACGTATCGGAAACTTACAACAAAATATTTCGAAGGATTACACAACGAACTCCGAGCCTGTCATCGAGTCTTAAATTAGTCACCAAAACGCGGATTAATACGTTAGAATCTGCGCTGCTCTAAACGATTACCGACTCGATGAAACAGCTTTCCGATTTTCTGCCGATACTCCTCTTTTTCATCCTCTACAAGTTTTACCTCGACTTGCCCGATGACCTGGTCCTGGGTATCAACGCCTGGGTGCCATTAATGAACCTGACGCCCGGGGAATCCAGCGACGCGATCTACCTGGCCACCCTGGCAGCAATCGTGGTAACGCTTATCCAGGTCGTGCTCGCAGCAATCATTGTCAAAAAAGTTGAAAAGATGCCGCTCATCACGCTGGCATTGCTGCTGTTTTTTGGCGGTGCGACACTGGCACTTAAAGATCCCGCCTTTATCCAGTGGAAGCCGACCGCAATTAACTGGCTGTTCGCGCTGGTCTTTCTGGGCAGTCACGTAATCGGCAAAAAACCGTTAATTCAGCGCATGATGGGGCATGCGATTACGATCGAGGAGCAGCGAGTCTGGGTGCAATTGAACCTGGCCTGGATCGGGTTTTTCGTGGTCTCGGGCATTGCCAACATGATCGTCGCGCCTGAAATCGACCCGTTTGGATTGCAATTCAGTGAAGACACCTGGGTTGATTTCAAGTTGTTCGGACTGATGGGCATGACGATCGCATTCGTGATCGCCCAGGCCTTTTTTCTGGCCCGCTACATGCCCGATAGCGATAAGGAGACGAGTTGATGTTGTACAGCATTGTAGGGATTGACAACGTGGGTAGCCTTGCCGCCCGCATGGCCGTGCGCAGCGAGCATGTTGAACGCCTGAATGCTCTTCGTGACGCCGGTCGGCTGATTATTGCCGGGCCTAATCCCGCAATCGACGGCGAAGACCCGGGCGATGCCGGGTTCACTGGCAGTATTATCATCGCGGAATTCGAGTCGCTGCCGGCCGCGCAGGCCTGGGCAGATGAAGATCCGTACATCAAGTCCGGCGCCTATGCCTCGGTTAGCGTGAAACCTTTTAAGCGGGTTTTACCTTAGCGAGTGGATGTCATTAAAAGATTCCCGCTTGCGCGGGAATGACAATAAAGGAATAGAGTCATCCCGGGCTTGACCCGGGATCTTGCAACGATGCCGTGTTTTCAAGATTCCTGCCGGGACCCACAGGGCCTGAAACCGCGCAGGCTTGCGCGGGAATGACTCACTATTGTTCCAAGCACAGGCATGTGCGCCGGTTCAGCGTATCGAAATAACAGGTTTAATCAGAGGTTCTTGCTTGGGCTTTCGAGAC
>JAOTXY010000097.1 GCA_029862125.1 Gammaproteobacteria bacterium | reverse complement strand
ACGAGTGACCGTTCCTGGCCGAAGATTGCCCCTGGTTACGCGCTTTTCAGTGTCTGCTTTGGAGAGATGCGCCGGTCAGATGTGGTGACTGAACTCCCCGCGCTCGGCCGGTGCCATCAGCTCGTGAAACTGCACACCACTCATCCGCACAAGAGTCTGATGATCACCCGCCTCGAAGAAGACTTCATCCAGTTTACCAAGGCTGGATGTCGGGTCCCATAATGTCTTTACCCCGTAGGCCATGCCAATGGGTGGCACCGCTCCCGGTTCACAGTCACTAAAGACCTCCTCCAGAGCAGCTTCGTCCACCATCAGTACTTCCTTACGCAGCAGCTTGTGCAGGGATTCGAGCTCAACGAGATAGTCAGCTGGCAAAACCACCAGCAGGTAGCCGTCGTAATCCTTTACCAGCACCCCCTTGGCCAAGGCATCACCGTGGACATGGGCCTTTGCAGCAGTCTCCATGCTGTATTCACTGTGCGGATGAGTCACCACCTCGTACTTGACTTCCTGCTGCTGAAGATAATTTTCCAATTTCGATGCTATTGTCATGATACCTCCTGATTCCATGTTGCGAATATGTCGAGCATCTACCAAAACAATTTGTATTTAACTGGGAGACAAGGCTACCGAGTAATTACTATGTGATCTTGATATAGATCAGACGAGGTTAAATTCTATCTTGTAACCAGGGGTCCGCTTATGGCCGTTCTACGACCCTGAAGTCTTAAATCTGAACGTCTGCTATTAAGTATTAAGAGGCTTAAAATTTATTATTATTTGATCAACGTGTTATCCCTGATCTCTTCCAGCTTTTGTTCCAGTTTATCAATTTCACCGCGAAAAAAATCGGCCCTTGGCGAGAGCGGGTCATTAAAGTTTAGATTCTCAAGATTCTTGATTAATTCCTTCATCATTTTCACAATCTTAATTTCTTCGACAGTTAGATTGAAATTCCTCAAATTATCACTCATTTTGACAAGATCCTTAATATTGTGATGAATGGTCGAATTTTAACTTGGTAAAACCGACTGCACAACGTCTGAAATTGGTCGATCCCCGATACCGGGTTGATCTTAATGAGTGTCCGTTCTGATGAAATGCTAAATAGCGGGATTGCGCTCCGCTAATATTTTAATTTCAATCTGTATTGAACTTAACGCCGGGTATTCAAATGTCGCAGAGTCATGTTATCCTGCGCGCGCCTGGTGGAGCAAACCACCCCATAACTAGAGGTTATACCATGAACGAGGAAGCCAGCGGTCTTCCCGAGCAGCCGCGTGTTCGACCCGCGGACCCACGTTTTTCTTCAGGGCCGTGTAAAAAGTATCCCGGCTGGGACATTACCCATTTAAACACCGAGTTTCTCGGGCGCAGTCATCGCGCCAAACTCCCCAAACAACGTTTGCGTGACGCGATTGATATTTCGCATCGGTTACTGGGTCTGCCCGACGACTGGAAACTCGGTATCGTGCCGGGTTCCGACACCGGTGCGTTCGAGATGGCGATGTGGTCGCTGCTTGGATCACGACCTGTCGATGCACTGGTCTGGGAGAGTTTTTCCAACGATTGGGCGAAAGACCTACAGGCGCTCGGTATCGAACAATTGAACCTCTACCAGGCTGAATACGGTGAGCTTCCCGACTTGAACCAGGTAGCTTCGGCGCACGACCTGGTCATGGTTTATAACGGCACTACCAGTGGCGTTTGCCTGCCCGACCTGGAATGGCTGGATGCGGAGCGTGATGGCCTGGTGTTGTGTGATGCGACCTCCGCAGCTTTCGCCATGCCGATCGATTTTGGCAGGCTCGATGTAGTCACCTGGTCCTGGCAAAAGGTACTTGGCAGCGAGGGCGCGCATGGCATGCTGGCACTCAGTCCGAAGGCGGTAGCCAGGCTGGAAGCCGCCGCACCACGCTATCCTTTACCGAAACTTTTTCAACTGGCCAAGGACGGAAAGCTGGTCGACGGCATATTCAGTGGGGCCACGATTAATACCCCCAGCATGCTGGCACTCGAGGACCTGCATGCGGCCCTGGCCTGGGCCGAGTCCACGGGTGGCATCGAGGTTTTGTGGCAACGTACTCGTAACAATTTTGCATGTATCGATGCCTGGGTCGGCGAAACAGCCTGGATAGACTGGTTGGCCCGTGATCCGGCGACTCGTTCACCGACCTCCATGTGTCTGCAGGTCGTCGACTCCGATTTCACGGGCCTGTCCGCAGAGGATCAGCAACAGGCGATTAATTCGATGCTGGCCAGGCTCGAGCAGGAAAACGTGGCGTTCGATATTGGCAACTACCGCAGCGCGCCACCCGGGTTTCGCATCTGGGGCGGCGCTACCGTTGAAACCAGCGATCTCGAATCCCTGACCCCCTGGCTGGACTGGGTATTTGCGGACTTCAAAAAAACTTTGTAGGAGAAACAAGATGACTAAACCCAGAGTTCTAATTTCTGACTCGATGTCGAGCCAGGCGGTGACCGTATTTGAAGAGCGCGGTATCGAAGTGGTGCAATCGAGCAAATTGAGCGAAGCTGAATTGTTCGAAATGATCGGCGAATTCGATGGCCTGGCGATTCGCTCGTCCACCAACGTGACCGCGGAACTGCTTGAGCAGGCCAACAATCTCAAGGTTGTCGGAAGGGCGGGGATCGGGGTCGATAACGTCGATGTTTCCGCCTGTACCCGGCGCGGAATAGTGGTGATGAATACTCCGCTCGGCAACGCGATTACCACCGCCGAACATGCCATGGCGATGATGCTGGCCTTAGCTCGCCATATCCCGCAGGCGAATAGCTCAACCCATGCCGGCAAATGGGAAAAGTCGCGTTTCATGGGGATGGAACTGACCGGTAAATTGCTTGGACTTATCGGTGCCGGCAATATTGGTTCCATCGTTGCCAGCAAGGCGATCGGCTACGGACTGCATGTCCAGGCCTACGATCCCTACCTGACCGAGGAACGTGCCGCCAGGCTTGGCGTCAAAAAAGTTGACCTCGACACCTTGCTTGCCAGTTCAGATATTGTTTCGCTGCACGTACCCAAAACTCCCGAGACCACCAATATCATCAGCGCCAGCGCGATCAACCAGATGAAGCCGGGCAGCATGTTGATCAATTGCGCGCGCGGTGGCCTGGTCGACGAGCTGGCCTTGTTAGCAGCGCTCAAAAGCGAGCATTTGAAAGGTGCCGCGCTCGATGTTTACGAAGTCGAACCGGCCCGCGATAACCCTTTGTTTGAACTGGAGAACGTAATCTGTACCCCGCATCTCGGTGCCTCCACGATAGAGGCCCAGGAGAAGGTTGCAATCCAGATTGCCGAGCAGATCAGTGACTACCTGGTAAGCGGCGCGATCAATAACGCGATCAATGCACCCAGCATCAGCGCCGAGGAGGCGCAGGTATTGCGACCTTACCTGCAGCTCGCACAATGCCTGGGGTCTTTCGTCGGCCAGTTGACCCACGACCCTATCAAAACCCTGACAGTCACCTATGGTGGTGAAGCCAACGATTTGAACGTGTCCCCGTTAACCGTGCAGGTGGTGCAGGCGATACTCGAGCACCACAGCAGTTATGTTAACTCGGTTAATGCCCGGGAAGTTGCGCGTGATCGCAATATCAATGTCATCGAAGCGCACAATGAAGGCCGCGACGAATATCCCTGCCGGATCACGGTCGGGGTCGAAACCGAATCCAGGTCGCGCAGTATTTGCGGTACGCTGATCCAGAACCGTCCACGTGTGATCGACGTTAAAGGGATTCCGCTGGAGTCCAAGCTCGGTGAACACATGCTCTACATTACCAATGAAGACAAGCCGGGTGTCATCGGTGATATCGGTGGTACTACCGCTGAACGCGGCATCAATATTGCAAATATGCACCTGGGTCGGGATGGCCGGAATGGCAAGGCAATGGTACTGCTTGAAATCGATGAGTCACTCGGTAACGACGATCTCGAACATCTGCGTTCGCTGCCTAATATCAACGATGTGCAATACCTGCATTTCCCTGCCCTGTAATGACTGAAAGCGCACACGATGAGGCACCACGATGGTTGTTGCGCAGCGATGCGGAGCAACCTTTCTTGGTCACCATTTGCACCAGGGGAAAAGTAGATAATGCAGTTGGCAGGCTGCGCAGCCTGCTTGGTAATCTGCAGGTTCATGATGAACAAAAACTCGCGCTAAACGCTTGTGACCTGGTTGTCGTCTGTGAGCCGGCGTATGCCTGGGCGCTGTTTCGCTCCCTGCGTGAAAACCTGGCGGATGCCGATGTCTATATGCAACCGCAGAGCGAGCGCGGTAAACGATTGCTGATTTGTGATATGGACATGACCATTGTCGCCGCCGAAACGCTCGACGAGGTCGCAACGATTCTCGGTATGGGAGATCAGATCGCAGCCATTACCGCGCGTGGGATGAACGGCGAGATAGATTTTAGCGCCGCGCTGCGTGAGCGAATTGCAATGCTTGCAGGACAGTCCGTTCACGTGTTTCATGATGTCGCGCAGTCGCTGTCGCTTAATCCGGGTGCCGAGCAATTGCTCGCCGCTGCCAACGCGGCGGGGATGCACACGATTCTGGTCAGTGGCGGGTTTTCACAGGTTGCCGAACCGGTTGCACGCAAACTTGGATTTGATGAAGTCCATTGTTGTCAGCTGGAACTCAATGCGGATCGATTGACCGGTGGCCTGCTGGATCCGATCGTCAATGCTGACTACAAGTGCAATATCCTGCAGCAGCGCGCGCAGGCGCTGGGCCTTGCCTTACGTGATTGCTGTGCGATTGGTGATGGCGCCAATGACCTGCCAATGCTGACTGCAGCCGGCCTGGGTATCGCCTACCATGCCAAGCCTGTGTTGCGCGAAGCGACCAGTTGTCATATCGATGTTACCGATCTTACCAGCGCGATTTATTTCATGGGGTTAGATAACGCATGCGACGCTTAGCATTTCGTCGATCATGATTGTCCGCCCGCGGCTTTCAACGCGGTCGCCGACGGCACTAGAGATCAAACAGGATGTCAGAGCGGATAATGTACTTTGTTCCCGCTGTAATTTCTCGGGAGGCATGCATGCAATGTAGAGGATGCACGCCGTGGGGAAAACACAGGGCACCGCCAACCGGCGTGCGCACATCGATAACAACGGCATCGTCAGGACGCCGGGCCGGGGTAAGCGAATTGTCTGGACTGACATAGAATTGAGTCGAGCCACCCTCGTAATCCCCGCTCAGGAAAAGCAGGAAACTGAGCTGACTCCAGCGATCGTTATAAGCATTGTCGACAAGCTCGCCATCGATAACGCGTGAGCCGGGCCAGGAGCCATCCGTATGCGGTGCGAAGAAATCCCCGGGGCCGTAGCGGTAAAAGCGGAAACGAGCATTGATGCCAAGCGCGCGTTTGCCGGCATTGAACTCGTGGTTGTCATTCAGCAGCGCTTGACAGCGTTGCCAGATAATGTCGTTGGTCGCGTCATCGACAACCCAGGTAAAGCTGTCGTTGTGGCGAATTGCACGCGGCAGCGAGACGGCGGCATCCTCGAGGTAGCCCAGCGATTCGGAAAGTTCGACGATGCGCTCGCATTCCGCAGTGGTTAAAACATTCAGTAGCTGGAAGGCTCCGGGGACATTCTCGATCTGGTGACGTTCGATGGCAGCATTCGCCTCCGGGTCGAGAGCGAGCGGGTTGGTATCCCGGTTGGCCCAGCATGGAATCGCGCTGTTTTCGGCGCCAGCTTCGTGCGCGATGACGTAGAAATTTGAATTGAGATTACTCATCCAGGGCGCCCCTGTGGGTTGTGGTTTTTATTCATGGTAGAGTATGCGCAGACCAAATCTTGTCCAGGTGCATTATGAGTCAGCCAGCCAGCAAAGCAACGCAAGAAACGCTGCTATTTGAAAATCTGCCGTACGAGGTTGATGGCGGTATTGCCAGCCGCGCTTCGATCGGGCTTATCGTACTAGCCACCGACTACACCATCGAGCACGAATGGCGCCAGGTTTTTGCCGCGCTCGACGGTGTTGCGCTTTACCAGAGTCGAATTCATAACGATAACCTGATAACACCGGAGTCGCTGCGCGCGATGGGGCCGCGTATCGTCGAATGTGCCCGCGTGATAACACCCGATACCCCGGTGGATGTGATCGCCTACGGTTGCACCTCGGCATCGATGGCGCTTGGCGAAAAGCAGGTTTTCGCTAACATCAGGCAGGCTAGACCCGATGCAATATGTACCACGCCGATCACCGCGGCCTTCGCGGCCTTCGATGCCTTCAAGGCCAGGCGTATCGGTGTATTGACTCCATATCCAGCTGATGTCAACCGGATTGTCGCCGACTATATCGTGGCGCGAGGTTTCCATGTGCCGGTGTTCGGTTCGTTCAATGCCGACCGCGATACCGTGGTCGCGAGGATTACCCCGCAATCAATCGAGCAGGGCGTGCGTGAAATCATCAGTCATGGTGAAGTCGACGCGATCTTTGTTTCCTGCACCTCGGTACGACTGATGCACGACTGCGCCGAACTTGAAAAGCATCTCGGTATTCCGCTGACCTCGTCGAATCATGCGATGGCGTGGCATGCGTTACGACTTGCCGGAGTCGACGATAATCTTGGTCAGTTCGGCAGCCTGTACGATCTGCCGTTGCCCCCTGAGCCAAGTAATAAATAGCACGGCTTTTAAACTGGCCAATGCGCTGGGGACAGCGGTTATCGGTTTACATGCCAGTACCTGGTCGCTGCGCAGCGGTCCTTACCACTCGCTTGATCTCTGTGTTGATAAATTTGCCGAGGCGGCCCAGCGCTTCAGGGGCAAGAGTCCGCAGGAACTGCGTTGGGGTACTCGAATCGAAGCACCGGGCGTTATGGACCTGGTTGAGACCGATGCGGTGATCGAACGACTGGATTTCGCGGTTGAACGATTATAAGGACCAAGATCGCAGTAACTAAAAAGTGTCCAGCATGGTCCTGGTAAACCCCGGGGTAAGCGTTATATAAATGTGTCATGTAATGCCGGAATACTTTACTACCCGGAGAATTCTATGTCACCTCTTGCGAGCTTCTGCGTGAACGGTTAATTTATGCTTTATGGTTATAAGATTCGTGTTCGCGATTTTGCTGGTGCTTACGGTTAACGTGGTAATTGCCGCGGAACTCAGGCTGACCTTTGTCGGCGCCAGCACAGCTCAACTCGATAATCCCCACGACCTCAAGCTAACACCGGACGGCAGGTATTTATTTGTCTCGGATGTCGGTAATAACCGTATTGCAATTCTCGACCCGGAATCGCTCGAACTGTTGGCAGAGTTTGGTTCTGACCATCAGTCCGGCACCCATGACGTCGATTTTGATGGCCAGGGGAGGGCTTATGTAGCCGATACGCACAATAATCGTGTCACCATTTACGAAATCGATGGCACTAGCGCGACCCTGGTCGGCGAGCTCAGCGAACGCATACGCGGGCCGGAAGGCGTGCTGGTTCATCCGAATGGGCTGGTTTATGTTGCCGGCGCCTGGTCGGGCAATGTCGTCGCTTATCGGGACGGGCGCGTCGTCGATGAAATAACCGGGCTTGCTTCACCGCATGATCTCGAGCTGGCTAAAGACGGCAACATCTGGCTTGCGGAGGCAGGTAAAAGCCGCATGCTGTTGCTATCCCCCGATCTCGAGATCGAAGCCGAGCTGGGACGCAAGGAATATAACTTTAACGGGGTTCGTTACCTGGATTTGACTGCTAATGGAACCATCATTGCTGCCGATAAGAACAACCATGAGGTTAAATTTATTGGCGCTGACGGCAAGTTATTGCACGTGCTGGGAAATGGTTCGCCGGCTAAGGGAGTGAATCGATTCAGGACGCCCGAAGGTGTCGAAGTGAGGGGCTCGGAACTCTGGTTATCCGATTCGGGCAATGACCGCGTCATCAAGTACAGTCTCGATCTGAAGTAGGCTTGCCGCGGATTATCACTAGATCAAAACTCGCTCCCTGGCTTAAAACGGCTGATGAAACGCGGTTGGGATTTAGTTTATTCGGTAAGTTTTTTTGACAAAATATGGACGGTTTGCGGGTACTACAGTCAACGATTATTGACCGTTTATCGGGATAAAATACATGACTGGCTGGAATTTCTGAATATTACCTCCTATCTGCTATATATATTAATGAAACTGTTGACCGGCATTGGCCTGAATATTGCAGCTTCTAATAAAAACGGCATTAAATAGCTATATAAAAAACGTAACCATCGAGACATCACCTAATTTAAACGAGGTGAAGCATGAACTGGAATGGTACGATTTTATGGCGATTCGCCGTGCTGGGATTATTTGCCGGCATGGTACCGCTGGGCATGCACGCACTCGAAAAGCATGACGAGATCGATACCGACAGAATGCTCGATGCTTCGGTATCCATTCGCACCATGTCTCATGTAACCGTCGACAAGTTTGGCGATTCGGTCTGGGAAATCAATAATGGCTCCGGATTCATGGTTTCCTCCAGAACCTGCGAGGTCTGGACTAACCAACACGTTATCGCCGACGCCGCAATAGTCGAGGTTTTCCCGAGGGGTTGGGATCGTGCCCAAGGTATTCAGGCAACGGTGATCAATGCTACTCCCCGATCGGACGTCGCGATTCTGAAGCTCGATCATTGCGAGGGTATTCCAGCGGCGAAGCTTGGCGACTCCGACCGCTTGCAACCGGGCGATGAAACCTTCGCGGTTGGTAACCCGCTTGGACGCAATCCCGATTCGATCAGCAGGGGCATCATTTCTCATACGGAACGTTACCGCGAGGGCACAACGCCTTATTTGCAAACCGATGCGGCGATCAACCCCGGTAATTCGGGCGGTGCGCTGTTTAACCGCAAGGGTAACGTGATCGGAATTAACACGGCTATCGAAACCACACGCTTTGGTGCCAATGTCGGGGTTGGCTTTGCAGTGCCAATCAACCTGGTGAAACAGGTGGTGGCCGAATTGCGCCAGGGCCCACCGAGCTGGGGTGATGCAGGCTTGACCGGCATTGTCAGCTCACTGACACCGGATGAAGCGCAAGTCTTTGATGTGCCAGATGGCGGTGGTGCACTGGTAGTCACCAGTACACCGGAAGAAGGTCCTGGTTCGGGTCAGATTTTCCTGCATGATGTCATCTACCGGATCAATGATGCAGAAGTAACCGGTACCGAGCAGGCGATCAGGATGATTGGACAACACCGGGTAGGTGAGACACTCGCACTGGCCCTGATCCGTGAGGGCGAACAGCAAACTGTTAATATCACCCTTGGCGAAGGCTGGACGGCCGATGCTACCCCGGAACCTGACAAGTATGACGGATACCTCGGTATGACGCTCGAAATGTGGGCTGATGCAGATGGTGACAGGGGGCAGTTCAAGCGCCCTGTCATTACCAAGGTTCACAGTATGGGACCCGCCCACAAGGCGCATATTGCGAGTTCGCAGAAATCGATCATTGTCAATGGTCCGTACGTGGTTCCTTACCTGCTTGATGTCAAAACCGTAACCGGCGTTGCATATAAAGGCGAGTTTCACAGTGTTGCCACGGTAGAAGATATCGAAAAATTTGCTGCCGAGGCCTACCAAAGCGGCGAACCACTATTGCTGGAAATAGAATTCTGGGCGCGTCAAAATCCGCGTGATCATAAGACTTCGCTTGAACACGCAAGCACATCTTTCTACAAATTGCGGCCGCAGCGTCCGATTACCGAAATTCCCGATTTCGAATTAAGAAAAGCTAGTGCACGTGAGGTTTCCAGGGAACCCTATGAATTCACCCAGGCGCAGGAAAGTTCGCGAAACCTTTAACTTCAGGCAACTGCTGCGCCGCCCTCGGCGCTGCGACACTCGATAAACTCGTTTAATTCTTCCACCCGCTCTGCCTCCAGAGCAGGCGCTTCGAATTCCTGCAGAATTTTCTTCCAGATGCCGTTAGCGCGTTGCGTCGCGGTCTTGCTGCCGCTGTCGGTCCACTGGCCGAAATTGCTCCAGTCCGAGACCAGCGGTTCATAGAACGCGGTTTGATAGCGTTCCAGGGTGTGTTCGCAGCCGAAAAAATGACTGCCCGGTTCGACGCTGGCAATAGCCTCGTAAGCGAGCTCCGTATCGTCGCTGTTAAGTGGTTCGAAAATTTCTGCAAAGATTTGCAGCATCTCGATGTCGAGAATGAGTTTTTCCATCGAGCCGGTGAGGCCGCCCTCGAGCCATCCGGCCGCGTGCACCATCATATTGACTCCGCCGAGGATACTGCCCCAGGCCGACATTAGATATTCGTAAACCGCCTGCTCATCCGGGGCATTGGATGCAGTCGCTGCCGAACCGCGCCATGGAAGCTTGATATAACGCGCCAGTTGGCCGGCGCCGAAAGCTGCCTGTACGAACTCCGGGGTGCCGAAGGCCGGTGAGCCCGATTTCATATCAACGTTGGAAGTAAACGATCCGTATATGACGGGAGCGCCCGGGCGGACGATTTGTGACAATACTATCCCGGCCAGCGCCTCGGCATGTTGCAGCACCAGTGCCCCGGGCATGGTTACCGGGGCCATCGCACCGGCAAGGGTAAACGGGGTAATCACCGATACCTGGCCGGCCCGGGCGAAATCGATGATGCCCTGACACATCGGTACGTCGAGCTGACGAGGTGAATTGGTGTTGATCACGGTATAGCACCATGGCTTTGCCTGGAACTCCTCCTCGCTCAGACCATAGGCAATGCGGGTCATCGCAAATGCGTCTTCGACCTGCGCCGAGCCGCGCGAATAAATGAAGAACGGCTTCTGGCTCAGGCTTAGCTGGCTCTCGGTAACCTGGTAATGGCGCAGGTGCACCGGGATATCCTGAGATTCGACGTTAGGTGACTGCAGGTGTATCACGTCGAAGTGCTCGCATAGCTTGATGATGTTACGCGTATCCTCGAGGGTTGCCGGACGCTTGCCGTGGTCGAGGTCAGAAATATGTGGCGCACCGCCAACGGAAACGAAGGCGACATTGTCACCACCCATGCTGACATCGAACTTGGGTGACCTGCCGTGAATGACAAACTCGCTCGGTGCCGATTCGAGGGCCGAGGCGACCAGCGCGCGATCAATTTTTACCATTTGCGACTCTTCGTCGACACTGGCACCGGCCTGCTTGTAATATTGTCGGGCTTCGTCGTTAAGCACCTTGATGCCAAGCTCTTCGATAACGCGCAACGCGGTGTCGTGGATGGCCTCGAGTCGGTCCTGGCTAAAAGCAGGTTGCTTGAGCAGGGAATTTTTCAGATTGCGGTAGCTAACCTGGCGTTGATGCGATGTGTCGGCCACGCCATGATGTCTGCCGCGTCGGGATCTTCTGCTCATGTCAGCTTGTCTCCATAAGTCTCGAGAATGTAGTTACGAAAATTTTCGGCATCTAAAGGATTGAGCTGCTGGCCGGTAAAACATTCGAAATAGGCTGCGGTATAACTCAACCGGGTTGCGAGAGGTTCCTTTACTTCGAGTGCATAAAATCCTATCTGGGAATAGTAGAGAACGCGCGCACGAATCAGGGCATCCGGCATTGCGTATCCAAAGCGGGTGAAAAATTCGCATAGCGATGTAATACGAGCCTCATCCTCGATATCCACCATGTTGCGAACTTCACTGGATCGCCGTGCCCATTCCCGCAACGCAAGATCCAGCCTGGGGTCGAATAACGCGGCGTCGATACAGGTTTCAAAAAAACGGAAAATCCCCTCCGCCAGGTTCGACGCATTGGCGACCGATTCGGTAACGGCCCTGGTGTTCTTGTCTTTCCAGTAACTCACCAGGGCATCGATCAGGTCTTCCCGGTTCTCGAAATGCCAGTAAAAGCTGCCACGGGTTACAGCGAGGTCCTGTGCCAGTCGCGTAATCCGGACCGCGTCGATGCCCTCCGCGACGAAAATCTCGAGCGCACTCAGCAACCAGTCGATTCTCTGCAGCTGCTTGCGGTCCGTGTTCGAAATGCCGCGATTCGCGATCTCTTCGAGTAGGTTGGTGTCTGGCATTACCGATTCCATACAGTTATGTATGTTTAAATATACAGATCTGTATGTTTAATGCAATATGAGAAATCGATATGGCGAGTAAAGAAGTTTAGTCGTCAGCAGGCCCAGGCTCAATCGCTGTAACAGCTGGCTTGAAACAATTGCTTTTCAATACCGTTACCTTCGATTACTCTCTGGCGGCAGATTTATTCCACGGTTTAACACGAATGCCCGAAGTGCTTGCGGACAGGCTTGCAAAGGCCAACATCAGCTATGTTCAGGGAGTGATCCTGGTCCTGATGGCAGGCGTTTTCTGGTCATCGATGGGTCTCGGAGTTCGCCTGATTGAGCAAGCCAACGTCTGGCAGATCCTGTTTTACCGTTCGATCGCGTTGGCGATTTTCCTGTTTTGTATTATCTCGGTTCGGTCGAATTACAAACCCGTTGCAGTTATCAGAAAATCCGGAGTTGCC
>JAOTXY010000167.1 GCA_029862125.1 Gammaproteobacteria bacterium | reverse complement strand
TAAATTTCGCAGTAAACGCCAGCTTCACGCACCCGGCGTGCGATTAACTGGGTATATTGCGATCCGAAATCCAGGATCAGGATTCTGTCGTCGTGCAGATCAGTCATGGGAGCCTCTAATTAACTCATGCGCCATTCAAATGCGAAGTTAAAACCCGGAACGCCGGACCGCGCTAGATCAAGGCGCCAATCGCAGTTAATAGCCAGCCTATTGGCAAGATTGGCAACGCTGAGATAGCGATTTTTAACGAGTAGTTGATGGCGCATGAGTTTATTGGAGGCTTCGTTACACCTGGTAATTAGGTGCTTCCTTGGTGATGGTGACGTCGTGAACATGCGACTCGCGCATCCCCGCATTGGTGACCTGTACGAATTCGGGATGGGTACGCAACTCTTCGATGGTGCCACAGCCGACATAGCCCATGCTTGAACGCACTCCGCCCAGCAACTGGTGGATTGTATTCGTTAACGGTCCCTTGAAAGGAACGCGGCCTTCGACGCCCTCGGGTACAAGTTTCTCATCCGCACTGTCAGCCTGGAAGTAACGATCGCTCGAGCCTTTCTGCATCGCCGAAATCGAACCCATACCGCGGTAGGATTTGTAGGAACGACCCTGGAACAATTCAACCTCGCCCGGTGCTTCCTCGGTACCGGCAAACATGCTGCCGATCATGACTGCATGGGCACCGGCAACCATCGCCTTGGCCACGTCTCCGGAAAAACGGATACCACCGTCGGCAATAACCGGTACCCCGGTTCCCTCAAGTGCCCCGGCGACGTTGCTGATCGCCGATATCTGCGGTACACCAACACCTGCCACGATACGCGTGGTACAAATCGATCCTGGACCGATGCCGACCTTGACCGCATCGGCACCTGCATCGACCAGGTCCATTGCGGCCTCCGCTGTTGCAATATTGCCACCGATGATCTGGATCTCCGGGAAGCCCTGTTTTATCCACGCAACCCTTTCGAGGACGCCCCGCGAATGACCATGCGCGGTATCGACCACGATCACATCCGCCTCGGCCTCGACCAGCGCATGCACCCGGTCATCGGTGTCAGCACCGGTACCGACGGCCGCGCCGACGCGCAGGCGGTCCCACTCGTCGGTGCAGGCCAACGGATGAACACTCGACTTGGTTATATCCTTTACCGTAATCATACCTTTCATGTCGCCTTTTTCGTTTACCACCAGAACACGCTCGATGCGGTGACGATGCAACAGTTCGATGACCTCAGATTTTTCGGCGCCCTCGCCAACCGTGACCAGCTTATCGCGGGTCGTCATAATCGACGAAACCGGTTGATCGAGATGGGTTTCAAAACGCAGGTCGCGCTTGGTGACAATGCCGACCAGTCCGTCACTGCCGATAACCGGCAAACCGGAAATCTTGCGTTCCTGGGTTAGCTTGATGACGTCGCGCACCGGGGTCTCCGGGCTGATCGTAATCGGGTCCTTGATGACGCCGCTTTCATATTTTTTCACGCCGGCAACTTCGGCGGCCTGTTGCTCGATCGAAAGATTCTTGTGGACGATGCCGATGCCGCCTTCCTGTGCAATTGCGATCGCCAGGCGCGATTCGGTTACCGTATCCATCGCGGCTGAAATCAACGGGATATTTAGATCAATGCCCCGGGTCAGGCGAGTTTTCAACACTGCTTCGTTCGGCAGAATCTCGGACTTCGCGGGCACCAGCAAAACATCGTCGAAAGTGAGGGCTTCCTGGCTGATACGCATGATGGCTCCGACGGGCTGTTGCAAAGCGCGATTATAAATTAATGCGGGCGCGAGCGTAAGTGAGATTATTGGAATCGTGGTTACTAAGTTAGAATAATGGCTGATTTATTAATTGATTCGATTGCATGCAACCTGCTCAACCCACCACAGAAGCCATCTGGACCGTCTCGGCGCTTAATTTCGAAGTTAAAACGCTGCTCGGCCAGGGCATTGGTACGCTGTGGATTGAAGGCGAGATTTCGAATTTTGCCTGCCCCGCCTCGGGGCACTGGTATTTCACCCTCAAGGACGAAAAAGCGCAGTGCCGCGCGGCGATGTTCCGCGGGCGCAACAGCCGCGTCGGATTTCAGCCGCAAAACGGCCAGAAAGTGCTGGTCAGGGCCCAGGTAACGTTGTACGAGGCGCGTGGCGAGTTTCAGCTGGTGGTCGACCATCTCGAGGATTCCGGGGTCGGCGAGTTGATGCGACGTTACGAACAACTCAAGGCCCAGCTGGGACAGGAAGGCCTGTTCGACTCGGCGATAAAGAAACCGCTTCCCGAACACCCGCAAAAAATTGCGCTGATCACGTCGACCACCGGTGCCGCCATCCGTGACGTGTTGTCGGTCATCGAGCGCCGCGCACCGCACATACCGGTGGTGGTGTTTCCGACCCCGGTGCAGGGTGAGACCGCGGCTGCCCAGATTCGACAGGCGCTAACGCGGGTCGCGGACTACGGCGAATGCGACGTGGTACTGCTGGTACGCGGCGGTGGATCCCTGGAGGATCTGTGGAGTTTCAACGACGAGGCGCTGGCACGAGAGATGGCCGCGTTCCCGATTCCAATCGTGACCGGTGTCGGCCATGAAATCGATTTTACCATCGCAGATTTCGTTGCCGATCTGCGCGCACCTACACCATCGGTGGCCGCTGAAACCATCACCCCTGACATCAATGAACTGATGCAGGGCATCGATGACCGCATCGCACGCCTGCTCGGCCAACTCGAATTACGTCTCGGCAAATCCCGTGAACGTCTGAAGTACCTGCAGAAGGCGCTGGACCAGCAACATCCGACACGCCAGTTCGCACAACTTGCACTGCGCCTCGATCACGCTTACCTGTCGCTACTCGAGCGACAGCGCAGCAGGCTGGTTGAAGACCAGCACCGCCTGCGCTTATGCCAGTCGATCCTGGTGCAGGTCAGCCCAAAGGTAACGATTAACCGTCACCGGGAAAAGCTGTTTCGAATGCTTGAAAACCACCAGGCAGCGATGCGCCAGAAATTACTGCTCGCGCGCCATCAGCTTTCGCTGCAGAGTCGATCCCTCGATACTTTAAGTCCTCTCAAAACACTGGCACGTGGTTTCGCGACCATCAGCAAGGACGACAAGCTGGTTACCTCGGTAAAGCAGTTGGCGACTGGTGAAAAGATCGAAATTACCCTGACCGATGGCAGCAAGAGTGCAAACGTCGATTAAATTTTGGTCTTTAAGTTACCCGGGGCCCGACTGCGGTAATAACCAGGCAGGCAATACCGTCAATGCTCGGACAGCAAGCAACCGTAGCCTTCGAAGCGGTCCTCGATGCCGGCCAGGCGCAGGCAATCCCAGATCATCGCCTGGTTGCTGCAAATCGCGGGTTTA
>JAOTXY010000096.1 GCA_029862125.1 Gammaproteobacteria bacterium | reverse complement strand
CGTCGACCTTTGGCAAATTTCAGACTTTGAGAACGTCATCCCTGCGAAAGCGGCGGTCCGACGTATCGGGATCTTGCAATGACGGCGCGATATAAGATTCCCGCTTACGCGGCGGTCCGACGTATCGGAATGACGCACATTTTGATGAGGCCAGCGTCCCAATTGGGTCGATCTCAGCCCCTGACAAATCGTATTTGAGTGTCTGTTTTCTGCAAAGCGGAAGCTGCCAAACTCCTTACCGGTGGCAACCTTCGTACACGCCCGATAGTTAGATGTGCGGACGCATCGATCGATCGATGCAATGCAAATTCGTTGACTCGAGCACCTTAACAGTAATCAAAGCAAGCAAGATTTCGTGTAGAGTTCCGTTCATGACTAGTGTGCACAGATATACCCTTCTAACCCTCAACTTTGTGCTTCATGGAATTCACCAGACTCTCATCGTGTTTAGCCTGGTGGGATGGATCTTCTGCGAAACACGGATGCTGAACCTGATCGCGCTCATGTTGATACTATTTTCCTGGTATGGGCTGGGAGCGATACTCAGGAAGGACAACGCCTGGGGCTATTGCGTTATCACCGACATCCAGTGGCAAGTTCGCAAGAAATTGGGGCTGGATAGCCGCAGCGGGGGTTACGTAAAATACCTGGCCGATAACCTGCTTGGCGGGGACTTCGATGAAACGCGGGCTGATAAATGGGCTGTAGCTGTTATTTTAGCCTGTACATTAGCCTCGCTTACCACAAACTTGTTGTACGGAAGTTGCCCGCTAGCTGCCGATTAAATAGTAAAAGCCAAATTGTTGTAGTTTTCATTGTGCATGATGTAGATCAATGTCTCGGACGCTGATTCCTAGAAGGTTGTATGACAGCGTGTTTTAGAAACCGGGTTATGTTCAAAGACATCGTAAATAGCAGCCCAGGGGAGTCCTTTACTGCAGGTAGTTCGTCGGCATCTGCAGGCACGATCTATATCGATGCGGGCACCAGGCACATCCGGCTTCAGGTATGTGCAACTGACGGTACAGTGCAACAGGACATGGTGGTTCCCAGCAACAGCGATTTAAGCGCCGTGCTATCGTCGGTGGGACGGGTCGCGGCAGGCACGACTCATTCGAATTCGTCTCAATTAGTGATCACCGGAAAGTTGGCGGATGCAGTCCGGGAGCGGTTTGGTGATGGCAAGCAGATTCTGCCAACGGCCGCTTTCTGGATGGCGGCACAGGACCTGATTGAACTACCGGGTAACGCCGCTGTCGAGACGCTCGCAATCATCGATCTATCGGCGTCCGGTTACCTGATTATTGGTGTCGATCGTAGCGGCGAGCTTAAAGACGATCTGTTATTAACGAATCCGCGTTGTGGCGCGGGCTCGGGGATCAACCTCGATCGCGTACTGCAAAAGCTTGACCTCAGGCACGAGCAGGTCGACGAGCTGCTTAACACTTACCTGGGTGAAGCGGGTCGCGCCCGGCGCGAGTCCACCGCGGTACGCGTCGATCGCTGTGGCGTGTTTAGCACCTCGGCGACGATCTCTGACAAAAACCAGGGGATTCCACTCGATACCGCCCTCGCTACGACGTTGAAGTCCGAGGTCGAAAAAACGGTTAAGAAACTGCCACCCGGCTTCGACAAGGTTTACCTGACAGGACGTATCTTCCGCTGGCAGTATGCGCGGGACTGTGCAGAGGATCTGTTACGCGAGCAAGGCGTCACGGAGGTTGACTACGATCCAGAAAACACTCAGCTCCTAAAGTCGCTGCAGAAACTGGTGAAAAAGGTTGGCGTCGACAACCTTGCACAGCCCGATTCCCGCCTGCTCAAGCAGAGCCAGCTTGAAACCTTTCCGTCCTTTGTTGAACTACGCAAGCGCTACGAGTCGGGTGGACAATTCCATCGATTGGAGGACGAACCGCCACGCGCTTGCTCACCCGGGGATATTGCGCAACGCGCGCTGATTCTGGCGCTGGATGTTGGTTCCACCATGGCCAAGGCGGTACTGGCCGATGCCGACACGGGTGAAGTCCTGTTTCTCGACGCCTACAGCAACGCTGGCGACACGATAGAGACAGTCAAGAATGTATTCGTCGACCTGCAGCGACAGGGTATCGAACAGTTGCCATTACAAAGCGTGGGTATTACCGGATCTGCCCGTTACCAGGTGCAGCAGGCGCTTGCGAGCGTCTATCCCGATTTATCAGAACGGATCCAGGTGTTGGTGGAAAACTATGCGCACGCGCGAGGTTCGATTGACTATGCACGGCAACACGTTAAATGGCTTGAGCAACAGGGCTTCAAGGACGTCAACCGTGATCTATGTATCCTGGTTGACATAGGTGGTGAGGACACCAAGATTTCCACCATTGCGCTGAACGAGGCCGAACTCTTTGACAACGCCATGAATACCAAGTGTTCAGCGGGAACCGGTAGCCTGATGGATACGCTTAGCGCCATGTTCGGCCTTCAATCCGTGGCCGAAGCACAGGCACAGGCCTATAACGCCTCGCAATCCTTCAGTATTAATGCAACCTGTGCCGTATTCCTGATGGAAAACGCGAGCAAGCTGCAGGCGCAGGGTGTACCGCGGAATGAAATCCTTGCGTCGGCGAACTGGGCCATCGTTGAAAATATGGCTCGGACCCTGTGGAGCCAACTGGATTTGCCCGCCAACACGGTGGTGTTATTGCACGGCCAGACAATGTTGTCGGACCCGTTGCCGCTGGCGGTTACGCATCGCCTGCGCTCCTACATCGGTGCCGATATTCATGCCCTGCTGCCGCCGAATCCCGGCCATCGAGCCTGCATTGGCCTGGTTCGCAGCTTGCAACAGGCTGCAGTACCGGGCGTTGTTGAAACAGGTCTCAATGATTTGCTCGAGGCCCATTTTGCAAAACGCATGATTCAGTGCAAGGGCAAGGTTTGCGGTGATCCACTGGCCCGCTGCAACCGTTGTGCGCTGCGCTGGCAGAGCGACGACGGTCGCAAGATCGCCTTCACGGTAGGCGGATGCACCGCAATAAACGAACTCATATCGCACAAGGGGCAGAAAAAAGAGAACCGGCCTCGTGATTCCTACAAGGAAATATGGGACTTTATCGATAGCCACCACCCGCACAGCGATGATCCGCGGCGCCTGGTTATCCCGCGCAGTTTCGCTGTCTCCGAGTGGGCCTATTTTCTATCCCGGTTGTTTGCGTCGCTAGATATACCGGTACACGTAGACAACGTGCGCGACAGTGACCTGGCTGATGCGCAACCCCAGTTCAACGTCGATTGCTGCGCGCCCCAGATGGGCGCGGTGGGGCAGTTCCAGCGACTGGCCGCCGAACCGCATGGCATGATCCTGGCCGCGCAGATAGAAACCATGCCAACGGGTGGAGTGAGTCGGGGACTCACCTGCAGCACCAACCAGGGTGGCGTGGCAATAGCCAGGAATCTGGCTCTGGATGCGTACCCCGAAGCTCGTTTTCACCTGTTTCACTTCGCCATCGACGAGCTCGATGCCGGCCTTTTGAGTGACCAGTTACAGATTGGGCTGGAGCCTGTGTTTCGCTACTACGGGATTACCCCTGAAGCAAAAACCCTGGAGAATATCGTTGCCGGGGCCATCGAGGATCACTTGCAACTGCGTCGGGCAGCGGCAGATTTTGCCGCCGAACTCGCTGAACAGGCGCTTGCCGAAGGCCACCAGGTCGCCCTGGTCGTGGGACGTGAATATGTCCTGAATCCCGGAATCTACGACAGCCACATCCGACGCCTGCTGCGTGATCGCCAGATGGCAGTGATTCCGTCATATGTGCTGGACATGGAACTCGATCCGGAATTCGCCCACATGTACTGGCGTAATCCCCATTTCATTCTGACCGCGCTGAAGGCGGTTGCACACCGGAATCTGCATACTCGCCTGCAACATCCGCGCCTGCAGTCCTTGTTTCGCCGCATCGAGGAAGATTCCTCGGGCGCCATGTTACCGGTGGTCCAGGTATCGACCTTCAGTTGCGGTCCCGACAGTATCATCACGCATTACGTTGCCGAGATCATGAAACAGAGGCCGTTCCTGTTAATTCAATCCGATGCCGTGCTCAAGGAGCTCGCGCATCTTGAGAACCGGGTGAACACCTACGTAATGCAACTCGAGCAGGGATTACATGACAAGCTGGGACTGGATAGCAAGCAACCGTTCGAAATCAGAACCCTCGACGAATTAGTTTCACATGAACCGATAAACCGGGATACCGATGTACTCTGCTTGCCAACCCTGGGTGACAATCGTGCCTTGACCTCGGTACTTCGTGCGGCTGGCTACACCTGTATCGAAAACTATTCCGATGCAACCTATGATTTGCAGGCGCTGGTAAAAACCGGGCGCAAGGCGGCGGGCCAGGCGGTGTGTGCCCCACTGGCAGCACTTTATACAGACCTGAAGAATGGGGTTGATGAATTTGCGCAACGCAAGCAGGCTGGCGATCCCGAATTCGCCGATAAACGACGCCTGGTGTTAATCGATACCCAGGGTTCCGGGCCCTGCAGGCAAGGTCAATATCCCGGCTTGCACCGGCTCTTCTTTAACAAGGCGACACCGAGTGATAAGCACGACCGCAGTTGCAATAGCATGCCCGGCGGCACGCTGTTTGAATTCATGTTGCTGGAAGAGAGTGAGGGTTACCAGGGCGGTTTTCCGGACTGGATGATGCTACGAATTTACCAGGGACTCATCCTGAAGGGTGTATTGCAAGGTATCCTTTTCGGCGCCGGTGCGGCCTGCCGTGATTACGCCGAGTACCAGCGCTTCATCGCTGATTTTCGCGCGCTGGAGAATGAGATCTACAAGCTGCTCGAAGATTTTAGCGGTCCAGGTCGTTTCAGTCAGTGGCTGTTAACCTTGTTCGGCAGGAACAGCATCCCAAGCATACCAGTCATGTATTTCGCTTACCGTGCACACGGCCGGGAGTTCATCAAGCCGCTGCAGCGGTTTGTCGCAAAATGGAAAATTCCAAAAAACCATTGGCGAGACAGGCTGAATATCCTGATTACCGGTGAAGGCTACATGCGTCTCGCCCAGGCCGAAGAAATTTTCTTTATCCTGCTGGGAGCAATGGGATTCGGGCGCTTCGATTTGCATGTATCGCCAGCGATGTCATACATGGAAGTGATTCTCGGGGAAGCCGAGGAAGTCAGTCGTACCGAACTGGAGGTCACCCTGGCAAAGCAATCACGGGTTGGTAAAAATGCCGCCGACACCAGCAGGCTTCGCAGCGCAAAGCGTAAAATTCGCATGCTCAAACTGTTTCGTGAAATATGGCGTAAACTTCTCGCCCGACCGCTTTACCGGGCAAGCGGGCTAGAAATGCCGGAACCGATCAGCCGGATGATCGAAGCTTCTCGTGAGTTGCTGCCCACATACCGCCCCATCGGTGAGCTCGCACCTTATATCGGCGAGGCACTGGTAGAACTTCGACATGGCGTCGATGTAATCCTGAACGTGGCACCGAATGGTTGCATGGTTTCCACCATGGGCGAGGTGTTGACACCAAGCATCATGCATGCGCAGGGCGTTGGGTCTGGCCGCATCCAGACGTTGCTGTCGGCCGAGGGGGACGTTGATCGGGAAGCCCTGACCCTGGCGGTTTTAAAGGCGACAGGCCCGCAGCGCTACTATCAGCTTCATGAGAAGCAAAGGAATAAGAAAAACCTTTCCATATAGAAAATTCTTTGCATCGGCCTTGCCGCTATAAGGCACTCGAATGCTGTCTGACAGTGACAAGCCCAGGACAGCAATCGAGGCTCGATGACAATAGCCAGGGATTAATTAGATTGAACCTTGTTTTCGGGATCGTAAGGCGAATCGTCAATAAATTTTGCGAGGTAACGCTGGCCAAGAATCTCGGCCTGGTAAGGTTTCGATTTTGTGCAATCGATATCGAGGTAGGCTAAGGCCAGAACCTTTTTCAGAGTGTGCCCATAACCGCCGGAAGTAATCCTGCCAACCATCCTGTTGTTTTCATATAAAGGCGCATTAACAATTGGCTGCACTTCGCAATCATCGATTTCAAGCGTCACCATTTTCTGCTTGATGCCGGTTTTATTTTGTTCTATCAATGCCTCCCGTCCACGGAAATCCGCCTTGTCGAGTGCCACGAATCGATCAAGTCCCGATTCGATCGGACTGTACTCACTGCTTAAGTCCAGGTTCCAGCCACGATAGGACTTCTCCAGTCTTAACGAATCAATCGCACGCATACCAATGGGCTTCAGGCCCAGGCTCGAACCCTTGTCGAACAATAAATCAAACAATGCGTTTTGCTGGTCGAGGTCATGGTGTAATTCCCAGCCGAGTTCGCCAACATAACTGACGCGTATTGCGTGCACAGGCCCGACACCTTCGATAATAATTTTTTTCGCGCTAAACCACGGGAATGCATCGTTGCCAAGATCCGTATCGGTCAGTTGTTGCAATAGTTTGCGCGACCTCGGGCCGGTAATCACGAAACAGCCCAAGTCGCTCGTTATATTCTTTATTTTGACAGTGCCATCATTCGGCAGGGCCTTGACTAAAAAGTCTTCATCAAAGTTTTCAGCCCAGGCGGGTGTTACCACGTAAAAATGGTCATCGTCCAGGCGGGTAACGGTCAATTCACTACGAATACCACCTTGCCGGGTAAGTATATGTGCGAGACTTACCCTCCCGACTCCGGGCAATCGGTTTGCAACTAACCCGTCCAGCCACGCCCCGGCACCAGGACCCGAGATTTCAAATTTGGAGAAAGGCGAGAAATCGATAAGCGCAACGGCTGTGCGCGCTGCCTGGCATTCGCTGGCGACATATTCAAAATCATTGCTGCGATAAAAGCTATGAATATCGGCGGCTTCGACTTCTTCCGGCGCAAACCAGTTGACACGCTCCCAGCCGTATTTCTGACCCCAGACGGCACCCAGCTGACTCAAGCGTTGATAACAGGGCGACGTCTTGAGTGGACGGGCAGCCGGCATCTCCAGGTTAGGGTAATGAATATCGAAGACATGACCATAGGTTTCGATATTCTTTTTGATAGTGTAATCCCGGTCCGCGTAAGCGCCGAAGCGCCGGGGATCAACCTCGAACATGTCGATACCGGCATCGCCTTCGATGATCCACCTGGACAGGTAATAACCGACGCCGCCCGCGAGCAGAATGCCGAAGGTATTGCCTTCCGCCAGCCAGAAATTTCGTAACCCTGCTGCGGGTCCAAGCAATGGTGCACCGTCGGGTGTATGTGCGATCGGTCCATTAACAATTTCCTTAATGCCTGCTTTTAGCAGCAACGGGACAATTTCAGAAGCGCCCTCGAACTGGTCAATCATGCGATCCATATCCGGCGGCAGCAGCTCCTGGCCAAATCCTGAAGGAACACCATCTTCCGCCCAGACCGGTGGATGTGGATCGTAGGGACCGAATATCAGGCCCTGGCGTTCTTCACGTAAATAGAATCTGGTACGGTCCTCACGCAACACGGGTAACTCGGGCAAGCCCTGTTGCTTGCGATCTACCAGTTCTTCGAGCGCGTCGGTGACCAGAAACTGGTGTAGCACCGGAATACAGGGAATATCCAGACCGACCATTTGTGCCGTTTGCCGGGCATAAAATCCGGTGGCACAGACCACGTGTTCGGCAACGATTCTGCCCTGATTGGTATCAACCTGCCAGTCACCGCCACTGCGTTGTTGCATCGCCAGCACTTCGGTTTGTCGATAGATTTCAGCACCAAGTGCCCTCGCGCCGCTGGCCATCGCCTGGGTAACATCGGCCGGTGAGATGTGGCCGTCGTCTGGATGATACAACGCGCCGATAATGCCTTCGGTCTGCATAAACGGCCACAGCGCTTTAACCTGCTCGGGAGAAATAATGTCAAACGGAATTCCGCTCGTTTTAGCGGTATCACAATAAGCTCGATATTCATCGAGTCGATCCTGGCTCGAGGCAATACGTAAATTGCCGGTTTTATGAAAACTGACGGCCTGACCTGTTTCCGCCTCCAGCTCCTGGTAGAAATCGACCGAGTACTTGTTCATGCGGCCAATTGAAAAACTGGGATGATAGAGTGGCAACAATCCCGCGGCATGCCAGGTAGAACCCGCGGTGAGTTCGCGACGTTCGCATAACACCACGTCCTGCCAACCCGCCCGGGCCAGGTGGTAAAGAATACTGACACCAACGATGCCACCACCGATAACGACTACACGTGCCTGTTGTTTCACTTACTAACCTGTTCCCGACATTTTCCGTGTGACATCCCGACCTGGTGTCGGAATTCGCCCAGCAATGCTATCTCACGCTACCGAAAGGAAGAATAATGCGGTGAAGAATAAACACTTGTTTTCGGCAAATCCAGAGGTATCCGATCCATCCTGTTCCGCTCGATCCTTCGACGTCACCATGCATGATGTTTGTTCATTTTTGTCCTGAACAGGCAAGCGATTTAAGTTAATCTTGCTGCAACGGGAAACCATTGATTTAGTGCGGAGAAAAAACATGGCATATGTACTGGCGGTGAACTGGACTGCAAAAGAAGGTCACGAGGCGGAGATTCATGAAATCCTGGGTATCCTTGGTGAAGCGTCACGGCAAGAGCCGGGCGTGATTACCTACACAACACATGTCGATCCGGATAATCCGCGTGAGTTTTTCATCTATGAAAAATACCACGACGTCGGCGGTCTCGAGGCACACCAGGAGACGGCCCATTTCAAGGAATACGTGCTCGAAAAGGCGATACCGTTGCTCGAGTCCCGGGTGCGAAAAACTTTCGTCGATTTTTAGCGTATAAAAAACAGGAACATTCTTCGGGTTAGGCCTTTCCAGATTCGCGTTGCGCGGAATTATAGTACGCCAGGTACTTACGATGCGTGGAAATATGGTCGGCCAGGAACCGGGCATCGTGCCAGACGCCCCAGATGAAGGAGGACGCCCGTCGCGACTGCCACGGCAATCCCAGGAAATAGACTCCGGGCTCTGCCGAAATACCGCGCTGATGCTTCGGCTTGCCTGCTTCGTCGAACGCGTCAACCTGCAACCAGCTGTAATCAACGGTAAAGCCTGTTGCCCAGACGATCGAGGTAATTCCAGCCTCTGCCGGGTTCAATTCCAAAACGGGACTGGTCACGCACTGCGGATCCGGTTCAAACATGCGCGCTTCGGGTTCATCGGGAAGGTCGAGACCATTTCGGGCAATATAAGCGTCGGCTTCGTCCAGCACCGACAGGGTGTTGGCGTCCCCTTGCGCCAGGTTGTCCGCAAGATCTGTCGCGAAGTGCATCACACCGTCTTTGAATGATTCTGTCCGGCCAACGAGTGTCATCCCCTGCATGGCAAGACGCCGGAAGTCGACCGTGTGGCCCCCCTGGGCACCGCTCACCGCGATAGTGACATGTTCCATGCCTGGCTCGAGGGCCGCGGCATCCCACTTGCCGAGAACCCCGAGCCACCAGACGAAGTCACGCCCACGATAGCTTCGGGGTGGTCGGTCGTGCGGGCCGACCGAGAGGTAAACGCGCTTTCCCGCGCGCAACAGTTCATCTGCGATCTGCGCACCCGAAGACCCTGCCCCGACCACCAGCACCGCACCCCCGGGCAACTGGTCGGGATTGCGATAGGCGCTTGAATGGATCTGCGTGATTCCTGCATCTTCAGGAACCATGTCCGGGATGACAGGACATTGGAAAGGTCCGGTGGCAGCAACCACGCTGTTGGCTTCGATCACGCCACTCGAGGTTTCGACACGGAAGCCGGGGCGACCGACATTCCTGCGCACTTCCTTTACTTCCACGCCACAGCGGATTGGAGCATCGATCATTTCTGCGTACCCGACAAAATAGTCCGCAACGCTCTCCTTGGGAGCAAAGGCATCGGGGTCGATATCGGTGAACTCCATGCCCGGAAATCGATCATGCCAGGCCGGACCATTGGCAACCAGGGAGTCCCACCTTTCCGAGCGCCAGCGTTCCGCAATCCGCTGCCGTTCCAGAACGAGGTGAGGCACGCCACAGTTGCCCAGATGTTCGCTCATGGCCAAACCGGCCTGGCCACCGCCAACAACAAGCGTCTCTACTTTTTCTATTGACACCTGAAGCTCCTTATACAAAGTTCGTGCAGATTAAGTGAGGCTTTCCCTAATGTCCACGCCCATGATAGATTAAGCTCGGGTAACTGTTCTCCCGATAGCTGACGCTCAAAACGAAGAGTTCAACGACGACCTTTGGATAGAAACGGGTGTTCGTATATAGTCTGACAATAATTGTTTATCACATTGGCTTCTTCCTGCGGGACTGGTTTCTCCACCAAGCCCACCAACCCGCTAATCGGACGGCCCAGTAAATTGTGTACCGTTTGATATAACCAATCCCTAATACGACCATACCTTCAAGCAAGATTTCATCAGCTTCTTTACGAGTTCGTGACTGGTCCCAGTATAGATAATCGTGAATAACCGCTGCATTTCCGTACTTGCCCCATCGCGGCAGGAAAGTCCAAAGCAGGCGGGGTATAGAAGCAAAGTCCGTGTAAAACCCGATCGGAACATCGATTACATCATCGCTACCCTCCTGACCGATTTCATAGCCGAAATCACACAACAAAATCCAGGTGTGACCGTCGGGGCAAGGCGTGACAACCAATGGTTCGGTGAAGCGGCTCATAGCGATCCCTCCGTGTAGTTCTGTAAGCCAAATCCTACCTGAAACTTCCGCAAAGCAGACACTCAATTAAAAGAAACAAGCGACGACCTTCGGCCAATACCAGCCATTGGTAGATTGCAATTCGACAATCAGGAATTGCTGATACTGTATAGTGTTTTCATTCTGTTACCGGAGCATTAAAATCAAGCTCGCGACATATCATATCCAATAAGGCCGAATAAACTATGGATGCAATTTTACTTTCCATTCATCCCAACGATCCGCTTTGGATAGCCATCGCATTTATCTTTGGTCTGCTGGTGAGAATGGTGGGCCTTCCGCCGCTAATTGGATTCCTGGTGGCGGGTTTCCTGTTGCATGCCCTTGGTGCCGAAGCTGATGAGTTTTTAAACACGATCGCCGACATGGGTATTACCATACTCTTGTTTTCTATCGGATTGAAACTAAGGCCTCAGTTATTGGCGCGTGCGGAAGTCTGGGGCGTCGCCAGTATTCATATGGGGCTAGTAATTTTAATGTTTGCGGCCCTGGTGATGTTGTTAACTCAACTTGGTTTGCCGCTATTCGTTGATCTCGACCTGAAAACATCCTTTTTGATCGGTTTTGTGTTGTCGTTTTCCAGTACCGTATTCGCAATCAAGATACTGGATGAACTAGGCGCCATGAGTTCCAAGCACGGACAGGTGGCGATTGGCGTGCTGGTCATTCAAGATATTGTCGCTGTTTTATTCTTGGCAATTTCGGTCGGTAAAGTTCCATCTTTATGGGCCATTTCGTTGTTGTTGTTGTTCCCGCTACGGTCGTTATTTCATAAGGTTCTGGATAAGACCGGGCACGGTGAGTTACTTGTCCTGTTCGGAATTGTACTGGCCCTGGGTGGCGCGGACGTCTTTGAACTGGTAGGCATGAAGGGTGATGTCGGTGCCCTGGTCTTTGGTATGTTATTGGCCAGTCACAACAAGGCCAACGAAATGGCCAAGGCTCTGCTCAGTTTCAAGGATTTGTTCCTGGTTGGTTTTTTCCTGAGTATCGGTATGACAGCGCTGCCAGGCTGGGAAGAACTCCTGGTCGCATTGATCTTTATCGCTTTCCTGCCGCTTAAAGTAGCGATTTATTTTGGTCTGTTTAGCACCTTTTACCTGCGTGCCAGCACATCCTGGCGGACCTCGCTGAATCTGGCCAATTACAGTGAGTTTGGTCTTATAGTCGGCGCACTGGCGGCATCGGCAGGTTGGCTGCCAAAGGAATGGCTTGCGGTTTTTGCTATCGCCTTGTCGATCTCTTTCATTCTATCGGCATCCCTGGTCAATGTGCGCGATCTTCTATATCAGAACTGGCGCGCACGTTTGAGGGTTTTTGAACGGGGTAAGCGTTTGTCGGAAGAACAGGACCTCAATCTTGCTCATGTCAAAATTGTAATTTTTGGAATGGGACGAATGGGAACTGCCGCCTATACGGCGATGGAAAATGACTATCCCGATCAAATGGCCGGCGTTGAAGTAAACCCGGCAAAAACCAAAGATCATCAGGATCTTGGCCGTCATGTAATTAGCGGTGATGCGACCAATCCGGACTTCTGGACCCGGGCCAGAGGTTTACTTGATGGCCTGGAATGGGTGATGCTGACCTTGCCCTCCCACAGAGCCAACGTGGCAGCGGCCAAACGATTGCAGCAAATGGGCTATAACGGCAGGATTGCCGCCACCTCGAAGTTTCCAGACGAGGAGCAGGAACTAAGAGACATAGGAGTTGATCTGGCATTCAATATTTACACCGAAGCAGGGCTTGGTTTTGCCACCGGGTTGAAGAAGATAGTGAATTAAAGTTAAAAGTAGCTTTCAGGGTCTGCTTAGGGTTGCGGTTTCAATTGGTCGACGCAACACACTCATTAAACTTCTCCGCCGGTGAATAATAACCCAAGGTCTTCCTCGGCCGCTCGTTGAGCTGTCGAGCAACCGCGTTGAGACGATTCTGATGAATGTC
>JAOTXY010000095.1 GCA_029862125.1 Gammaproteobacteria bacterium | reverse complement strand
GGATCACCATGCTGGAACAAAATGAACTGCTCTACGCAATCCTCGCCTACTCGCTTGGCAGGCTCGCGGCAAGCGCAAGCGGGGCTGCGATTGCACAACGAATGAGTATCGAAAACTGTAATGCACTGCATTTTTTAAACCACCTCGAGGATAATCATAACTACGACTGTATCTACCTCGACCCGATGTTCCCGGGTCACAAGTCCGGCGCAAAGCCTGCCAAGGAAATGCAAATTCTACAGGCGATAACCGCTAACCTCGAAATGGAGTCGTGTTTTGAGCAGGCACTGGGCAAGGCACGCAAGCGGGTGGTGATAAAACGCCCTGCTAAAGCTGCCAGCTTTAACGATGTGAAACCCGACCTGGTCTACCGGGAAAAGACGATTCGATTCGACGTTTACCTGACCGCTTAGAAATTTAGCGTGACTAAACCCCGCGCCTCAGTCGCGGAAATTGTTGAACTGTAATGGAATGCCGAGCCCCGCCTCACGCAGGGTTTGCATAACCTGCTGCAAATCGTCACGCTTCTTGCCGGTTACCCTGAGCTGCTCACCCTGAATTGCCGCCTGCACCTTGAGCTTGCTGTCCTTGATCAGTTTAACCATCTTGCGCGCCAGGTCCTTGTCCAGTCCCTCCCTGACTTTCACCGGCTGCCGGGCACGTTTATTCATTTCAACGATATCGCCGAATTCGAGACAATCGACGTCGATACCGCGTTTTGACATTTTCTCTTTCAGAATCGGGATCATTTGTTTTAGCTGGAATTCCGCTTCGGCTTCCAGGGTTAAATCATTGCCCGACTGTTCAATACCGGCACCGGAACCCTTGAAATCGTAGCGGGTACCGATTTCGCGATTGGCCTGGTCCAGCGCATTTTTAAGCTCGTGATGGTCTATTTCTGAAACAACGTCAAATGAAGGCATGGCGATTACTCTTGTTCAGGGCCTGATGGTCAATGTATTGAAATTGTTGGTGAAAGTATAATCCGGGACTGCAAGATTCAGAAATTTATTATCACCCTGCAGTGCCCTGCCGGCGAAATCATAGCGCGCCCTGCCGCAAATTTCCTTCACCGAGGATTCGCCCAGCTCGAGACCACAGCCAAAATCAGTGCCGATCGCGTAGCTGACAAAGTACTCGGGATGACTTGAACGCAGCAGATTGGCCGCAAACTGAGGCTGGTGACTGCGTTGCGATTCAGGATCCTGCAACCCGGCCAGGTTTTGCCTGAGCGCCGTGAGGGTTCTGTCCGAACGCCGTATCACCAGCACCGACAGGTTATCCTGGCGCAAAATCCTGGCCTGGTCGAGCGCTAACCCGGCAACATTGAACTGGTAGGAACTGTGAACCCCGGGCGGGCGTAAATCGAAAGCAAAATCAAGCAGGACGTAGCTAAAGGCTGCCGCAAGTACGATTGCGAAATACTTGATTGAACGTTTTAAACCGCTTCGACCTGCTGCCACTGGCATGGCAAAAACTAATCCGCAAGCTTTACTGCTTCACCGGCCTGCTCACTACAGTATCGACCGAGGCAGCTAAACAGTTCCTCATCATTGCCCTGCAATCGCCAGCACTGGTTTGCCGCATCATAATCGAAGTGAAATCCGCCGCTGCGTGCCGCGACCCAGATCTGTGAGAGCGGGGTTTGCTTGTTGATGATGATCTGGCTTCGATTGGCAAATTCAAGCGTTAGAATACCACCGGCACTGTCGTAATCGATATCGACCCCGCAATCATCAATCGCTTCCTCGATCGCGGTCATGGTGTCTTCAGCGAGCTGATCGAAATCAGACTCATTCATCGTCACCGGCCTCGAACTCGAGTGACAGCGAGTTGATGCAGTAACGCATACCGGAGCTATCTTGGGGGCCGTCTTCGAATACATGCCCGAGATGGCAACCACAACCATCGCACATGACCTCGACACGTCGCATCCCGTGGCTCGAATCCACCTCTTCACGAATCACCTGGTCCGAAGCGGGCCGGTCAAACGAGGGCCAGCCCGAACCGGAGTCGTACTTGTCAGTGGAATCAAACAAGGCTTCACCGCAGCATTTACAAAGATACCGACCGCTGCGGTGATTGCCATTATATTCACCGCTAAACGGCGGCTCGGTGCCCTTTTCCCGACACACGCGATATTCTTCAGGGCTCAACTTGCTGCGCCATTTTTCATCATCACTCATTAATCTTCTCCTGTTGTTTCGCGGTACATCTGTTTACCGTCGACCAGAAAAATCCAGCCACGCGCGATGCGGTAGATCAGCCAGATGGTTACCACCCCGAGCACCCCGTAACCGATTAGTAGCGGAGTGGTCAATACTCCCAGTACCGTCCACAGCAGACCATACCAGAAAGTGGCCTTTTGCCATCTAAAATGCGATTCCAGCCAACTACCACGCACGTCTTCATCCTTGACGTAGTTAATGATCACGCCAATGATCGGCGTGATCAGCGTGAGAAAGGACAGGGCCAACAGAATATATACCGCGTAGGTATATTTTTTAAGTTCGGCCTGCTGCGCTTCGTCAAGTATCATGGTTAACCCTCTATCAGGCTTTCGAATCCCGCCTGGTCCAGAACTTCGACTCCCAGCGCCTCGGCCCGGGCCAGCTTGGAGCCAGGATTTTCTCCGCCGATAAGCGCGCTGGTTTTCGATGAGACACTGCCACTCACCTTGGCACCGCGCGCTTTTAGCAAACTCGCCGCCTGGTCGCGACTGTAGCCATTCAAAGTGCCGCTAATCACGTAGGTCTTGCCCGCCAGCGATTGATCCAGCTGCTGATGGGAGAGATCGATCGCCGGCCAGTTAACACCCTGGTCTAACAATTGCCTGATGATGTCCCTGTTTCTCTGCTGATCGAAAAAGTGCCTGATATTTTCGGCCACCACCGGCCCCACGTCCTCGACCTGTTGCAGGCTCTCGACATCTGCATCCATCATTACTTCGAGGTTACCGAAGTGACCTGCCAGCGCTTCAGCGGTCGCTTCGCCAACCTCTCGAATTCCAAGGGCATAGATGAATCGTGCGAGACTGGTGGTCCTGGTTTGCTCGAGTGCCTGCAGCAGGTTTTGTGCCGACTTTTCTGCCATTCGCTCAAGACCCGCGACCTGTTCAAGCTTTAAATGATAAAGGTCGGCGACCGATTCGATCATACCCTGCTCTACCATTTGCTCAACCAGTTTATCTCCAAGCCCTTCGATATCCATCGCCTTGCGCGATGCGTAGTGCTTGATCGCTTCCTTGCGCTGTGCCGCGCAAACCAGTCCCCCGACGCAGCGATACGCGGCCTGGCCGCTTTGCTGTATCACTTCCGAATTACACACCGGGCAGCGCGACGGCATTCGGGGCCGTTTTAATTTGCCTTCACGTTGCTGGATTACCGGCGCCACGATTTCAGGAATGACATCTCCAGCCCGGCGCACGATAACGATATCACCGATACGAATATCCTTACGCTCGATCTCGTCCATGTTATGCAATGTTGCATTACTAACCATTACCCCGCCGACCGCAACCGGCTCCAATCTTGCGACCGGCGTTAATGCACCCGTTCGTCCCACCTGGAAATCGACATCCAGCAGCCGTGTCATCACTTCCTGTGCCGGAAACTTGTAGGCAATCGCCCAACGGGGGGCGCGGGAAACGAACCCGGCCTCGCGTTGTTGCTCGATGTTATCGAGCTTGAACACCACGCCGTCGATATCGAAAGCGAGTTCATCACGCTGTGTCAGTATGCGTTGATAGTAATCGAGACAATCGTCAATCGAGTCGAGCAATTCGATTTGACGACTTATCGGGATCCCGATAGCGCGCAGAAATTGCATCTGTTGATATTGGCCTGGCGGTAATTCAACTCCCTCGCAAAGACCGGTACCATAGCTGCAAAACGTCAATGGACGGCTGGCTGTAATGCGTGAATCCAGCAAGCGCAGGCTGCCGGCAGCCGCATTACGTGGATTGGCAAATACTTTCCCTCCGTCCTGCTGCTGACTGCGGTTGAGCGCAGCAAAGCCTTCCAGTTCCATGTAGACCTCGCCTCGAACCTCGATCCGTCGAGGCAGATTATCGCCAATCAGGCGCAATGGTATTGACGCGATAGTGCGAGCGTTCGCGGTTATATTTTCACCACTGCGACCATCGCCGCGGGTGGCTGCCCGCACCAGTTCACCCGCCTCGTAAAGCAGGCTGACCGCAAGACCATCGAGCTTCGGCTCGGCACAATAGGCCAGTGCCGAGTCGCGATCCAGTTTGTCACGCAAGCGGCGATCGAAAGCGAGCATTTCCTCCTCGTCAAAGGCATTATCGAGCGACAGCATCGCCACTTCATGGGTCACGCTTTCGAAGTGGCTGGCTGGTTCAGAACCCACCCGCTGCGTTGGTGAATCTGGCGTTACCAACCCGGGGTGTTCATGTTCGAGTTGCTGTAACCGACGGAACAGGCGGTCGTATTCCTGGTCGGTAACTAGCGGATCATCAAGCACGTAGTAATGATAGTTATGTTCGGATAACGCCTGGCGGAGTTGGGCGGCCTCGGCTTTACTGGATTTGGGAATCGACATGCCTCGGCCAGCCTACATCTCAGGCGAGCTTTTCACGCACGCTGGTGACATCGCTGATGGTCAGGAGGTCCTGGTTGGACTTGTAAACCTCGACATTCAAAAGACGCACCAGCTCATCGATTTTTTTCAACATCGCCTCGAAAGCCGGGCGCGGATTCTCGCACATATCAAGATCGATAAAACAATTGAACCCGAGGGTGGAGAACTCGAGTTTCTCAATATCCGAGAAATCACCGGGTGCCGTGAGGCTGGCTACCTGGAAAGCAACTTCTCCTTCCTCGCGAAACTCGAGAAAACCCTCGGCATTCAGTTCCAGGCCCGAGTCCTGCATAGCGGCATCGGCTTCTTCACCGGTAATCAGCCGAAAATCACCATGCCTGAGATGGTAGCTGACCAGGCGGTCTTCATCTTTAGCGGCGAGCCTGGTCGGCACAAAAATTTCGGGGTCAGGTAATGCAAGCGAGGGCTGCCTTTCCTCGGCGGCGGGACTAACCAGGATTTCATCGAAATTTTCATCGTCCTCGTTATCCCTGAGTACCTGGTTAAGGTTATTCAGCTCAACATCCAGCTGCTCGTCTTCGACAAAGGCTGAATCGATCTCTTCGCGGGTAAATGTCTCGTCAGCACTGCGCTTGCGCAAGCGTCCCTGGTGCAAGCCGTAAAGATAGATTCCGACAGCCAGCAATACGGCGATTGCAATCAGAACCCATCTAAATGTATTTGCATCCATTACTGAACCCCGGCAAGCACCACCGCTTCGCCGACATCGACCGAGACCAGTCGTGATACCCCGGGCTCATGCATGGTGACACCATTAAGGCTTTGTGCCATTTCCATGGTTATCTTGTTATGGGTAATCATGATGAATTGTACCTGTTCCGACATTTCGCCAACCATGGCGCAAAAACGTCCGACATTGGCATCATCGAGCGGGGCATCGACCTCGTCCAGCATGCAGAAGGGCGATGGGTTGAGCTCAAAAATTGCGAAAATCAATGCCACTGCGGTGAGCGCCTTCTCTCCCCCGGATAACAGCTGTAAATTGGTAATGCGCTTACCCGGCGGTCGCGCCATGATTAGTACGCCGGTGTTAAGCAAATCGTTTTCTGTCATTTCGAGGTGTGCTTCGCCACCGCCAAACAGCTTTGGAAAGCGCTCTATCAGGCGACTGTTGACCTGCTCGAAAGTCTCCTTGAAACGATCCTTGGTCTCCTTATCAATTTTCCTGATCGCACCCTCGAGGGTATCGAGAGCCGAAATCAGGTCCTGGTGTTGCGCATCCAGGTATTGTTTGCGTTCGGCCTGTTCCTTTTGCTCATCGATTGCTGCGAGATTGATCGGCCCCAGGCGATCGATACGTTTATTCAGTTTTTCAAGACGCTTACTCCATTGGGTCAGCTCGGCTTCCGGATCCAGCTCTTGCTGCAATGTGCTGATATCCTGTCCCGATTTCTGCAATTGTTCCTCGATCGTTTTGCAACGAATACTGGCTTCCTGCATCTGCATGCGTTCCTGTTCAAGCTGATTGCGAAATTCATCGACGCGCTGCTGACGGTTATTGCGCTCGGTTTCAAACTCACGCTGCTGATTATCGATCTCGGCCACGGCCTGCTGCGCGAGACTGAGTTCCTGTTCGTTCTGAGTGCGCTGTTTCAGCAACTCCTGTAATTCGCTTTCCAGCTCGCCAATCGGATCGACAGCACTATTTATCACGCTATCGAGCTCCTTGATACGCTGGTCAAACTGATCCTTTTGTTGCTCGATGCGCTCTATATTCGAGCGCGTTGTGCGCTGCTCGGTCTCAAGCGCCTGTTGCTGAATCTGTTGCTGATGTGCATTTTCAAGCGCTTGTTTCAGCGCTTGCCTGGTCTCGGCAAGTTGTTGCTGCCGTTGTTGTTTTTGCGCCTGTAACGCGTTCTCGAGCTCCGACATCTGCGCGATTTGCTCGAGAAAATCATTACGTTTGGCGCTATTCGATTGCAGTTCACTGGTATGGCCGAGCTTAAGCTCGTCAAGTTCAGCCAGCTCGGTTTGCAACTGCTGGCGTCGGTTTTGAACCTGTTCGGCCTGGCTTTTCTGGTTACTTAACTGCTGGCGTAGTTCAGATAATTGCTGTTGTAGCCCGGCCAGTGATTTCTGGTCCTGGTCCCATGCCTGTTCGAGGACCTGTAAACGCTGCCGATCACCATCATTTTGCGATTTTAATGTCATCGCCCCCTGCGTAATCTGTTCGAGTTGCGCGCGTATCGATTCGATCTCCTGAGCCCGTGCAATTGTGCCGGCCTGCTGATCTTCTTCACCCAGCTGCAGTATCCAGTTGCCACCAGCCCATAAACCCTGGGAAGTGACAAGACTTTCACCCGCTACTAGCTGGGCTCGCTTTGAGTAAAGGTCCTGCTGATCCCGACACAGGTAGATCCCATCCAGAATAGACGACAGATCGACGTCGCATTCGATATAGTCAGACAGTTTTGCCCATTCCCGATCACTGGCACGGGATCGAACCGGCTCGCGGTCAAATACGGTAACATTTTGATTTGCTATGAAGGCGCCGGGTATAGGCTCACCCACCGAGGTGCAATAGGCTCCCAGAAACGGAGACAGTACGACTTCAACCGCCTTGCCGATATCGCCCTTGAGCTTGAGCAGACTGGTCAGTCGACGAGTTGAATCAATTCGATTCTGCTCGAGCCATTGTTTGACCTCATCGCTGGTCTCGGAAAGTGCATGTTGCTGCAGAGCTTCCAGCGAACTCAGTCGACCACTCAGGGTTTGCACCTGGTTTCGTTTTTCGTCGAGCTGGTTGGCCAGTTCTTCACAACTGCTGCGCAGCCCCTGGATCTCTTCGGCTCGTGTCTGTACCTGCGCCGTGGTTGCCGCGTACTCCTCGGTGCTTGCTTCAACGCTCGACTCGAGCTGGTTAATTTCCTGAACCGCGTCGGAAGCATCAAGGTTATCAAGCTCCTGCTGCAGGCGTGAGCGCTGCTGCTCGGTGCGCTGCACCTGGCGTTCGATATGTTCGATACCCCGATTCTCGATCTGCGCTGATTCATGAACCTGGTGGAATTCGCGCCGAAACTGATCCCACAATTCCTGCCACTCGTGCATTTTTGCTTCCGCCTGCTCGAGCGAAGCTTGCTGTTGCTGGAGAGTTTCATTACTGCTATCGAGCTCAGGAGTAATTTCGGCAAGTTGCAGATCCAGTTGCCCCAGTTTATCGCCATCATCGGCCAGTATTTTTCCAGCATCCTGTAACGACTGTTCGAGGCCGGCCAGTTCCTGGCGGCTGCGCTGCTGCAAACTCTTCTGATGTTCGATCGCCTGTTCTTTGCTCGAAATCTCCGAACCCAGCTTGTAGAACCGCCCCTGAACCTGGTTGTGCTGCTCGCTTGCCTCGGCCAGTTTCTGCCGGCCCTGTTCGATCTCGAGTTCGGTTTCACGTAATCCTGCCGTACGCTTTTCCATGTCTGTTTCAACCGTGGCCAGCTTGCGTTTTTGCACATCGATTTCGTCATCGAAGACCAGTTTTTGCAGCAACAGGCTTTCGGCTTCGAGCCGACGCTGATCCTGTTTCAGTTGCTTATACTTTGCCGCCGTTTTCGCCTGCCGATCGAGTCGCGACAGCTGCTTGTCGATTTCCTCGATCAAATCGATCAGGCGGTCCAGGTTCTCACGCGTATGCCGAATCCTGGTTTCGGTTTCACGACGCCGTTCCTTGTACTTGGAGATGCCGGCAGCCTCTTCGAGGTAGACTCTCAACTCGTCCGGCTTGGCATCGATTACGCGACTTACCATGCCCTGTTCGATTATCGAGTAACTGCGCGGTCCGAGGCCGGTGCCGAGAAAAATATCGGCAATATCGCGACGCCGGCAGCGGGTGTTATTCAAATAGTACTTGGACTTGCCGACACGGGTCGAGATCCGTTTAACCGATATCTCGTTGTACTGGGCATACTCACCCTTAACCCGGCCGTCGGAGTTATCGAAAACCAGTTCTACCGAGGCCTGGCCCACCGGCTGACGGCTGGAAGAGCCGCTGAAAATAACGTCTTCCATCGATTCGCCACGCAGGTTGCGGGCCGAAGACTCGCCCATAACCCAACGCACCGCATCAATTACGTTGGATTTACCACAACCGTTGGGGCCGACGATTCCGGTAACGTTGGCCGGAAACATGATTTTGCTCGGGTCGACAAACGACTTGAAGCCGGCTATTTTTATTTGACTGAGGCGCATCTGTGCGAGAAATTCCAGGGTAAAATTTTTTGCGTGCCGAGTATATCATTTGCGTTATCCGGCAACAGTAAAACCGGTCAATTAATTGCCAATTCTGAACAGCCGGATATAATAGCGCGCCGCGGAGGCCGTTGTGCTGACCTGACCCGTAATAACCTGCGAGAAACTATATGACTACTCAGCCCTCCAGCGAGTTGGACACTTTCGATAATCCTAATCCGGAGCGCGATTACACGATTCATATCGATACGCCCGAATTCACCTGCTTGTGTCCACTTACCGGGCAACCCGACTTCGCCAGCATCGAAATCCAGTATGTGCCCGATAAGCTATGCTTGGAATTAAAGGCCCTGAAGCTTTATTTCTGGTCTTATCGCGATCACGGCGCATTTCATGAGGCTGTCACCAACAAGATACTGTCAGACCTGGTGTCGGCCATCGCACCACGTTTTATGCGTGTCAACGCAGAATTCAACGTACGCGGCGGGGTTTACACCCGGATCGTGGTCGAACATCGTGCCGAGGGCTGGCTGGCACCCGAACCCGTAGATCTCGCCTGAGGACAGCGGGCTGATGATCGCCGACATCACCAGGGGCACCCAGGTTATGGCCCGCGCGCTGAGTTTACTCAACAAACCGGGCGTCCGTATCTACGTGATTGTGCCGTTAATGATCAACCTGGTGCTATTTGGCACCCTGGTCTGGTATGGATACAGCCAGTTCAACCAGCTGGTCGAATGGTTGATGTCATTCGTTCCCTCGTTCCTCGACTTCATCGAGTGGCTGATCTGGATTTTCTTCGGCGTACTGGCGGCGATAATCGTGTTTTTTAGCTTTACCCCGATTGCAAACATCATTGCCGCACCCTTTAACGCATTGATGTCGGAAAAGATCGAAATCGAGCTAACCGGAAAAGCCGTTTCATCCAACGTCAGTTTTGCACGCATGGCAATCGATGCCATAGGCTCACAGTTGCGTAAACTGGTATACATCATGTTCTGGGCCCTGGGACTGTTCCTGGTGAGCCTGATCCCGGTCGTCAACCTGGTCGCTCCCGTGCTATGGATAGTATTTGGCTCGTGGTTACTATCGCTGGAATATTTTGACTACCCGATGGGCAATCACGATCTCGTGTTTGCGGAGCAGAAGAAGCGACTGGGTGAGCGACGCGGGATAGCACTCGGCTTCGGTGGTGCGGTCATGATCATGACCAGTATCCCGATCATCAATTTCTTTGCAATGCCGGTCGCCGTGGCCGGCGCCACCCTCCTCTGGGTCGAACAATTCCAACCCGAATCAGTTTCAACCGAAACGTAAAACATTCCCAGTTTAAGAGTAATACCTTCGAACGGCGCGGCCATCGGGGTCTTGTTGCGGGAGCGCCGTAAATACATCCATGTAGGCTCGCGTGCGACATCCCTGTCGCACAGCGTCCCGCAACAAGACCCCGACGACCGCGCCTAGATAGGGAGTTGCCTCGGGAACAATGTACACAAAAGTGTAGCGAGGCAGGACGCCGAGCTCCAAGCGATCCCATGGATGGGCCAACCGGCGCCTGCGCCGGTTGGAGCGCCTTTTGTGTGCATTGTTCCCGAGGCAGCTCTGAATGGACTTTACGGTCGAAAGCCTTAAAACGATGCGTGCTTGGAAAATTACCGCTTGTGTGCCACTTCGTGCACGTGAGGGTGACGGAGATTGAGTTAGATGCGGAGGGGTGGCAGGTCCAGGGGTTGGCCGGTTTGCCGGGCCTCTGTTTCGGGGAGAATATCGATGCTGGGCCAGAGGCCACTGCCGAGGGCCTGGCCGTACTCCTGCATTCCGGCAGCGATGGTTGATCGCTGGCTGGCACTATGGTTGTAGTCAAGGCGATGCCAGCTTACATCCAGGCCATCATCAACCGGATCGATCAGCATGTACCAGCCATGGCTGCTACCGTCGTTGGCCGGCATCCCGATAACACCGGCATTCAACCAGGTCTTGTTATCGATGCGCTGCCCGAAAGGAATTCCCGAATGCCCCCCAATAATCACGTCGACTCCGGCTTCCCTGATTTGTGTCACCTTGGTCGAGGCCTCGCTCGAAGCAAATACGAATTCATTAATGCTCGGCAGGCTTGCGTGAACCACCTTAAAGCGCGTTCCTGCCATCTCAAACTCGATACTCCGTGGCAGCCGCTGCATCCAGCGTCGTTGATTCCTTGTCACCCGACTATCGGCGTACTGGTACCAGGTCACCGCCAGGGTCGAGCAACTGCTACCCGGTTCGAACCCGCAACCACAATCGGGCTCGCTGAATGCGAGTGATTCCTCGCAGTTGCCCATGACCACGTGAATGCCCCAGGACCGAATCAGGTCAATCGTTTCAGCCGGCTCGGCACAGTAGGCGACGATATCCCCGGTACAGAGTGTGCGCTTGGCAGGAATTTCGAGCTCGGCGGCACGAGCCTGCATTGCAATTGTTGCCTGGAGGTTGCTATAAGGGCCACCAAATATCAGCATTGGTCCTGCCCTGTTTCCGAGATCTATCATTCCCATAAAAACCATGAAGATTTATGAATCGAAGTACCAGTCGTGGGTTGAATTGGCACGCTCACGTTGTTAAGCATTAGGACCTTGACCCTGCGGTAAAAGTTCGCATACTTGCTTGCGTAATCCCTTACCCGGAAATCAGGTTTGCGCATTTTATTGCTGATTTTTTCATTGTCGTACTTGTTGTCCGCACAGGCACAGCCCCGCCAGTTACTGGTTCCGGGTGGTATTGCGATTATCAACCTCGAACCTGGAAACGATTCGGGCTACCAGTTTCGGAATAAGCCAGTGCTGGTTACAAAAATTGAAGGCAAACGCGCAGCCCTGGTTGGTTTACCCTTGAGTCTGAAGGCCGGGGAACACTTTATCGAGCAACGTAGCGCCGGACAGGTGTTGAAGAAGTTTTTCGAGGTAAAGCAAAAACAATACAGCACCCAACATATCACCATAACGGACAAGCGCAAGGTTAATCCATACGCCAGTGATATGGAACGTATCCTGGCCGAAAAGGCGCGCAAACAGAAAGCACGTAATCATTATTCGATGGCTGATGTAGATGTCGATTTTCTGCGTCCTGTTGAGGGGATCGGTACCGGCAGTTTCGGCAGGCGCAGGGTTTTCAATGGTCAAAAACGAAGACCGCATAGCGGCATGGATATCGCCGCTGACACGGGTACACCGGTGATTGCACCCAGTGCGGGCAGGGTTATTGAAACAGGTGATTTCTTTTTCAGCGGCAACCTGGTTTACATCGACCATGGACAGGGCCTGATCTCGCTGTTCGCCCACCTCAGCGAGATCGATGTCAGCCTCGGCGAACAGGTTGAAAAGGGGCAGCTTATTGGCAAAGTGGGAGCTACCGGCCGGGTTACAGGCCCGCACCTGCACTGGAGCCTGGGATTAAACGGGAACTGGATCGATCCGGCGCTGTTTCTTCCCGTTACCGACTAGAAAGTCAGGCGCACACCGAAATGAATGTTATCGTCATCGGCGTCGTAACTGCCCTCGTCGTCGGTGTCAAATTCAAGATGCCTGACGCCGACGAAAGCAATTGTTTGCGGCAGGGCCTCGATTTGAAAACCAACCTGGTAATCGATGACCTCTTCTGTGTCTGAAAAGCTGGTGATCTCGGGTGCATAATATCCGCGGAAGTACACCGCCATCGGCATGGTTCCCGGAATCGTATAGCGGATTTCTCCGCCGATACCAAAAGCGAGTACATCCTGGTCAATATCATCGAGCGTTCCGAGATAACCCTTGACGCCTACGCCAAAAGTCAAAGGGGTATCCTCTGAAGCCTGGCGCATCTGTAACAGGCCTACCTGGCCGATAAAGTCGTCATCCTCGTTATAAAACAGCCCAAGCGCGAGGTCGGAACCACCCCAG
>JAOTXY010000094.1 GCA_029862125.1 Gammaproteobacteria bacterium | reverse complement strand
TTATCGAATTGATTGCGCGCTCTGCAGATAAAGCCTGGCTGGATTTCCGGGCTTTTGAAAATGAGGATCACCAGGCAAGCTTGTATCGAAGTGGTGAAGTCTGCAATGCCGGAACCCTGTGCTGTAAGAATTGCGACAATAATATCACCCTGTCCAAATCCGGTCAGATACCGCGTTGCCCGATATGCGACCGGGATGAGTTCTTCCGCATCATCGGTTAGCTACCCGCGGCTATCAAACTGGCGTTGCCACCGGCAGCGGTAGTATCGATGCATAAATGACGTTCGACGATCAGACGATCAAGTTCATCAAGCCCGGATATCAGCGGTATTAACTTGCCGCCTCTGTCAGCCAGGGCAATTCGGTAAGCACGTAACTGTTCAGTGTCTGCCTGCGACATGATTGCATCGATTCCGGTTAAATTCCGTAACGAGCCGGCTTCGACCGAGCCGTCGATTCCAGCCGCACTCATCCCCGCCTGGTGCAAAAGTTCGCCTAATTGATCGGCCTTTTCAGCCACGATTACGACCGAGTTTTGCTGTGCCAGGGCTGATATTGCCTGTAGTAGCGCATCGGCACGTGTCGGTCCAAGACACAGTACCAAGCCGCGAGGATGTGCCGATAATTGATTGGTTTCACCGGTCGGTCCCGGCATTGTGTGTATATCGACAATCGATTTGACGTCGTGTTTAAGCCCTTCGCTGCTGGCCAGCCGTTGTAATTTCTCGAGGTCGGGGTTTGCCCGGGTCGACGCGGAACCTGCAACACTCGATACGAGCTTCTGTAACGCTGCAGTATCGACCGCCTGTTGTTGTACACTGCTGAATTGCGGATTCGCCTCGCTAACGAATCGATGCAAATACCAGGGACCGCCGGCCTTGGGACCGGTACCGGAAAGCCCTTCACCACCAAACGGCTGGGTGCCAACTACCGCGCCAATCTGGTTACGGTTTACATAGACGTTGCCCGCCTTTATGCGTCTGACCACCTGCTCCACACGCGAATCAACCCGCGTGTGTATGCCGAATGTCAGGCCATAACCCTGCTCATTGATCGAGTTAACCACTGTATCAATGTCGTTTGCCGCAAACCGAGCGACATGCAACACCGGGCCAAATATCTCTTCTTCGAGTTGCTCGATACCGTCAAGTTCAATCACGGTCGGGGCCACGAACAGGCCTTGCTGCGGAACATCGAGAGATTTAAGTACACGTCCCTGTTGCGCCATGCCCTGGCAATGCGCATCAATTTTCTGTTTTGCCGCCTGGTCGATAACCGGGCCGACATCGGTAGCCAGGTACCAGGGATTACCCACGCTTAGCTCATCCATTGCACCAAACAACATCTCCAGCACTTTATCCGCCACATCTTCCTGCAGGTAAAGCATGCGCAATGCGGAACAGCGTTGCCCCGCGCTTTGAAAGGCGGAAGCCAGTACGTCACGAACCACCTGTTCGGGTAACGCGGTAGAGTCAACAATCATCGCGTTCAGACCACCCGTCTCGGCAATCAACGGCGCCGTTACCGGTAGATGAAGAGCCATGTTGCGATTGATATGCATTGCGGTCGCGGTTGAACCCGTGAAGCAGATGCCGGCAATACGAGCATCTGCGCTGAGAGCTGCCCCGACAACTGCGCCGGTTCCCGGTAACAGCTGGAATGCGGTTGGTGGAATCCCGGCCTGGTGCATTAAATCGCCTGCGAAAGCCGCTACCAGGCTGGTCTGCTCGGCGGGTTTCGCGATAACGCAGTTGCCGGTGGCAAGTGCGGCGAATACCTGGCCACTGAATATAGCCAGCGGAAAGTTCCACGGAGAAATACAGGCTATAACGCCACGTGCAGCGAGGTCAGTGTCCAGCGAATCGAGTTGCGTCGCGTAGTAGCGAGCGAAATCGACCGCTTCGCGTAATTCGCCGACTGCATCGAGCCAGGATTTACCGGCTTCGCGCGCCAACAAGGCGAAGAATTCCGCGGCGTTTTTTTCATAGAGATCGGCTACACGTTGCAGACAGGCAGCGCGCTCCTCCCTGCTGGTTCGTGACCATTCTGCACTGCCTTCGGTAGCACTTTGAATTGCCTGCTCCACGGTGTCGAGGTCCGCTTCGAAGACCGCTCCTACCCGGTCTCCGGGATCCGCGGGATTAAAAACATCACGACTGGTAGTATGTGTTATGTCGGCAGCCGTTAGTGGTTTTGCCTGCCAGGTTTTGGTACATAAAGGCTCGCGGGAGTTGTTGATTTCATGCAGGCAGGTCAGGTCGGTAATATCCCAACCCTGTGAATTAAGACGCGTGCTGCCATAGAGTTCCGGCGGCATAGTGATATTCGGATTCGATAAATTTTCAAGTTCCGATATCACATCGATTGGATCACGTGCAATCGATTCCGGCGAAATACTGGTGTCGACAATTTGATTAACGAAAGAACTATTGGCCCCGTTTTCGAGCAGGCGTCTGACCAGGTAGGCCAGTAAATCCTGGTGTTCACCCACCGGCGCGTAAATGCGACAACGGGCATCATGCTTGCTATGCACGTACTCGTGCAGGGACTCTCCCATTCCGTGCAGTCGCTGAAACTCGTAGTCGTGTTGATCACCTGCAAGTTTTAAAACGGCTGCTACCGAGTGAGCATTGTGAGTTGCAAACTGCGGGTAGATGCGATCCGTCATCGCCAGCAGTTTCCTGGTACAGGCCAGGTAGGATATGTCGGTATTTACCTTGCGCGTGAAAACCGGGTAGTCGGAGAGTCCGAGAACCTGTGCCCGCTTGATCTCGGTATCCCAGTAGGCGCCTTTTACCAGGCGCACCATGATTTTGCGGTCGAGCCTTTGGGTCAGGGCATAAAGCCAGTCGAGTACCGGCATCGCGCGTTTACCGAAAGCCTGCACCACAACACCGAAACCGTCCCAGCCGCGCAATGCCGGATTGGACAGAACCGCCTCAATAACGTCGAGCGAGATATCAAGGCGGTCAGCTTCCTCGGCATCGATATTAAATCCCATGTTGGCGGAACAGGCCAGCATCGCCAATGATTCAACCCTTGGTATCAGTTCGTCGATAACGCGGTGGTACTGGCCCATTTCATAACGTGGATGCAGCGCCGATAGTTTCACTGATATGCCCGGATTATCACGCGTGCTCTTGTGCTTGCAGTCCTTTGCCAATCCGGAGATAGCATTAGAATAAGCCAGGTGATAATTCCTGGCGTCGGACTCGGTGCGGGCGGCCTCTCCGAGCATGTCGTAGGAATAGGTGTAGCCAAGCTTTTGCAGTTCCCTGGCTCGTTTCCTCGCCTTGTCGATATTGGTGCCCAGTACGAAATGCCGGCCCAGTTCACGCATCGCCTGGCCCACTGCATTGCGTACCAGGGGTTCGCCAAGTCGCTTGACTAATCCGTGCAGGGTCAGGCGCAAACCACCCTCGTCCTCGGGCGCAACAATTTTACCGGTTAGCATCAATGCCCAGGTCGAAGCGTTCACCAGCGGAGAGCCTGAATGACCCAGGTGCTCGCCCCAGTTCCCCGGCGAGATTTTGTCTTCGATCAGTTCATCTATGGTCTGCGCGTCAGGAACCCGCAACAGGGCCTCGGCAAGACACATCAGGGCCACTCCCTCGCGTGTCGACAGACCATACTCGGCGAGAAAGTTTTCCATCATACTCGGACTGCTATCCGCCCGAACCTTGCTGATCAGCTCGGCGGCCATAGCGCTGATAGCCTTGCGTTCCCGGTCTTCGAAGTGGGCATTTGCGACCAGCCCAGCGATTACCCCGGCTTCATTTTCAAGGTAATGATCACGGATCTTCTGGCGCAGCTTATCGTCTGCTAGGGGTGGAATGACAGGCAGTTCAGCATGCATGACTATTTTCCGCCGTGGTGGATGGAATTTTCTGGCCGGGTTCTAATATAGAGCCAAACCCGTTTCGATAAAAGGTTTACAATGCCGTCAATAATATAAAAAGGGCTGCGGTAATGAACAATTGGTACAAACAGCTATTCAAACGTGTCGATGATAATCCTGAACTGACCAGGTTGAAGATCAGTGAAGAAACCTTTTCAGAAAATTACCAGGGTGATTTTTCGGTAGACGACGCGGTTCCGGATCTCGAGGTCCTGGCGACGATCAATACCCGCAACCGGGCCCAGGCCAGGCTGGTAAAAATTACCCGGGACCCTAAAAATTATTCGATCAAGTTGTTCACGCTTAAAGATACGATCCCACTGTCGCAGTCGATGCCGGTGTTCGAGTCCATGGGTTTGCAGGTACTGATCGGGCGGCCTTATCGCATCAGGCTGGGCAATCGAAATTACTGGATCAATCATTTCACCTTGGAACGTGGCGATAATATCTGCGATGTAGATCCGGATAAAATACCACGCTACTTCAGCGAGCTATTCGAGAGTATCTGGAAAAAACGCAGCGAAAACGATGATTTCAATCATTTACTGTTCAGTGCCTGCATCAAGGCACGGAATATCCAGATACTGCGTGCCTATACCGCCTACCTGCAGCAAATTCGATTTCCACATAGTCGTGAATACATCATCGAGACGCTGAACAGTTACCCTGAAATTACGCTATTGCTGGTACGCAGTTTTATACGCAAGTTCGATCCGGACAAGGTCGACAGCGATTCTCACCTCCAGCTTTTCGGCGTAATCGAGGAAAAGTTGCACGATATCGAATCCCTGGACCATGATCTCATCTACAAGCGCATGCTCAACCTGGTGGATGCCACGGTTCGCACCAATTATTTCCAGGATATCCCGGGTGATTCCGGCCACCTCAGCTTTAAACTTGATTCGACACGAATAGAGCAACTCCCGAAACCGAGCCCCGTGTTCGAGATTTATGTTTATGCCCCGCGATTCGAGGGCATACATTTACGCGGTGGTCGTGTTGCCCGCGGCGGGATCCGTTGGTCTGATCGGCGCGAGGATTACCGTACCGAGGTACTGGGTTTGATGAAGGCGCAAATTGTAAAAAATGCGGTCATCGTTCCGGCCGGTTCCAAGGGAGGATTTATCACCAAGCAGATTGCCCATTTGCCCGCGTCGGAGGTATATGGCGAAGTTCAGGCCTGCTACGCCTTGTACATCAATGCGCTTTTAGAGTTGACCGATAATCGGGTTGATGACGAGGTCAAAACACCCCCGCGCACCCGGATTCATGATAGCGCCGATCCATACCTGGTTGTCGCCGCCGATAAGGGTACGGCCGCTTTTTCAGATGTTGCCAATGGTATCTCGGAGCGGCATGGTTTCTGGCTCGATGATGCTTTTGCATCTGGTGGTTCGCAAGGCTATGACCACAAGAAAATGGGAATAACGGCGCGTGGTGCCTGGGAATCGGTAAAACGCCATTTCCGCGGCCTCGGCAGGAATATTCAACGAGAGCCATTTAGCGTAGTCGGCATTGGCGATATGTCGGGAGACGTGTTTGGTAACGGCATGCTGTTATCACCCTGCATACAGTTGGTCGCTGCGTTTAACCATATGCATATTTTTATTGACCCCAAACCAGACATTAAGAAAAGTTTCAAAGAGCGCGAGCGCATGTTCGGTTTAACTCGTTCTACCTGGAATGACTACAACAGGAAGTTGATCAGCAAGGGTGGCGGTGTATTTTTAAGGTCGGCAAAGCAAATCAATCTCACACCTGAGATCAAGCAACTCATCGAATGCAAGGAAGATCACCTGACGCCAAACCAATTAATTGTCTATATCCTGAAGGCCCGGGTTGACCTGATCTGGAATGGTGGTATCGGGACCTATATCAAGGCGACCGCCGAATCCGACAGCGATGTTTCCGACAAAAGCAATGACGCGATTCGTATCAATGGCAGGCAGGTGCGCGCTAAAGCTATCGGCGAAGGAGGTAATCTCGGGGTTACCCAGCGTGGTCGCATTGAGTACGCGCAGGCAGGCGGCCTGATTTACACGGATTCAATCGACAACTCTGCGGGTGTCAATTGCTCGGATAAAGAAGTCAATATCAAGATCCTGTTATCGCAACTGGTCAAGAGCGGGCAATTAAGCAGCAAGGAACGTAACCAGTTGCTGGTTGACATGACTGATGAAATTGCTCAGAAATGCCTGTTTAATAACTATCGCCAGACCCAGATCATCGACAGCATCGAACAGCACGCCGCGCTTAACATGTATCAGCACGCCCGCTTCATGCGCCATCTTGAAACGGAAAAGATATTGAATCGGCGTCTGGAACATCTTCCCAGCGACAAGCAGATCACCGATCGTATCGCCAAGAACCAGGGGCTGACCCACCCCGAACTATCGATATTGCTATCCTACAGCAAGCTAACCTACAAAAATGCACTGCTAGAAGCCTCGTCGCTGACTGAAGATTGTTATGACGCGCTCCTGTTGGGATACTTCCCGAGATTGATACGCAAACGTTATGCCGATGAAATCCGCAAGCATCCACTGCGCAAGGAAATTATTGCCACGATACTGAGTAACCAGATCGCAAACAATATCGGTATCGGCTTTGGTTCGCGCATACGCGAGGAGACCGGTGCAACCATCGAGGATATCGCCAAGGCCTACGTGGTATGTGTTGAAGTTTTTGACCTCTACGATACCTGGAGGAAACTGGAGAAGCTGGATAACGTCGTTCACGAAAACGACAGGTACGATTGTTTCCAGGCGGTTAGTGGATTACTGGAGCGTTCGATCAGTTGGTTGTTGCGTAATCAGCCAGCAGATTTCAGTGTCAGCGAGGTGATCGCGCGTTACAAATCCGATACTAAAATTTTACGCAAAGTCATATCCAGCGTCATGGTGGGTCAATCCCGCAAGAATTATCTCGCCACCAAGCGACGCTTTGTCAAATACCGGTTGCCCAAGGCACTTGCGCACGAACTGGTTGATAAAACGACGCTGGCTTCGGCCTTCGATATCATTGAAATCAAGTCAGAACTTCACACGGATACCGAGTATGTGGCGAGGCTGTTTTTTGTATTGTCGGAGCGCCTGCAGTTGCACTGGATCAGAGACGCCATTTCACAAACCATAGTGCGCACTCACTGGAATCATCTCGCGATCCTGAATTTGCGTAATGATTTGCATGCCAATCAGCATAACCTGACCGAGCTGGTTTTACAGATCGTGGAAAACAAGCGTCATACCAACAAGGCGATGTCTATCTGGGAACAACATAACGACATTGCGCTACAGCGCTATGACAGTATTCTCAACGAGTTCAGCGCGATGCGCAGCTGCGATTTCCCGACTATCAGCGTTGCAGTTTCGGAGGTACGCCGGCTGGTGCAACTCGGTAAGAGGGAACATGCGCGCGGTGAGGCTAATTGATCTGGTTAAGCGATTAGGCAATTTAACAGTGAGATTAAATGAGCAGTAAATCTATTAAATTCAATAGTTTAAAATAACATCTTAATGCAATATATCGTATAGGTTCCGATGTCGTTTGCTAACTATTAATCTATGTGCCGTAAGGGTTAGCAAGAATTATCAAGAGCAGAAACGAAGAATTCCCGGGATAGCCTATCCCGGCCTGGATGAAAATTCCGGATTGCTTTTCAGCCATCGCGTCCGATAGTAAACTCGCACCATGAGTCGCTTCAGGGAAAAATTTGATCACCAGGTCTGGCAGGTTGTTGCCTCGATTCCTCCCGGCCGGGTAATGGGTTATGGCGAAGTCGCGAGGGCGGCTGGATTTCCTCGCTATTCGCGGATGGTCGGTGCTGCACTCGGGAGATCTCCCGATCCCCTGCCCTGGTTTCGCGTGGTGCGCTCGAATCGAACCCTGGCATTTGAAATCGGATCCCGTTCTTACCGGGAGCAGGCGCAGTTGTTAAAGCAGGAAGGTATACGCTTCGATGGTACAAAAATTATTGAACTCGAAACCGAAGATAGTCTCGACCGGATCCTCTGGGGCCCGCAGGACTAGTTAATGTCAATCTGCCAAGGAACGTACTACTGGTAATTTGCGGCCGTTATAAATTCAGCGAAAGATTCACACCAGACAACAACCGCAGTATATTCGGATGGATTGATAGATTCCGGCATCGGCAGAATAAAATTACTGAAGGTCTTAACCTCCCCGACAACGACTGATTCATTTTTTACATTCAGAAATTCCTGTTCATTCAGAACGAGCTTACGAGTCAGGTACAGACGGTAATCTGGTCCCGGTGCAAGCGATCCCATAAAGCCGATCTGCTTTGCCGAGATCGAAATCGTCCCTTCCCCCCAATGCAGGAAATCGCTACCCGGCAGGTCTTTGCGGAATTGAGCACTGAACATGGCCTGCGACATCGAAGTTGACACCTCGGCGTCACTGGGCCCTTCCGGTGCCACCAGTATTGGTAACAGGTAAATTCCCAGTGCAAAGCCGAGTGCCAGGGCAATGCCATGGGTTATCAGGAATCTTATAAATTTAAACATTTGACCCGACCATTTCAGATTCCGACGAATTATGTCTGCAGAAGGATAAAAAATCTATCAGAAAACTGCTACAGTGCGCGCCGGTAAACACGGAGAAAACCATGGCACATGAATACGACTATGACCTGATCACGCTTGGCGCCGGAAGTGGCGGCCTGTCTATTGCGGAACGCGCGGCCAGCTATGGTCAACGTTGTGCGATCGTGGAACGCGGCGATATCGGCGGCACCTGTGTCAATGTCGGCTGTGTGCCAAAGAAAATCATGTGGTTCGCAGCGAACCTGGCTCATATGATCGACGATGCCGGTGGTTATGGTTACGATCTGACCAGTAACGGGTTTGACTGGTCCAGGCTGGTTGAAAAGCGGGAACGATACATCAGCGGAATCAATGACTGGTATCACGGGTACTTGAAAGAACTTGGCATCGACGAAATTGAAGGTGAGGCCAGTTTCGTCGACGCCAACACGGTAGTTGTCAACGGTAAACAATATTCTGCCAAACATATTGCCATTGCGACCGGAACACATCCGCGGGTAGCGGACATACCCGGTGCGGAACACGCCATCACTTCCGATGGATTTTTCGCGCTCGATCGGCAACCGGCTCGCGTTGCGATAGTGGGCTCGGGTTATATCGCGGTAGAACTGGCCGGCGTACTGAACTCGCTGGGAAGCCATGTCACCCTGTTTTTACGCAAGCATCATGTACTGGGTGAGTTCGACAGCCTGATACGAACAACTCTGCTGGAAGAGCTTGCCAAATCCGGTATCGAGCTGCGAACCAACTGTCAAATTACCCACATCAGGCGGGCGGCTTCGGGGCTGCTGGAAGTTGATGACAATCATGGTGTTGGGCTTGAGGAGGTGGATCAGGTGATCTATGCAATAGGACGGGCCACTGACCTTGATACGCTGAAACTGGAAAACGCCGACGTCGGCATAAATCAGAAAAAATTTATCCAAACCGATGTATATCAATGTACCAATCAGCCTCATATTTTTGCCCTTGGAGATGTAACCGGGCGGGCTGCACTAACCCCGGTTGCGGTTGCCGCTGGCAGGCGGCTGGCGGATCGCCTCTACAATAACCAGGCCGAGCGTCACCTCGATTACGAGTTGATTCCAACCGTCGTATTCAGTCACCCACCGATCGGAACCGTAGGCGCTACCGAGGAAGCGGCACGAGAACAATACGGCGATCGAATCAAGGTTTACCAGACTCGGTTTACGGCGATGTACAACTCGATCAGTGGACACGACGTGCCCACCGCGATGAAACTGGTATGTCTCGATGAGGAAGAAAAGGTTATTGGTTGCCACATGATAGGTCCCGCGGTCGACGAGATGCTGCAGGGTTTCGCGGTAGCAATACGGATGGGAGCCTGCAAACAGGACTTCGATGACACCGTGGCGATTCATCCAACCAGCTCGGAGGAGCTGGTGACAATGCGTTAACGATTTTTATGCGACTGACCCGGTCAGGTCTTTCGCGCGATGATCTGGAACTGCCTCGCAGTAAGCTTGTAGGGATCGCGTTCGGTAAACTCCATTTCGAGCTTCTTCAGTTTTTTGTATACCGCGGAATCCTCCTTTAATTCATTGGTGCCCCAGTAATTGTAAAGGCACCGAATCCCGTAGTGTTTTTCCAGGTTTAGTCCCATACCAGTGAGCCAGTCGATGACTTCGTCAGGGCGATATTCATGCACGTTAATATCAAATATCGAGTTGTACTGATCGCTCTGGTCGAGCAGGTCATAGGCTTTATCCAGGTCCTGTTCCAGAAAGGCCGCCTGGTAGGGTAACGAATATTGATTGGTGGCTATCAATGACATGAAACCACCGGGCTTCAAAACCAGCTGCAGGACCTCCAGCAGCGGTTTCACCTCGTCGATAAATTGAATAACGTTGTGACAGAGGATTATATCAAACTCGTTTTCGGAAAATTTACTGCCAATGTTGAGAATATCCATCGCGTGGATACTCAGTCGATCGGTAACACCGGCCAATGCTGCATTGGCGCGAGCGTCATCGAGCATCTGTTGGGAGATATCAACAAGTTCAATCTGGTGATTCATGCGCGCCAGCGCCAGGCTGTCAAGCCCGTTACCGCCACCGGCATCAAGAATACGCAGCGGTTGTGAATCCATCGGGATATGCTTCTTCAAATTATGTTCGACCAGTTCATATCCAAATCGATTCCAGGGCATGCTTTGATCGGCCTTCCACTTGGATAACCCGGCCTCGAAGGAGTCTTTATGACTGGAAATATCGAGCGCTTTTTTCAGGTCAACATTACCGGTATAGAGTGCCTTACCGATGATTACGCCATCGATGCCGTCGTTGTTAAAGCACTCACGCACATCGGTCATTGAGCCGATACCACCGCCAACGATGATTCGCAAACCGCTCATGGCGGCAAGATCAATAGATGCTTCCAGGTCAATCCCGGTCATCGAACCGTCACGATGAATACTGGTATGAATTGCTGTGGTTACTCCCAGTTGCCGCATTTGAATCGCAAGCGCTGTAGCCTGCACGCTTCCGCCTGCTCGCCAGCCATGAATCTGGACCTCGCCCTGGGCATCGGCATCGATCCCGAGCACAACTGCATCACTGCCATAGGTTGCAATCGACTCTGCCATCATTTGTGGATTTTCAACCGCAGAAGTCCCGATAATGACCCGCTTGATGCCCGATTTCATCGCCCAGTGGACATCATCAATGCTGCGGATGCCGCCACCGAACTGAATATTTACCTCGAGCGCGGTTATCTGTTTGATAAGTTCCCAGTTATGGCTGGCGTCCTCGTTGAAAGCGGCGTCAAGATTGACAACCTGCAGCCATTCGGCGCCCTGTTCGATCCACTGGCGTGCGCATGCGACTGGATCGGTATTGAAGACAACTGGATTTTCGGTATCACCCTGGGTGAAACGCACTACCTCTCCATTGCGCAAATGAATGGCAGGAAAAATGGTAAAGCGGTTTAAATTCATTTGCTTACATTAACTATCTAATGTGAATTCACGCAATTTCGAGTACCTCCTGCATGCTGAAAATGCCTTTTTCCTGTTGCTCCAACCAGCGGCATGCCCGAATCGCACCGTGCGCGAAGGTCATCCGACTGGAAGCCTTGTGCGTAATTTCGATACGTTCACCCTCGGCGGCGAATAAAACCGTGTGCTCGCCGACAATATCCCCGGCGCGGATCGTTTCGAAGCCGATGGTATTACGTTCCCTGGCCCCGGTCTGGCCTTCACGACCGTAAACCGCACAATCATCCAGCTTGCGGCCCAGGGTTTCGGCAACCACCTGCCCCATTTTTAAAGCGGTGCCGGACGGCGAGTCTACCTTGTGGCGATGATGTGCTTCGATTATTTCAATATCAACGCTATCGCCGAGAACCGCGGCGGCTGTTTGCAGCAGTTTAAAACAAAGGTTCACCCCGACACTCATATTCGGCGCATAAACAATGGCAATTTCCTGTCCAGCCGTGTGCATTTTTTGCTCTAGTTCGGCGTCACAACCGGTGGTGCCGACAACCATTTTCTTGCCGTGCTTTAAACAAAAATCGACGTGGTGAGTGGTAGCGCTCGGATGGGTAAAGTCGATCAGTACGTCATACGAGCTGGCGTCGAGGTGATCGCTGATTAATACTTTATTGGGGGCCAGTCCGGCCAGCAAACCGCTATCCATGCCTAGAGACGGGCTTTGATCCTGCTCCAGGGCCTGGGTTAACTCCATATCGTCGGTCTCGCAACAGGCGATAACCAGGTTCCTGCCCATCCGTCCTGCTGCGCCTGCAATTGCGATTCGAGCCACTAGTGACCTCCCAGGTTCAATGTCTCAAGATTTCATATCTTCAAAGAACTTCTTCATGTTATCGACCCAGGAATTTTCATTCGGGCTGTGTTTCTTTCCCGCCTTATCCATCGATTGTGCAAATTGTTCAAGTAGTTCTTTTTGCTCGGCGTTCAATTTTACAGGTGTTTCGACAACAATGCGGCAGATTAAATCACCGATTGGACCACCTCGAACCGGTTTGACACCCTTGCCGCGCATCCGAAACTGCTTATGTGTCTGGGTGCCTGCTGGTATTTTCAGGTTTAGTCTGCCTTCGAGGCTGGGTACCTCGAGCTCGCCGCCAAGCGCGGCAGTAACAATGCTAATAGGTACCTCGCAGTAAAGATCAGCATTATCACGCTCAAAAATCGGATGTGGTTTGACATGTATTTGCACGAACAAATCGCCGGACGGAGCACTTGCATCGCCGGCCTCGCCTTCTCCCGACAGGCGAATAC
>JAOTXY010000024.1 GCA_029862125.1 Gammaproteobacteria bacterium | reverse complement strand
CCACTTGCTTTTTTCACTGCCGGGACGCGAATGTTGCCGATGACTACGGTGGGCATATTATTCTATGTTACACCGTCACTGCAGTTTTTATCCGGCGTGCTGCTGCTTGGAGAAGCCTTTGATTTCAACAAGCTGGTAGGATTTATCGGTATCTGGATCGGACTCGCCATTTTCAGTTACAGCTTGCTGACGCAGAGGGATTCGCCCAACACCGCGGCGGTCTAGGCGATAAAATCCGGCATATTGCCGACTTCGACAATTTTCATCGCGTTGGTCCCGCCCCCGGTTCCCATCAGGTCACCCTTGGTAATAATCACCAGGTCACCCTCCTCGACTGCACCGTGTCTTTTCATTAATTCGACCGCTTCCTGGTTCGCCTCGGCATGATTGGTGTGGATAGTTGGGAAAAATACCGGGAATACCCCGCGGTAAAGATTGACCTTGCGGTTGGTTGATTCGTGGCGTGACAGGGCATAAATCGGTATCGCCGAACTGATACGCGACATCCAAAGTGACGTCGAACCGGACTCGGTCAGGGTTGCAATAGCGCGCACATCCAGATGGTTCGCGGTATACATGGCTGCCATCGCAATCGCTTCGTCAACCTTTTCGAAGATGTCATCGAGCCGGTGCCTGGATTTGATTGCGCGGCTTTGCTGCTCGGCGTTCAAACAAATATCCGACATCGACTGCACGGTCTGACTTGGATAGGAACCTGTTGCGGTTTCTGCCGACAGCATGACCGCGTCAGTACCGTCGAGCACCGCGTTGGCGACATCGAATACCTCGGCCCGCGTCGGAATCGGGTTGTCGCGCATCGACTCCATCATCTGGGTTGCGGTAATGGTGACACAATTTAATTCACGGGCCTTGCGAATAATTTCCTTTTGTACCGCGGGTAAATTGGCGTCACCGATTTCAACACCGAGATCGCCGCGCGCAATCATCAGCGCATCCGAGGCTGCGATAATCTCCTCCAGATTTTCGAGCGCCTCGGCACGTTCGATCTTGGCCACCAAGCCTGCCGAACTGCCCTCTTCCTCGAGCAGCCTGCGCGCCTGGTTCATGTCGCCCGCGTTTCTCGGAAACGATACCGCAAGGTAGTCGGCGTCGATGAGTGCCGCAATTTTTAAATCGGCCTTATCCTTGTCGGTTAATACCTCGGCGGTCAAACCACCGCCTTTGAGATTAATACCCTTGTTGTCGGAAAGTTCACCCCCCACCTGCACAGTGCAGTTAATTCGTGTGCCCTCGACGGCATCGACCTGCAGCACGATGCGACCATCATCGAGCACCAGGATATCGTTATTTTCGACATCCTGCGGCAGCTTCTTGTAGGTCACACCGACTTGATGAACATCACCTTCACCATCCGCGCACCCAGTATCCAGGCAAAAACTGTCTCCGACTGCGAGCTCGATCGAGCCCTGTTTGAATTTTTCGAGCCGTATCTTGGGCCCCTGCAAATCGGCGAGGATTGCGAGGTGTCGATTGTTCTCGAGGCCGATGCGGCGAATATTTTCGGCACGCGCCTTGTGTTCGTCTGCGGTACCGTGGGAAAAGTTGAGACGTACGACGTCAACCCCGGCCTTGATCAGGCTATCGATGGCGGCATCCGATTCCGTTGCCGGCCCCATCGTGGCGACGATCTTGGTTCTACGTTGAACTGCTCTCATAGTCAGAATACCTTTGTTCCAGCAGGGTCACGGCTGGTAATTGTTTACCTTCCAGGAACTCGAGGAAAGCGCCGCCGCCGGTGGATATGTATGAAATCTGATTGGAGATTCCATACTTGTCGACAGCCGCCAGCGTGTCGCCCCCGCCTGCGATCGAAAACGCGGATGAAGCCGCGATCGCCTGCGATAGCACCCGGGTGCCTTCGCCGAACTGGTCGAACTCGAACACCCCGACCGGGCCATTCCAGACAATGGTTGCCGCCTGCTGCATAATTTCGGCAAAGCGAACTGCCGTTTGCGGGCCTATATCTAAAATCATGTCATCATCTTCGACCTGCTCGACCGATTTGATTTCAGCGGTAGCTGATTCCGAAAACGCCTTACCACAAACCACGTCTACAGGGATCGGGATTTCACGGCCCTGTGACTCTGCCTGCTCCATCAGTCGTTTCGCCTCGGGGATCAAATCCTCCTCCACCAGCGATTTGCCGACATTGTAACCTGCGGCCGCGATAAAGGTGTTAGCGATTCCGCCCCCGGGGATGAGTTGATCAACCATCGCAGACAGCGAATCGAGCACAGTCAATTTGGTTGAAACCTTTGAACCACCTACGATTGCGACCACCGGGCGTTCAGGCTTGTGCAAGGCCTTGCCCAATGCATCGAGCTCAGTCGCGAGTAACGGCCCCGCGCACGCAACCGGTGCAAACTGGCCTACGCCATGGGTCGATGCCTGTGCGCGATGCGCGGTACCAAATGCGTCCATGACGAAAATATCGCACAGTGCCGCATACTGTCGCGACAGGCTTTCATCATCAGACTTTTCACCGCGATTGAAGCGCACGTTTTCGAGTAGCACCAGCTCGCCATCGGCGATGACAGGCGCCCGCTCGAGGTAGTCGACTACCAGCGGCACCTCTTTACCAAGCGCATTACCGAGATAGCTCGCTACCGGCTGCAGTGAAAACTGCGCCTCCGGATTACCCTCTTCCGGGCGCCCCAGGTGCGACATGATCATCAGCTGTGCACCCGCGTCGATGCAATGCCGGATCGTCGGCAGCGAAGCCTTGATACGCTGATCGCTGGAGACCTCGCCGTCCTTGATCGGGACGTTCAGGTCCTGGCGGATGAGGACACGTTTACCGGCCAGGTCAAGGCCGGTCAATTCAAGTACGGTCATCCTCAGCCAGCGATTACACGCGCCATTTCGACAACCTTGCAGGAATATCCCCACTCGTTGTCGTACCACGAAATCAGCTTGACGAAAGTATCATCCATTTGAATCCCGGCTTCGGCATCAAAGGTCGAGGTACAGGCTTCGCCACGAAAATCGGTCGATACCACCTTATCTTCGGTATAGGCAAGCACGCCTTTCATCGGGCCTTCCGAGGCAGCCTTCATCGCCGCACATATATCTTCGTAACTGGCATCTTTTTCCAGCTCAACCGTTAAATCGACAACCGACACGTCGGAAGTCGGTACCCGAAAGGCCATCCCGGTCAGTTTACCGTTGAGTTCAGGTAATACCTTGCCCACCGCCTTTGCGGCTCCAGTTGACGACGGGATGATATTTTCCAGAATGCCGCGGCCACCGCGCCAGTCTTTCATCGAGGGTCCGTCCACCGTTTTCTGGGTTGCCGTCGCCGCGTGTACGGTGGTCATCAGGCCACGCTTGAGGCCGAAATTATCATTGATAACCTTGGCAACGGGCGCCAGGCAGTTCGTGGTACAGGAAGCATTCGATATAATGGCTTCGCCGGCATAGTTTTCGTCGTTGACACCAAATACGAACATCGGAGTGTCATCCTTGGAAGGCGCTGACATGATTACCTTTTTGGCGCCAGCGTCGATATGCTTCTGCGCGGTTTCCTTGGTCAGGAATAACCCGGTCGCTTCGATCACAATGTCGACATCAAGATCACCCCATTTCAAATCGGCCGGGTCGCGCTCGGCTGTCAGGCGGATGTTTTTGCCCTTAACAACCAGTGTGTTGCCCTCCACCGCGATATCGCCTTTAAACTTGCCGTGTACCGAATCATGCTTCAGCATGTAGGCCAGGTAATCAGGCTCGAGCAGATCGTTGATACCGACGACTTCAACATCGCTGAAATCCTGTGCTGCACGGAACACCATGCGCCCGATTCGACCAAAACCATTTATGCCGACACGAATTGTCATTTGAATTTCTCCTGTAAGTTAAAAATCTAGTCTGTACCCAATAGGTCGTTTATCGCATCCACCACCTTATCAACGGTGAAACCGAAGTAGGCAAATAATTCTTTAGCGGGGGCCGATTCGCCGAAGGTGTCGATGCCAATGATAGTTCCATCCATACCGACATACTTGTACCAGCCGGCAGTTGCCGCCGCTTCTACAACGATGCGCGCGCTTACGGTAGGCGGCAGAACCGAATCCCGGTAATCCGCGGGTTGACGATCAAATACTGCAGTGCAGGGCATCGATACCACACGTATATTTTCATTTTCAAGTGCTTCCGATTCGCAGGCTGCCATTGCCAACTCGACCTCGGAGCCAGTGGCAATAATGATCACGTCGGGAGTACCTTCACAATCTCGCAGAATATAGCCACCGCGGGCAATGGCCTCGATTTGTTCGGGCTCGCGCGGCTGATGCTTCAGACCCTGTCGCGAAAAAACGAGGCAACTGGGGCCCTCACGATGCTCGATCGCGGCTTTCCAGCTAACCGCGGTTTCGACGCCGTCGCAGGGACGCCAAAGCTGCATTCCGGGTAGCAGGCGCAAGGACGGCATATGCTCAACCGCCTGGTGCGTCGGGCCATCTTCACCGAGACCGATCGAATCGTGGGTATAGACAAAGATACTCTGGATTTTCATCAGGGCCGCCATGCGCAGTGCATTGCGCGCGTAGTCGGAAAAAACCAGGAAGGTGGCGCCAAACGGGATAAAACCACCATGCAGTACGATGCCGTTGAGCATTGCCGACATACCGAATTCACGCACACCGTAGCTAACGTAATTGGCGTCGGGTGATTCGGCACTCATTGGCTTGAACCCGGACCACTCGGTCAAATTGGAGCCTCCCAGGTCCGCGGATCCACCAAACAGTTCAGGCAATAACGGTGAATAAGCTTCGAGCGCGGCCAGTGAAGACTGGCGGGTAGCCTTGTTTTCGGCGGCTTCATTGAGCTCCTCGATAAACGCCTGCGTGGCCTCCTGCCAGTTTTCCGGCAACTCCCGATTTAAACGGCGTTCGAATTCCGCGGCCAGTTCCGCATGTTCTTCTTTATACGCGGCAAACATTTTGTTCCAGGCATCTTCCTTGGCCTGACCTGCCTGACGATGATCCCAACCCTTGTAGACTTCTTTAGGAACTTCGAAAGCTTCAGCTTCCCAGTTCAACTCGACCCGCGTCAGCGCAACCTCGTCTTCACCGAGTGGAGCACCATGACTGGCGTGTCCACCGGCCTTGTTGGGGGCGCCGAATCCGATGATCGTCTTGCAGCAAATTAAAGAAGGTTTGGCGGTAATCGCGCGTGCAGCCTCAATCGCTATCTTGATCTCGTCCGGATTGTGTCCATCAACTTCTATCACGTGCCAGCCGTAAGCCTCGAAGCGTTTCCCGGTATCATCGAGAAACCAGCCCTCCACCTTGCCATCGATGGAAATGCCATTGTCATCCCAGAATGCGATCAGCTTGCCGAGCCCAAGGGTTCCGGCTAGCGAACAGGCTTCGTGCGAAATGCCTTCCATCATGCATCCATCGCCCATGAAAACATAGGTAAAGTGATCGACGATATTGTAATCGTCGCGGTTAAATGTAGCCGCGAGCGCGCGCTCGGCAATCGCCATGCCCACGGCATTTGCGATTCCCTGTCCGAGTGGCCCGGTAGTGGTTTCTATCCCCGGCGTATAACCGTGCTCGGGATGCCCCGGGGTCTTGGAGTGCAGCTGGCGAAAATTCTTAAGGTCTTCAATAGTGACGTCGTAACCGCTCAAATGCAGCACCGAATACGGTAACATCGAGCCATGCCCATTCGACATGACAAAGCGGTCCCGGTTGCTCCATTCCGGGTTTGCCGGGTTATGGCGCATGAAGTCGTTAAACAGTACTTCAGCGATGTCAGCCATCCCCATCGGTGCACCCGGATGCCCGGAATTGGCCCTTTGCACAGCATCCATACTTAAAGCACGGATTGCATTGGCAAGCGTTTTACGTGATGACATTGACCATCCTCAAAATCGATTTTTCAACATAACTTCTTGATTTATAATTATAATTCTCTGGCCGCACAATATTAATTGACAACTCGGGCCAAGACTTGAGCCTAACCACAGCACACCCCCCTGGCGACAAGGCGCGATATTCTCTCGTAAATGCAAATTGACAGCAACTCATAATATTTTTATGCCTATCCATTAAACCTATAACGCTCTAATCAGGACTGTTATTTTCCATCGCGTTCCATATAATGCCTTTTTTCGATTTCTGGGTTGGAGAGTTGTCATGTCGAGTTCATATATCTTTACGTCGGAATCCGTATCCGGGGGTCATCCAGATAAAATGGCGGATCAGATTTCTGATGCAGTGCTCGATGCCCTGCTCGAACAGGACCATCGCTCTCGCGTTGCCTGCGAGACTCTGGTAAAAACCGGCATGGTGTTGCTGGCCGGCGAAATCACCACCAATGCTGAAGTCGATATGGAAGCGCTGGTGCGCAAAACGGTCTGCGATATCGGCTACGATAATCCGGAATGCGGCTTCGACGGTAAAACCTGCGCCGTGCTTACCGGTCTCGGCAAGCAATCGGGCGATATCGCGATGGGTGTCGATGAATCTGACGACAAACAACAGGGTGCCGGTGACCAGGGACTGATGTTCGGCTATGCCTGCAACGAAACCGATGTACTGATGCCGGCACCAATCACCTATTCTCATCGACTGGTACGCAAACAATTCGAACTGATGAAAGCCGGCGAGCTGGACTGGTTGCTGCCCGACGCCAAGAGCCAGGTGACTTTGCGTTATGAAGATCATAAACCCATCGGAATCGAGGCGGTGGTATTGTCGACCCAGCATAAGGAATCGGTGGACTTGAACACGCTGCGCGAAGCGGTAATCGAAACCATTCTGAAACCGGTGCTGCCAGAAGAATGGCTCGCGCAGTGTAAAAACGAAAATATCCACGTTAACCCAACCGGTCGCTTCGTCATCGGTGGGCCGGTGGGTGACGCGGGCCTGACTGGACGCAAGATAATCGTTGACACCTACGGCGGAATGGCTCGCCATGGCGGTGGCGCTTTCTCGGGTAAGGACCCTTCCAAGGTCGATCGCTCGGCAGCATACGCAGCGCGCTACGTGGCCAAAAACATTGTCGCGGCCGGTATTGCCGACCGCTGCGAGGTCCAGGTCTCCTACGCGATCGGGGTTGCCGAACCGACTTCGATCAGTGTCGACACCTTCGGCACCGGGCGTATCGACGACAGCCGCATTATCACGCTGATTCGGGATCATTTCGACCTGCGACCCAAGGGCCTGATCGCAATGCTCGACCTGCTGAAGCCAATATACCAGCCCACGGCCGCCTACGGTCATTTCGGTCGTGAAGATCTCGACCTGAGCTGGGAGCGTACCGACAAGGCCGATGCGCTGAAATCCGAAGCGGGTTTGTAGCCGCCCTGGTTCCGATCACGGCTGATCCAAATTGACAGTCGGGCGTATATAGCTACAATATGTGCCCCCGAATTTTGCATTCGGGGTAGGTGTGCGAGGAGCGCTGCGACAGCTTGGCTGCCAGGCTCGTTCACCTGATCAATTCAACGGCGCTCATAAATAGTTTTGGAGATTATTTATGAGTGCTACTGCCAAAGACGTTATTAAAGACGATTACAAAGTTGCCGACCTCGAGCTTGCTTCCTGGGGCCGCAAGGAAATCGCGATTGCCGAAACCGAAATGCCAGGCCTGGTATCGCTGCGTGGCAAATATGGCAGCGAGCAGCCTCTAAAAGGTGCGCGCATCGCCGGTTCGCTGCACATGACCATTCAGACAGCAGTCCTGATTGAAACCCTGGTTGCGCTAGGCGCCGAAGTGCGCTGGGCTTCCTGTAACATCTTTTCTACCCAGGATCACGCTGCCGCCGCGATCGCAGATTCTGGCGTACCCGTATTTGCAATCAAGGGCGAATCGCTCGAAGATTACTGGCAGTACACCCATAAGATCATGGAATGGCACGACGGCGGTACCCCCAACATGATTCTCGATGATGGTGGTGATGCGACCATGCTGATTAACCTCGGTAGCAAGGCGGAAAAAGATATTTCCGTTCTCGACAACCCGGGTACCGAAGAGGAAGTCATCGCCTTTGCCGCGATCAAGGCAAAACTAGCCGAGTCACCCAACTGGTACTCGAATATCCTGCAAAATATCAAGGGTGTTACCGAAGAAACGACCACTGGCGTGCATCGTCTCTACCAGATGCAGGCGCGAGGCGAACTGCCGTTTCCGGCATTCAACGTTAACGACTCGGTCACTAAGTCCAAGTTCGACAACCTCTACGGTTGCCGCGAATCGCTGGTCGACGGCATCAAACGTGCCACCGACGTCATGGTCGCCGGCAAAGTTGCGCTGGTGCTCGGCTACGGCGATGTCGGCAAGGGTTGCGCGCAGTCTCTCAAAGGACTTGGTGCCAGTGTTCTGGTGACCGAAATCGATCCGATCTGTGCCCTGCAGGCCGCGATGGAAGGCTTTCGCGTGGTCACCATGGACGACGCCTGCAGCCAGGCCGACATCTTTGTTACTGCAACCGGAAACTTCAATGTTATCCGCAAGGATCACATGGAACAGATGAAGGACCAGGCGATCGTCTGCAACATCGGTCATTTCGATAACGAAATCCAGGTTGCCGAAATGAAAGAGTACCAATGGGAAAACATCAAGCCCCAGGTTGACCACATTATCTTTCCGGACGGCCGACGCATCATCCTGCTGGCCGAAGGACGCCTGGTAAATCTTGGTTGTGCCACTGGCCATCCAAGTTTCGTTATGTCGAACTCGTTTACCAACCAGGTACTGGCACAGATGGAAATCTTCTGCAATCCAGGGAAGTATCAGAATGAAGTCTATGTCCTGCCCAAGCATCTTGACGAAGAAGTGGCACGCCTGCATCTCGATAAGATAGGTGCCAGGCTGACCAACTTGACCCAGGAACAGGCCGACTATATCGGCGTCAAAGTCGAGGGCCCGTACAAGCCTGAGCAGTACCGCTACTAGATAGTATCTCCGGCTATGCGGATTCCCCGCGTACATATCGGAGCAGAGCTTGTCGTTGGTGAGGATGTATTACTAGACAAGTCTCAAAGTCATTACCTCAAGCACGTGCTGCGCCTGAAACCGGGCGCAGCACTGCTGTTGTTTGACGGCCTGGAGGCGATCGACTACCAGGCAACACTCTCGATCGAGGGGAAACAGGTCAGGGCTACGATTAACTCGGCACTAGCTTTGCAAACCGAGTCCGGACTTGATTGCGAAATAATTCAGGCAATGGGACGCAGCGATCACATGGACTGGGTGATCCAGAAGACTACCGAACTCGGAGTTAACCGGATTGCCATTTTTAATGCCGAGCGGACGCAATCTCCGATGAAATCCACACAACTTGAAAAAAAGCTGGTTCACTGGCGCGGGGTTGCTATCAGTGCCTGTGAACAAAGCGGTCGTGCAATTATACCGGCACTCGATTTTCATCCTGATTTGGAGCAGGCTATTGCAGCCTCGAGTAGTGAATCAGGATTGTTGCTGGATTTCAACGGCGCTGTACTCACATCGGCTTTGCAGCCGCTCCCGCAATCGATATCGATTCTGCTCGGACCGGAAGGTGGACTAACCCTGCCCGAAATTCAATTTGCGAAAACTGCCGGTTTTAAGTCGGTCAGGCTTGGTCCCCGGGTTTTGCGTACCGAAACCGCGGCCACGGCTGCGCTTGCAATCGTCCAGTCGGTAGTGGGTGATTTAGGTTAGTCTGAAATCCATCCTGGAGAAGATGGCTTTACAGACAACGGGATGATATTACGCCTTTAGTTCTTCCAGACGCCCCGGATTGAACTCGCGCTTGAGGTCGGCAATGATTTTATCCAGATCCGGGATTACCCTGCCAAGTTGATCATCGTCTACCCGTGCCACCAGGTATTCACTCAAGCCCTCGTCATTACCGGATTCCATGCTATCGGCTTCCGCCAGGTAGGCACGCGGAATATCCTGCATGTGAATTCCAAGATAGGGCAGCTCAGGATCTTTTTCCGGATTGTAAATGATAGCGATTCTTGCGCGTGGCCCGGTTTGCGCAGTATTCACGCCGCACATTTGTTCGACCGCGACCACCGGAATATAAACCCCGCGCCATAGCACAACGCCGCTAAACCACTCACTGCTATCTGATAACTGGCGTGGTGTCGAGTAGCCGATTATTTCGGCTACTGCCGAGTTCGGCACCAACAGGTTAAGCGTCGTCAGTGGCAGCAACATGCATCGCACCGATGTTGACTTGTTACTCATGAGCTATATCCGTCACCTGGCTCCCAGCGCAGTTTGAATATTTTCTATCAATTCTTCTTCCTGGTAAGGCTTGCCCATGTAATTGTTTACTCCGATTTCAAAAGCGCGGTCACGGTGTTTTTCCCCGGTGCGTGAGGTGATCATAATGATCGGAATTCTGGAAAAGTTTTCCTCGTTTTGCATATGCGTTGCCAGTTCAAATCCGTCCATGCGTGGCATTTCGATATCCAGCAACATTACATCCGGACGCAGGTCCTGCAGTTGCGCAAGCGCGTCAACACCATCCTTTGCGGTGATTACTTCGTAATTATGCCTTTCGAGTAATTTACTAGCGACCCGGCGCATCGTGATCGAATCATCGACCACCATGACGATGTCGCGCTTATTCGACAGGCGACCGTCTTGCTGCTGGTAAACAATTTTGACAGCGCTGGCGGCGCCATGTCTAACCAGGCCATTTATATCAAGAATCAGCACAACGCTGCCGTCAGCAAGAATACTCGCTCCGGAAAGGGCCTTGACCTGGCTTAATTGCTTGCCCAGCGACTTAACCACGATCTCACGGTTACCGAGGATTTCATCAACATGCAATGCGACCCGGACATCCCCGGCGCGACCAAAAATAATGGGCAGTTTTTCATTGTCACCGGAGGGCTTAAACGGAACCCCTGTATCGACCAGCTCCGCAAGGTTATACAGCACGAATTGCTGTCCGGCATACTCGATTTCGGGATTATCCTGTTGATAGTATTCAAGCACCTGCCGGGCTTCCAGGCGGGTGATACCTTCGATATTCATCAGCGGTATCGCGTAAATTTCTTCACTGGCACGCACCAGGATTGCCTGGTTAATCGAAAGCGTAAACGGGAGGCGCGCAATAAATGTCGTTCCCTGCGGGTTAGTTTCAATCTGCAGGGTTCCGCCAAGCTGTTTGATCTCAATATCGACGACATCCATACCGACGCCGCGCCCCGAAAGCTGGGTTACGTGTTCGGCGGTACTAAAGCCCGGTTCCAGAATGTACTGCACCAGTTCGGCATCGCTTATCTGGTGCTTTTTATCAAGCAGTCCGAGCTGTACCGCGCGACTGCGCACCTTGTCAAGGTCTACGCCAGCTCCATCGTCACTGACGCGAATGATGATATCGGAACCGTCACGGGTTATGTCGATCGATATTTTCCCGCTTTCGTCTTTGCCTCTTTTAACCCGTTCAACCGGAGTTTCAATACCATGCGACAGGGCGTTACGAATAATATGTTCGAGTGGTGCTACCATGCGATCGAGCACCTTGTTGTCGACCTCGTTTTCCTCGCCGGTAATTATCAGGTCGGCTTTTTTACCCAGCTCCTGGCTGCTTTGCCTGACTAGCCGGCGCAGGCGTGATAGCAACCCTGAAAACTTGACCATCCGGCTTTTGATCAAACCATCCTGCAGGTCAGCATTTACCCGTGATTGTTGTAATAAAAGTGTTTCAGAATCCCGCACCTGCTCGCCCAGCATGGCTTGCAGACTGGACAGATCGTTAACCGATTCGCCCAGCGAACGCGACAGCTCCTGTATCATCGTATAACGGTCCATCTCTAGTGGGTCAAATTCACCCTTTTGCTCAGACTCGGAACGGTGACTAAAATGAATTTGAGCATCGGTCTCCGCTTCGAGGCTACGCAACTGCCCCTTGAGCCGCGCAATAGTCTGCCCCAGTTCGCCGAGGTAGGAACCCAGACCTGCGACCTGCTGCTCCATGCGCGCCCGGTAGATACTAACCTCGCCTGCCGAACTTACCAGGTTATCGAGCAGATCCGAACGAACCTTGATGACATCTTGCGACGGACGCTCCAGGGTTGAGAGTGGCTCACCCGGCAGGTTTTCACTGACGATATCGATATCTTCGCTATCCATATCGAAGTCGCTGTCTTCATCGCCTGTGTCTTCACCATGCTCATCAGCTTCACCACGGCGTAAGTCCTTTAGAGATTCAACCAGGCGCTCGGAATTACTCATCTGCTTTCCTTCCTGCGCTTCAACCACCTGTTGATGGAGCAGGTCAAAACAATCCTTCAGTAATTCGATCAGGTTATCATTTTTCTCTACGCGCCCATCGATTACCGCGATAAACATCGATTCCATCTCATGCGAGAGGTCGCTGATTTCCTCGAGCTCGGCCATGCGAGCGCCACCCTTGAGCGTATGCAGGTAGCGTTGCAGTTCCATTACCGCGTTATAGTCCTGGGCACCCGCTTCATCGGATTTTTGTTGCGACCACTGGTGCAAAGTATTGTCACTCATTTCCAGCAATTCATTCGCCTCATCGACGAAAATAGTTAGCAGCTCGGTATCCTGTTCCCGCTCGAGCGTTTCGCTTATCTTCGTCAGGGTATCAATGAATTCGCCACTCGGTCCCGCCTCATCTTCAGGGATTTCAACAGTATGTTCTTCGAAATCTTCGGCCAGTGCCTTGAAACTAATCTCGAGATCTTCGGGGATAGCCGGCAACTGTCGGCTAGTGACTAATTCTTTGGTCATGCGCAGGAGCTCGATCTGGCCCTGGCGATAAAGGGCCACAATTTCGTCATCAAGGGCCATCTTTTGTGCGATTGCGATTTTCAGGGGTTTTTCCATTAAGCCGGCCAGTTGGCCGATTGTCCGGATATCCGCGGTGCGCGAGGCACCGTGAATCGTGTGGAGCGAGCGATAGATTTCTTCACCAGGAATTAATTCATGGATTTGTTCCGCATGATCAAGGGCGAAACTTACTATGCCGAGGTGCTGTTCTACCTCTTGCTGATAAATTATCAGCAGCTCCGGGTCGAACGACAGGTCGGTTGGTTTTGGCGGCTCTTGGCCTTTGGGCCCGCTCTCCCCTGCCTCTTCGCCAGGCACCAGGCTCGCTGTCGTTTCGACTAAAGGGTTGGGGGGGTACTCCTGTTCAGCACCTGGTCCAGACTCGGGCGACTCCAGCTCTGCTGCCTCGGCCTCGGGAGCAGCATGCTCTATTGCTTCATCTTCCGACGACTCAAGCTCGGCGGCTTCGACTTCCGACAGCCCAGGCTCTATTGACTCAGCCTCGAGCGCCGCAAGGTCCGTTACCTCGACCCCGGACGACTCGGACTCTATTGGCTCGGCTTCGGTCTCGAGCGACCCAGGCTCTATAGCTCCAGCATCGAACGGCTCAATGTCCGTTGCATCGACCTCGAACGACTCAAGCTCTATAGCTCTAGCCTCGAACGGCTCAATGTCCGTTGCTTCAATGTCGGACGACTCGGGCTCTATTGCTTCAGCCTCGAACGGCTCCAGGTCTGTATCATCATTCTCGACCCCTGGTCCCGCGGGGGATTCCACCACCAGGGGAGCGGCTTCAGCAGTTTCCTCGGCAAAATCATCATCGAGGGATTCAGCGAGGAAATCTTCACCCATGGTTTCGATCCAGATGGCCTCCTTCGGAACAGGCTCGACATCATCAATAGCCAAAACCTGGATTTCTTCAACTTCGTCGCTTGTATTGTCCTCGGCCTGTTTCGAGTAATCGGTCGCTACATTGAACTCTTTCTCTGCTGCAGATGAGCCAGGTTCGTCTACGGAACTCTCTACTTCGAGCTCGGTTGGGTTTGATCCGGATTGCATCAACTGGGTATCGTCCAGGTCGGAGATCCTGGCCGCAGGCTCAGTGTTACTGCGCTGTTCCCGAACCTGATCGCTGTTAACCTCGAAGTTCTCCGGATTTACCTGCACGGTGTCCGGCTCAATTTCATCGAGTATCATCTGGCTCATTCTTTGAGGAGGAATAACCTGGGTGGTTGAACCGAGATCGATTCCCGTCGATTGGGATTCATCGTCATCGGTAATTCGATCATAGGGTGATTCAATTGCAGTGTCTGTCTGGGTGTGATCTATCAGCAATTGGTCGGCCTTGAACTCGGCCAGTACCCGGGCCAGGCCTCTCAGGTAACCAATGTCAGCTTTGGGTGTCTCAGAAGTCTTTAGTTCGTTAACCAGTTCCTTCAACGCCTCAGTTGCGCTGCCCACCGCTTCTATCGCCTGCTTGTTGGGAGCAACTGTTTTATCGATAATCCGATTCAATAATTGTTCATAATCCCAGGCAAACTCGCCAATCTTCATTGCACCGACGAGACGGCCACTACCCTTGATGGTGTGAAAGGCGCGGCGGATATTTTTTACCGCGTTTTCATCTTCCGGGTGCAGCAACCAGTCCTGTTGCAAACGCGCGATGTTTTGTGCCTCTTCCCCGGCTTCCTCAAGATAAATCTCGAGAATTTCCGGGTCGCTATCCGGCCTCAAAACTTGCAAATTCTCCTCGACCGACTCGACTTCAATACGCACATCGGCTGGCGTGACAGCGGTGTCGACTTCGGTTGCTGTCGACTGGTCAGAAGTGTCATCCTGTACTATTTGGATCTGTTCAGGAAGGTTGCCCAATGCGCTAACAGCTGGCACTGTTTCCACTCCGATTTCGGGCTCTGCTGCGTCAGAATCAGACTCGATCGCGATTTCAGGCGCAACATCGTCTTCGACAGCCGCGAGGTGAAATTCGCCAGTTGCTGCCTCGCCCGGGGCTTCGACAGCAACGACTACCGCTTCGTCACTTTCGCCATTCTTGGCCTCGATATGTACGTTGGACAGCAACTCTTGCAGTTGCACGTCGGCAAAGTCGAGGATATTGCCGGCATCGCTGCGGTGTTCGCCAAGCGCTTCGAGATAGTACTCGAGGCTAACCACAACCTGTGATAACGCGTCCAGCCTGCTGGCTTCCATAAATTCAACAATGTCGTAGCCCTTTAAATAGGCTAGCAACCCATCGACCACGGCAACCGCACGATGCTGATTCATCAACTGCAGCGCCCCCCTGGATTCACCCATCAGGGCTACGCAGAGATCAATATTTTCACTGCGACCCGGATCCTTGATAAAGTCGAGGATTGCATTTTTGGTTTTCTGAATGTCATCAAGCGCCGCGGAAACTACTGCCGTCAATACGCTATCAAGCTCGTAGTCTCTCGAGACGTCGGATTCTGATCTTGGCTGCTCCGCATCAACCGGCTGACGTTTTTGCATTTGCTCAAGTGCCTGCTCAACCTGGAGTAATTCCGCTGCCATCGATAGCAGCCTCTCTTCATCGGCAACTTGATCTCCAGAGACGATTTCCTTAACGATATCACTCTGGTCTTCAATTAACTGTCGCTGCGAACCAAGCCCAATCATCGCCAGCGTGTCGGAGATGACGTGCATCTCCTGGGGTAGATCTTTGAGTGCCTCGACTTTCGATAAATCTCCGTTAACGTATACCTCGAGCGTCGACTTAATGGTCTCAATATCGGCTTTAACAGCCTCCGATACGGTTTTCAATACGGCCTGGTTGGGGCCAGCGATGTTATTCAATACTTCGCTGCGTACGGATTCCGAAGGCAGGAACTGCTCTAGTCGATAAGCGGTCTTTATCGCTTTCGCCTTGGGTCCATCACATTCCGGCTGAGCGATATAAAATAAAAAATTCTTGATCAACTCGATCGGTTGACGCTTGAGTAAGCCGCGCTCGCCGATTATCAGGATTACCCTGAACAAGGCATCGACTTTGCCGAGCAAATTCTTTATCGACACCCCGAGTTCAATCTTCTGGCGTGCGACCGATTCGACAAGTGCGCCTATTATCCACCAGATTCGGGCAATCTGCTCGGAAGAAGACCGCTCCTCCAGGGTTTCACATATCTTCTCGAGGCGCTTCAGGCTGTCTTCAACCGATTGATCCCTGATCACGTTCACCAGTGCCAGCTGGTAAACCGGGCGTAACTTTTTTGCGAGAAGCCTGGATGCCTGATTATGGTCGTTGTCGATTGACTCTAGCCTGGCTTCTTCCTGGTGCATCGAAAGATCAGGCAGAAAAAGTAATTTCTCGGAAAACAAATCCTGGTCTCTGACTGCACGAATATCATTCAATAGCGGTAATATAGCGATCGGAATATCACGATGGCCTGATTGAATATGTTCCAGGTAGTCGGGTAACTGCAACACTGCTCGCAGCATCACCTCGAGGGCCTGTTCACCCTTTTCCTGCTTGTTGTCGATAATGAAATCCGCCAGCGATACCATTTCATCGGTTAACATCGCGGCGCCATACTGCTCGATCATCGTCAACACGCCCTGAATAACGCCCAGCCTTTCCTTGACGGCTGCCAGCAACGCGTCATTGTCTTCTTCGATATAAATCTTGAGGTCGGCCTTGATATCAGACAGGTTGTCATCGATGGATTTCTTGACCCACCCAAGTGCACTCTGCTTGATTGAATTTTCCGGTGAACTCATCGAATCGTCTATTTTTCCGCTTCGGACTCTAGGCCCAGCGCGGCAAGATCATCGGCGTCTTGCACTATGGTACTTTCGAGCGAATCAACACCGGGAAGTTTGAAGCCCGCAACCGAAGTCTGCATCTCTTTAACCATGTCTGATAATTCGCCTATCGAGCCCGAAGCCTGGTTCGAACCTTCCGAGGTCTTGGCGGTAATTTCCTGTATCACATCCATGGTTTCGGTAATCTTTACACTTTCCTGGGCCTGGTCACGCGTTGAGTCCGATATCTCCAGGATTCGCTGTGCCAGGTTCATCGAAACCTGTTCAATACGATCCAGCGCGCCTCCCGCGTTCTCAGTCAGCTTGGCTCCCTTTACAACATTGGCGGTACTTTGCTCCATCGAAACCGTTGCTTCGTTGGTATCCGCCTGGATAGTCTTTACCAGGGCCTCGATTTGCTTGGTTGCGTCACCAGTCCTTTCTGCGAGTCTCTGTACTTCATCAGCCACCACCGCAAAGCCGCGTCCTGCCTCACCTGCCATCGACGCCTGGATTGCGGCATTCAGGGCAAGAATGTTGGTCTGGTCGGATATCTCGGTAATTAGGTTTACTATGTCCCCAATTTCCTGTGACGATTCACCCAGCCGCTTGATACGCTTGGAAGTTTCCTGTATCTGCTCGCGAATGGTCTCCATTCCTTCGATGGTCTGGCGCACTGTCTCTCCACCCTTATGTGCAATACTGACAGATTTTCGCGCCACTTCCGCCGAATCGGCCGCTCTCTCGGAAACCTGCGACATAGATTTTGAGATCTCGGTTACCGCATTACTGGCCGTGGTTATCTGTTGTGCCTGCGCTTCGCTGGCCTCGGCCAGTTCGCCGGTCATATTCTGAGTTTTTCGAACCGCGGTCCGTACCTGGTTGGCAGTATTGTTAATAGTACCGACCAGGTCACGTAACGCGTCTATCGAGTAATTAACCGAGTCGGCGATCGCTCCGGTTATGTCTTCGGTTACGGTGGTATGAGTAGAGAGGTCGCCGTCGGCAAGATTCGTCATTTCATCGAGCAGGCGCAGGATAGCGCGCTGGTTCTTCTCATTCTGATCCTGGGATTCTGACAGGCTGGCATGGGATCCACGCGAGATGATGACGATTAGCAACAACAAAAGAAAAACCGCGAACAGTCCGACCGCATATCCGGCCAGGATGAGTGACTTTCTCGCTTCACCACCGCGTTCAAGTGCCTTGATCAAACCGCCGGAGGCAGATAGCAGCAGCGGGCTCAATTCATCAATTTTCAATGCTGCTTCATGCACTTTAAATATTTGCGCCGAATTATCGAGAATTTCACGCACATTCTTGCGCACCACGGAGTAAAGATCTGCAAACTGCAACAGGTTGCCAACCACGGTTGGGCCGGTGAATTTGGTAATTCCCTGCGAGGAATCCCCTTCGAGCATTGCTAATAATTGAGCCTCTATCTGGGTGGCTTCCGTAGAAAAGCGTTCAGCTGCCGTTATAACCACTTCACCATCGGTCAGTATCTGATTGAGGCTATGTTCGATGCCTCGAATAAGTATGACCTGGCGCGCGGCGAGAGCAATATTCCTGCGTGGTGCCCCCGATTTGACCAGTTCTTCCACCACACGATCGGATAAGGAAATGAGTTCTGGTAATGACTCGTTAATTTGCGTCACGTAGTCACTAACTGTCGCAATCGATGTTTTTGCCGCCACCACGGTAGCAATATGCTTGTCATAATCATTCCAGATCGACTTCACATTCGAGAACTCAACCGAGAATTCCTCGGGTAAAGCGGGTAATTCCTGGATTGCATCTCCATTATTAAATCTTTCCAGGGTATCGAGGTAGCGATTCTGATTCTCGCCCAGTCGATCGAATGCACGCTCCTGGCCTGCAGCCGCTTCCAGTGCATTGACGGCAATTTGCTGTGATATAACCTGCTGTTCCGAGGCGATAGTAGTATAGAGTTTGTTGTTACGCGCCTGGCCGCTTTCGATACTGAACAACACCACCATTGCCAGCACCGACAGAATCAGCAACGCACCAACAGCAACTGCTTTTTTATTGATAGAACTGCCACGCTGCCCGACAGACGGGGCAAAGCCCGATTTTGTTCCGGGAAGCAGGTTTTTGATTTTATCTAACACTACTATTGTTTCCTCAATACCTCGTCAAGCGCCTTAAACGACTCGTAAAAAATGTTCGGCCCTGGTTAATTTCTTGACACTAAACACGTTCCAGTGACGCACCTGGTCAACAAATGTTCCTGCAAGATAGGCGCCCATCGTGCCTGCGTCCGGCATAACTTCCTGCCGGTGTTCTTCAGGTTTAAAACGTCTCAGTCCAAAAACTTCGTCTACCAGTAATCCCGCAACCACACCCGACTTGTTGATAACAAGAATCCTGCTTTGCTTGCTAATCCGGGTTGGTTCTCCGTAAAGAAATCCATTCATATCCAGTACCGGTATCAAGTTGCCACGAACATTAGCCAGGCCCTTGACCCAGTGCGTTACCCCTGGCACCCGTATCGTTTCCGGGGGTGGCAATATTTCGCTAACGTCATCCATCTTTGCCAGCAGGGGTATACCGTTTATCAAAAACCCGATTCCTATCCAGTCATCGACAACCGTTTTGGCAACCGGCAAACCAGTCGAATTTCTCCGACAGCGCGAGTCGATTTCTTTTAGAATTTCAAATGCTGAGGCAATGGGCATGGATTCGCGGTCCCGTTCAATCGTCGTAACCGCGATCGAAACCCATAACCTTATTGATGCGTTCGATCAAATCTTGTTCATCTGCCGGTTTGACGATATAGTCTCTCGCGCCCTGGCGCATACCCCAGATCTTGTCGGTTTCCTGATCCTTGGTAGTTATGATAATCACGGGAATTGTTGAGGTTTCCGGGTTACGGCTGAGATCACGCGTTGCCTGAAAACCATTCTTTCCCGGCATTACCACGTCCATTAGTATGCAATCGGGTTTAGTCTCGATTGCTTTCGCAATTCCTTCTTCACCATTCTTGGCAACTGAAACCTCGATATCGTTGTTTACAAGCATGCTCTTGAAAACGTGAACTTCTGTCGGAGAATCATCAATAATTAATACATGTGTCATTCTAAACTTTCCTCAGTCTCCGTTAACCGTTTCCACCTAACCCACATGCGTCGTTATCGCGTTGATTAAATCTTCTTTGGAAAATGGTTTGGTCAGGTATTTTTCTGATCCGACAATGCGGCCGCGCGCACGATCAAAAATGCTGTCTTTGCTTGAGAGCATGATGACCGGGGTACCTTTGAAGGTTTGATTGTTTTTAATCAATGCGCAGGTCTGATAACCATCGAGGCGCGGCATCATAATGTCCACGAAGATAATATCCGGCTTATGCTCGGTAATTTTTGCCAGGGCCTCGAAACCGTCGATGGCGGTAACCACCTCGCAGCCCACTTTTTTCAACAGGGTTTCGGCACTGCGGCGGATGGTTTTGCTGTCATCAATAACCATGACTTTAACGTTCAGGTTGACCGATTGCGCTGTTCCATCTGCTATCTGAGACTCGGTATTCACGTAACCCCCAATAATTATAAGTGGAGTATCCCCACTTTATAAGGACATGATTATATGGATATTCATATGTTAAACCAGTGATTTAATATAACAACATGATGTAAATTCTACGGTTTTAGGCCGAGATTCACTGGCTATTTTCTAAAATTCCATTACCCTCAAAAGTAGTTCAATAAAGGGGTTTTAACAAGCGGCACCTAGCTCCGGCCTGCTTTACGCAGGTGCAATTTTTTAATGTGCCTGGGCGGTTTAATTCATTAAAATTTGCAAACCGCACTCGAGTCATCAATACACTTAATCTATCTCATTTATGCCTAAAGTTCGTAAGCTGGGAATCGTGATGGACCCGATTGAAGCCATCAAACCCTGGAAAGATTCAAGCCTCGCCATGTTGCTTGAGGCGCAGGCGCGCGGCTGGCAGATATTTTACTTTCAGCTCAGCGACATATTCCTCGATAACGGCATCGCAATGGGGCAGTTCAAGACGCTCGCACTCTACGACGACAACGAGCACTGGTTTGATTACGGCGATGCGGGTGACTGTCGACTGAGCGATCTGGATGTCATCCTGATGCGCAAGGACCCTCCCTTCGATCTCGAGTATATTTATTGCACTTATATGCTCGAGCAGGCAGAAGAAAGCGGCGTGCTGGTGGTTAACAAACCTGCAAGCCTGCGTGACTGCAATGAAAAGCTTTTTACGCGTGTCTTCCCGGAATGCTGTGTCGACACCCTGGTCAGTCGTGATGCTGCAATCCTGAGAGGTTTCATAGAGCAACACCGGGATATCATTATCAAGCCGCTCGACGGCATGGGTGGCCAGTCGATTTTCCGGGTGCAGGCGGGCGACCCCAATACCAATGCGATCATCGAGGCCGTTTCGAAACATGGCCAGTCACAAACCATGGTACAACGTTATATTCCCGAGATCCGCGACGGTGACAAACGCATTTTGTTGATCGATGGCGTTGCGATACCTTACGCCCTGGCGCGCCTGCCGGCGGCAGGCGAGAATCGGGGTAACATCGCTGCCGGCGCAAGCACGCGCGGACAGCCATTGAGTGAGCGTGATCAATGGCTATGTGAGCAGATCGGTGCCGAGCTGCGCCGACGCGGCTTGCTGTTTGTGGGGATCGATGTGATCGGTGATTACATCACCGAAATCAATGTTACCAGCCCTACTGGCGTCCGCGAGCTGGACAGCGATTTTGACATTAACATCAGCGCAGACCTTTTTGAGTGCATCGAGCAACACCTTCCCGTTTAAGCTGGCTGTTTTTATTCGTCTTAAACCTTAGCGGTTGCGAACCTCGACAGCATCTCGTCGAACAACATCTGCTCGAGTTCGGCACCATCATCGAAATTACGATGATTACCGGAGACCTGATTCATGCCGAGCATTTACTCACCGAAATCGAGCACCGGCTAAGCATCCACCGCGAGCAATGGCACGCCTGGGAAGATAGTGATCTGACCCGCTTCAACACAGCGTTGTTGCAAAATTCGACAGCGCAGGTACCGGCAAGCCTGGCCCCGTTATTGCAACTTAGCCAGGATTATTATGATGCCACTAGAGGCCTTTTTAACCCCGCACTTGGCAAGCTCATAGCCGCATATGGATTTCATGGCCGCGAGGCCGACATGAGCATGGTTGCGGCAATCAGGCGTGATATCCCCGGTATGCATAATCTAAAGATCGATAGCGAAATTGCCGTTAGCAGCAATCCGCATTTGCAGATCGACCTCGGCGGAATTGCCAAGGGCTATGCGGTGGGATTAATCAGTCGTTACCTGGACGACAATGGCATCGATCACTACATTATCAACGCGGGTGGTGATATGGCAATCGCGGGGAATCGGTTTGGCCGTCCCTGGCGAATAGGTATCCAAAATCCATTTGCACCCGGTGTTGTTGCAAGCCTTGAAATCGAGGGTAAACACAACCTGTTCACCTCGGGAAATTATGAACGCCAATATCGACGAGGAAAAAACCGGGCACATCACATCATCGACCCACGCAATGGGGAGCCGGCAACCGGGCAAAGCTCGGCGACGGTTCTCAGCAATGACCCGGTTCGTGCTGACGTCGCGGCAACTGCGCTGATGATAAACGGCTTCCAGGGGCACCGTGAGCTGGCAAGATCACTGGATATCGAAGACTTCATCGTGATCGGCGAATCACGGGAAATCGTGGTGAGTGGTACGTTGGCCGACAAAATCAAAATTGCGGTTTCCTGGCCAACAACTATTATCAACTAAAGCAGATAGATTCGCTGGTGGTAGCGAACTAATCTTGGCACAATAGACTTCCAATATGGCACAAGCTCAAGCAATCCGTCCACGGATCTCCGCTAGTGATCGCCTCGGCTTCACTCTCTTTCTGGCACTGACGCTGCATGCCATCGTCGTGCTCGGCGTGGGATTTACCCATTCGAGTCACAGCAATGTCGAGCCCCTGCCCAGCCTGGATATTATTCTAGCCAATTCCAAGAGCATCGAGGTAGCCGAAAACCCCGATTACCTGGCCCAGGTCGACCAGGCAGGGGGTGGCAATTCCGATGATAAAGCCCGCCCCGGCGCGCCGGTCTCGTCCCCGACCCCTGCAGATCAAAGAGGCCTATCTGACCAGGACAGGATCGAGCTACGCAAGCAACAGCTGGTAATCAGCAAGCTTTATTTTCTGACTCAAATTGAATCGGATAACCATGCGAATCGGCAAAAACAACAACGCGCCCGGGATTCGGACAATCCGCAAACCAGTGAAACCGAGCAGCACAAGTCCAGGATCGCCCGTCTACAGGCGGAAATCAGGCAAATGACCATCGATTATGCCAAGCGCCCCAGGACTATCACCTTGACCGCCAGCACCCGCAAAGCAGTCGAAGCGAGTTACCTGGCTTCCTGGGTCCAGAAGATCGAGGATACCGGTAATTTGAACTATCCACGGGAAGCCAGGCTCAAAAACCTTGATGGCCGATTACGAATGAGTGTGCGAATCAATGCGGCCGGCGAGGTTCTCGACATGCAGATCACCAGTTCATCAGGCACAACAGTGCTGGATGAGGCCGCCAGGCAAATCCTGCGCATGGCCCAGCCCTTTGCACCATTTTCCGATGCATTGAAGGAACGCGCCGACCAGATAGTTATAATCCGCACCTGGGATTTTAAAAGCAATCGATTTAGAACCAAAAGCGGAGTAAGCTAAGGTCTTGCCATGACACAGCAAACTGCCAGTCTTGTTGATAAGTGCCTTATCGCCACACCCGCGATCAAGGACCCGATCTTTGCTTCCAGTCTGGTTTACATGTGCGAGCACAACGAAAATGGCAGTATGGGCCTGGTTGTCAATCACGAAACTTCACAAGTTCTGGACGATATCTTCCAGCAACTGGATATCAGTTGCGAAAATGAAGCAGTCAGGAATCAGCCTGTTTATATCGGTGGCCCGGTGCAACTCGAACAGGGCTTTGTGCTGCATTCGAGCGAGGGTCACTGGCAGAATAGCGTCGAGGTCTCCGACGGGGTCAATTTAACCAGCTCGCTCGATATTCTCAGGGCAATCGCAGATGGAAAGGGTCCTGAGGACTACCTGGTTATCCTCGGGTTTTCGGGCTGGGCTTCGGGCCAACTCGAATCAGAGTTACAACAAAATTCCTGGCTTACATCGACCTGCAACACCGACCTTCTGTTCCATGAAAAACCCGAAGACAAATGGCAGGTCGCCTTCGACACGCTCGGCTTCGATATCAATATGCTCTCTCCCGTGAGCGGGAATGCCTGAAAAGCTGAAAACCGTCATCGGCTTCGATTTTGGCAGTCATTGGATCGGTGTCGCGGTCGGACAGACTCTAACCCGGCAGGCCAGCCCCCTTGGAGCGGTGAAAAACAACGACTGGGAGAGTATCAAGCGACTACTGGACGCCTGGCAGCCGCAAAAACTGGTCGTCGGCTTACCGCTTAGCATGGCAGGCAAAGACCAGGAAATGACCGCCAGTGCAAAACGCTTCGGTCGCCAGTTAGAAGGCCGTTTCGGAATAGCGACCTCGATGATTGACGAGAGACTGACTACCCGTGAAGCCTACCAGATCGCGGAGCAAACCGAGTGTAAGAAATCCAAACAGGAAATCGACAGCCTGGCCGCCGCATTAATTACCGAATCCTGGTTGCAAAACTATCACGAAGACTGAGACCACAACTGCGATAATACTGTTTTCGAAATGAATTTATGCTATAAAGCGTCCGCAATTAATCAAGCGGAGCTCGTGTGTCCCTACCTTCAGTTGAATCGCTGATCGAAAAGCTGGCCCAGGCACTCACTCCCTATTTTACTTCCCAACCGCAACCTATCATTGTTGGCATCGAAACAGGCGGAGCCTGGATCGCGCAGCGCTTACAGCAAAGCATCGCTCCCGACGCCGAGTTGGGACGACTCAATATTTCATTCTATCGAGATGATTTCACCCGGACCGGCCTGCATCCAACGGTAAGGCCTTCCAGCCTGCCTGTCGATATCGACGATAAAACTATTATCCTGGTCGATGATGTCCTGCAATCCGGTAGAACCGTTCGGGCTGCGATGAACGAGATTTTTGACTATGGGCGACCCCGGAAAATCGTGCTCGCGATCCTGATCGATAGAGGCGAACGCGAAATTCCGATACAGGCGGACATTACCGGGAAGTTCATGAATCTGGATTCCGGGAGTCATATCAAGCTCGAGGGACCCGAACCCCTGAAGCTGGTTATCAAAACCCTGGAGAGCCATGCCAAGTAACAGTATCCAGCTCGACGATAATGGCAAACTCCGACATTTTCTCAGTATCGAGGGGTTAAACCAGACCATTCTTAACGAGATTCTGGATACCGCCGATTCATTCACCTCGGTTACTGACCGTACCATCAAGAAAGTGCCTATCCTGCGCGGCAAAACGGTCGCCAACCTGTTTTTCGAGACGAGCACACGCACACGATCAACATTCGAGCTCGCTGAACAACGTCTCTCGGCCGACATTCTGAGTCTTAACGTCACCACATCGGCAACGGTCAAAGGTGAATCCCTGCTCGATACGCTGCAAAACCTGGAAGCAATGCAGATCGATATGTTCGTCATACGTCACCAGAACAGCGGCAGCGCCCATTTTTTTGCCCAGCATGTGCGTCCCGGCGTGTCGGTACTCAATGCCGGGGACGGGCAACACGAACATCCAACCCAGGCGATGCTCGATATGTACACGATTCGCCACCACAAGCAGGATTTCAGCAGCTTGCGAGTCGCAATCGTCGGCGATATTTTGCACTCACGCGTGGCGCGCTCGCAGATCCACGCGCTTAACCTGCTAAATACCGCGGAAATAAGGGTGATTGCGCCCCGAACCCTGCTGCCGATGGATACCGAGTCTCTCGGGGTATCGGTTTACGAGGATCTTGAGCAGGGACTCGAAGGAGTTGACGTCATCATTATGCTGCGTCTGCAGAAGGAACGAATGCGCGGGGCTTTGTTGCCCAGCGAGAAAGAGTATTTCCGCAAGTTCGGACTATCCCAGGAACGCCTCAAGCTCGCAAAACCCGATGCTATCGTCATGCATCCGGGTCCGGCTAACCGTGGTGTCGAAATCGAATCCAGTGTTATGGATGGCAACCAGTCGGTCATCCTGCAACAGGTGGGTTTCGGTATCTCGGTGCGCATGGCGGTAATGTCAATGATCGTCGGTCAATCCGGCCTGCAATCAGGCGGTGACGCATGAGCCTGCAGATCATGAACGGCCAGGTCGTTAACCCACTTGAAATGACAGTAGTCAAGACCGACCTGTTTTTACAGGACGGTAAAATCGTGGGGCTGGGCTCAGCACCAAAAAGTTTCAAGGCAGAACAAACGATCGACGCCGCCGATCACTGGGTTCTGCCCGGCCTGATCGATTGCCAGGCACGTTTGCGTGACCCCGGGGAGCCCGAAAAGGCCAATATAGAGAGTGAAACCAAAGCCGCGATCGAAAACGGTATCACCAGCCTGTGTATCCCCCCCGATACGCAACCGCCGATTGACAATTCGGCCACGGTCGAACTCATTCATCATCGCAACGAAATGTTTGGCCACCAGGCACAGGTTTACCCGATCGGGGCATTGACACGTGGTCTCGGCGGGGAACAACTCAGCAACATGGCCAGCTTGCGCGCTAACGGCTGTATCGCATTCAGCAATGCCAAGGTTCCACTGGCCAATAACCTGGTCCAACGCCGGGCCATGGATTACGCCGGGGGTCAGCATTCGCTGGTTATTATTCAACCACTCGACCACGACCTTTTGGCAAATGGTTGCGCCCACGAGGGGGCCGTCGCCACCCGCCTTGGGCTGCCCGCGATTCCTGAAGCGGCGGAAACCGCTGCACTGGCAAAGGACATCGAACTGGTAGCACAAACCGGTGCGCGCACTCATTTCGGGCAACTCTCCAGTGCGCGTTCGGTAGACATGGTGCGTCGCGCCAAGGCCAAGGGATTACCGATAACCGCCGACTGTGCGATTCATCAACTGTTCTTAACCGATCATGACATCGGAAATTTCGATAGCAATATGTTTACCATCCCACCGCTGCGCAGTCAGTATGATCGTGATGCATTACGCGAGGGTGTTGCCGATGGCACTATCGATTGCCTGTGTTCGGATCATCAGCCGCATGAAGTCGATGCCAAGCTAAAGCCTTTCCCTTCTGCCGAACCCGGCATCAGCGGGCTCGACACTTTATTGCCGCTGGCATTGCGATTAGTCGAAGAGGACGTCCTCCCACTGGCTGACCTGATCGCTAAGCTGACACTAAACCCTACCACCATTATGGGCCTGCCTGGCGGCAGGATTGGTATCGATGAGGTCGCGGATTTGATAATTGTCGATCCGGATTCCCACTGGGTTTGCAGCGCCTCCAATTTCGTCTCCAAGGGTAAGAACACCCCTTTTGAGGGCTGGGATTTCCATGGCAGCCTGACCCACACCCTGGTGGCCGGTAACGTCGTCTACGAAGCCCGATAGAAACCCTCTCCAGCTCGGAGAAAATCTCATATAGGTAACGGATTTAGCTTTCTTCGGAGGGAAGACTCAGATCTTCCAGGTCACCCTGCTTATTGAGGTTATGGCGGGTATCCTCTGATTGATGGTCGCCACCAAAATTTATTTTCCATTCGAGGTTGGTGCTCGAGTCAGCATAGGCGAGCGCATTCTTGATCGTAATTGCGTCAGATTTGTAGAGGTTGTAAAGCGATTGGTCGAATGTCTGCATTCCCGTGGTATCGCCTTTTTCCATGATTTCCTTGATCTCGTTGAAGTTGCCCTCGCGCAGTAATTCCGAAATATAGGGGGTATTCATCATGATTTCGACAGCACAGGCGAGTTTCCCCTGCATCCCTGGCACCAGGCGTTGTGAAATGACGCACCTGAGGTTAAGCGACAAATCCATCAACAACTGTTCACGCGAATCGGTCGGGAACATGTTCATCATCCGGTCCATCGCCTGGTTGGAGTTAACCGCATGCAGGGTTGTCATCGCGAGGTGACCGGTATCGGCAAAGTCGATCGCCGATTTCATCGTCTCCCGGTCCCGCGCCTCACCGATCATGATGACTTCCGGCGCTTCGCGCAGGGCTTCGCGCAGCGCATTTTCGTAGCTCAGGGTATCGATACCAACCTCACGTTGCGAAACAACAGACTTCTTGTGTCGAAAAACGAATTCTATCGGGTCCTCGATCGTCAGTATGTGTCCGCCAACCGAAGCGTTACGGTAATCCAGCATCGATGCGAGCGAAGTCGATTTACCTGAACCGGTTGAGCCCACCACCAGCACCAGTCCGGTCTGGTTCATCACGACTTCCTTGAGTACCTGCGGCAGCCCGAGCTCGTCAATCGTTGGTATCTCCCACTTTATGTAACGGATAACCATCGACACTTCGGAGCGCTGAATGAAAATATTGACCCGGAAACGACCCACGTCGTTGAGCGTGAAACCGAGGTTTAATTCGCGGCTGATCTCGAAATCACGGACCTGCTCATCATTAAGCAGGCTATAGGCCAGTTTTTGCACCTGCCCGCCTTGAAACGGATTTTTCGCAATTGGACCGGTATTGCCCTGGGTTTTCATATTGGGCGGAGCGCCGGTGACGAAATACAGGTCGGACGCCTGTTTGTCGACCATGATCTTAAGATAAGGTTCTAGCAGGGCGGTGGTCGGTTCGCGTGCCACTAAATCATGCCTCCCGCCTGCTCACCATCATCCGATTCTTCGAGTTCAAATTCGCGATGATCTTCCACCACGCCAGTTTTGCGGGCAGTCTCGCTTTCAAGTTTAATACGCAGTCGAATATCATTCACTGAATCCGCGTTACGCAAGGCATCTTCAAAAGTAATTTGTTCGGTTTCATAAAGATCGAATAACGCCTGGTCAAAGGTCTTCATCCCCGCCTCGTTAGATTTCGCAATCAACGCTTTCATCTCATGCACCTCTCCCTTGAAGATCATGTCGGCCATCAGCGGGGTGTTCAACATGACTTCGATTGCCGGCATTCGACCAACACCATCGATTTTCGGGATCAGGCGCTGTGAAATCAGTCCCTTTAGATTGAGCGATAAATCCATCAGCAACTGCATGCGGCGTTCGTCCGGGAAAAAGTTGATGATTCGGTCCAGCGCCTGGTTAGTGCTGTTGGCGTGCAATGTTGAAAGACAAAGGTGCCCGGTTTCGGCGAACGCTATTGCATGATCCATGGCTTCGCGGTCGCGAATCTCACCTATCAGGATCACATCCGGCGCCTGGCGCAGGGTATTCTTCAACGCAATCTCGTAAGATTCAGTATCGACACCGACCTCACGCTGAGTCACCAGGCAATTTTGATGATCGTGGACAAATTCCACCGGGTCTTCAATCGTTATGATATGACCATGCGAGTTGCGGTTACGGTAATCCACCATCGACGCTAGCGAAGTCGACTTACCGGAGCCGGTGCCGCCGACGAAAATTACCAGGCCCCGCTTGGTCATGGAAATGTCTTTCAAAATCGGTGGCAGGTTCAATTCTTCGAAGGTGGGTATTTCAGAATTTATGATACGCAGCACCAGGCCTGAACTGCCGCGCTGTACAAAGGCATTAACACGAAATCGAGCCACACCGGGTAACGCGATCGAAAAGTTACACTCCTGCTTTTCTTCAAACTCCGAAACCTGCTTATCGTTCATAATCGAACGTGCCAGCATCTGCGTATGATTAGGCGAAAGGTTTTGCTTGGAAACGGTCATCACCTTGCCGTCGACTTTCATCGCCGGTGGTGATCCGCTGGTGATAAATAAATCAGAACCATCCTTGCTCACCATCATGCGGAGCAGGTCGTGCATGAAACTAATTGCCTTATTACGATCCATTAAAATCCTCTACGATTTCAGCGTAAGATTACAAGGCCTCGGGATTGGCAGCCTTCCGCTGCGCTTCATCCTTCGCAACAACACCCGAAGCGAGCAAGGTCTTGAGATTTTGATCCAGCGTTTGCATACCGACGTTCTGGCCGGTTTGAATTGCCGAGTACATCTGCGCGATTTTATCTTCACGAATCAGGTTACGAATCGCCGGCGTTCCGATCATGATCTCGTGCGCTGCGACCCGTCCACCACCGATTTTCTTCATCAGCGTTTGCGAAATAACCGCCTTTAATGATTCAGACAACATCGAGCGCACCATGGCTTTTTCGGCCGCCGGAAACACATCGACAATACGGTCTATCGTCTTGGCCGCCGAACTGGTGTGCAGGGTACCAAAAACCAGGTGTCCGGTTTCGGCCGCAGAGAGCGCCAGTCGAATGGTTTCGAGGTCACGCATCTCGCCTACCAGGATGGTATCCGGGTCTTCACGCAATGCCGATCTCAGTGCTTCGTTAAAACCGAGGGTGTCGCGGTGAACCTCGCGCTGGTTAACCAGGCACTTCTTGCTCTCGTGTACAAATTCGATAGGATCTTCCACGGTCAGAATATGCCCGTATTCACTATCATTCTTGTAATCTACCATCCCCGCCAGTGTGGTTGATTTCCCGGAACCGGTCGGCCCGGTTACCAAAACGATACCGCGCGGATACTCGGAAATCTCTTCGAAAATTTTCGGCGCATTCAAATCCTCCAAACTGAGGATTTTCGACGGGATGGTACGAAATACGCCACCGGCGCCACGATTATGGTTAAAGGCGTTAACGCGAAAGCGGGCCAGGCCCGGAATTTCGAATGAAAAGTCGGTCTCCAGGAATTCCTCGTAATCCTTACGCTGCTTGTCACTCATGATGTCATAAATCATGTCGTGCACTTGCTTGTGATCCATTTCCGGAACATTAATACGACGTATGTCACCATCGACACGAATCATCGGCGGCAATCCCGCTGAAAGGTGCAAATCAGAGGCGCCTTGCTTTACGCCAAATGCCAGGAGTTGAGCTATATCCATGGGGTTTCCTTTATCGCTTTACAGGTATTATAGAATTCATGACAGGTTTTGTTTTTAGCCTACAGGCAAACGGTTATAATCAGCGCGCTCGCTGCAGCTTTGTGTTAACAGATAACTATAGCAAAACATATGAATAACATGAGAAAAAATCTAAATCGTGTGCACGAGCAGATAGTACAGGCTGCGTCTGCCTGTAAACGCGAACCAGATTCCATTTTGCTGCTCGCGGTAAGCAAGAAAAAACCCGCCAGTGATATTCGCCAGGCATGGGAACTCGGGCAAAGAGATTTCGGAGAAAATTACCTGCAGGAAGCGTTGCAGAAAATGGAGGAACTCAAAGACCTGGACATTAGCTGGCATTTCATCGGCGCGATACAATCTAACAAGACGCGCAATATAGCCGAAGCCTTCGATTGGGCACATTGCATCGATCGGGCCAAAATCGCCAGGCGTCTGAGCGAACAACGTCCTGCGGAACTGGGGCCACTAAACGTGTGTATACAAGTCAATATCGATCATGAATCCAGCAAGGCCGGGATCGAACTGGCCGAGTTGCCCGAACTCGCGCACGCAATTCACCAGCTACCCGGAATTCGACTGCGGGGACTAATGACGATTCCGGCCCCGCAGGAATCGTTCGACCTGCAGCGCTCAGCCTTTGCAAAATTAGCCGAGGCACTCGAGTCATTGCGGCAACAGGGAATCGACTGTGATACCTTGTCGATGGGAATGACGCAGGACATGGAAGCCGCGATTGCAGAAGGCTCAACGCTGGTGCGCATAGGCACCGCGATTTTTGGAGAGAGAGTTTGAAACAGGCAATTTGCTTTATCGGTGCTGGCAATATGGCAACCAGTCTAATCGGCGGGTTGATCACGAACGGTTACCAAGCAACACAGATTACCGCCTGTGATATCAGCGTCGACCAATTGCAGCAATTACAGCAGCGTTTTCAGATCAATATCTCGCAGGATAACCTTGCCTGCGCGGGCGCCGCCGAAATCGTCATGCTGGCGGTCAAGCCACAGGTAATGCGCGTGGTCTGCGAAGCACTTTCGACATTGCCGCCAAACCCACAACAGCTGTTTGTCAGCATCGCTGCGGGTGTACCCGCAAGCGCGATAGATGCGTGGCTCGGGGGCGGCAGGACGATCGTACGTTGCATGCCGAATACCCCTTCATTACTGCAGCTCGGCGCTACCGGGTTGTTTGCCAATGCACAGGTCAGCGCGGCCCAGCGGGAATCTGCCGCGCTTGTTATGCAAGCGGTCGGTATCAGCATCTGGGTAGACAAGGAATCTGACCTTGACGCAGTAACCGCAATTTCAGGCAGCGGGCCGGCCTACTTTTTTTATTTTATCGAGCTACTGGAAGCGGCCGGAGTCGAGCTTGGACTGCCCAGGGAGACCGCGGCGACTCTGGCGCGCCAGACCGCGCTGGGTGCGGCGAGCATGGCGCTGGACGAAGACGTGGTCAATTTACGCGCCCAGGTGACTTCCAGAAAAGGCACCACCGAACAGGCCATTCTTTCCTTCCAGCAAAACCAGCTCGGCCAGCTGGTTAACGAGGCCACCGCGGCGGCACATCGGCGTTCGCTGGAATTGGCTCAAGAACTAACCAAAAACTAGGTAACAGCGATATGGGTTCGGGTTATTTGACATCACCGTTAATGCTTATCATTAACACCTTATTCGATTTATACATTTTGCTGGTGCTATTGCGTTTCATGTTACAGATGTTACGTGCTGATTTTTATAACCCGGTTTCCCAGTTTATTGTCAAACTGACAACCCCACCGTTGCGCATACTACGTCGCATCATCCCGAGCGTTGCCGGACAGGATTCCGCGTCAATCGTGTTTTGCGTGGTATTGATATATGGCAAGTTTTTATTGATGCGTGCACTATCGATCCCTGCGGTGCATATCGGCGGCATAATGGCGCCGATCGGCGGGGTCAGCTATGCGGGCTTGCTGCTGTTCAGCGTTGCTGATTTGATCGCCCTGATACTCACGGTTTTCCTGATCGCGGTAATTATCCAGGTCATTTTGAGCTGGATTAATCCGGGTCATTACAACCCGGTAATAGGCCTCGTGAATAAGCTTGCAGAGCCGGTACTCAAACCGATCCGTAAATTCATTCCGTCGATGGGCGGGCTCGACCTGTCGCCCCTGTTTGCTGCCCTGCTGATACTGGTGGCAAAAATGCTGATCGTGCCGCCAATCATTTATCTCGGCAATTTTTAGCTACCGTTTTCCGCTTCGGCCTTGTGCCTTGCCTGGATAAACTCGCTGTGTGAAACATAGAGCAATTCCGCGACCTGCCGTATCAAGTGTTCTTCATAACGATCTTTTTCGCCATCTGCGTAAACCAGCTGCCACATCATTTCGACAACCCGCCGTTTCATGGCGTGATCGTAGTGCTCATTGAGCAACCGGGTAACGTGCTGTATCGAAACCATACGGTCGGCATCCGCCTCCGCTTCCTCCAGCAAGGCATCAAGTTCCTGCGCGGGCAGATTAAACTGCTGCTCCAGTAGCTCCCTGAGCCTGAGTTTTTCAGACGGATCAACAATGAAATCGGCACGCGCAACTTCGATCAGCAACACGGCGGTGGCGACCCGCAACGCATGCTCGATATCTGCCGGGCTGGCCTCGATAGTTTCTATCGTCAGGAATTTGAGCAGGATTTTTCTCATAGCAATAACTGATTGCAAACGCGATGGGTTTATGCAAAATCTATCGCATTGATTAATAAATTTTAACTATTATGACACTAACCGAACTTCGATACATCGTCGCTGTATCCCAGAAAAACCATTTCGGGAAGGCGGCTCAGGCCTGTTTCGTGAGTCAGCCTACCCTAAGTATCGCGATAAAGAAACTCGAAGAAGAACTCGATGTGCGCCTTTTCGAGCGCAGCTCAAAGAACGAAATCCGCATCACTGAAATTGGCCAGCAGGTGATCAACCAGGCCTATATCGTTTTACAGGAAGCGCAGATTCTGATCGAAATCGCGCAGCAGGGAAAGGACCCTTTATCGGGACAGTTCAGGCTGGGCGTGATCTACACGATCGGACCATACCTGTTACCCAGTCTTATCCCCAAGCTGCGAAAAACCGCGCCCAACCTGAAGCTGATTATCGAAGAAAATTTCACCGCCAACCTGTTTCAGTCACTCAAGCAGGGATCGCTGGATGCGATTATCATTTCCTACCCATTCGACGAACCTGGCATCGAGACGGCGCCACTTTACGAGGAACCCTTTATTGTCGCGTTGCCGCGAAATCATGAATGGAAAAATCGCGACCAGATTCAACCCGGGGATTTAGCATCACAGGATTTAATGCTTCTCGGCGCGGGCCATTGCTTTCGCGACCAGGTAATCAAGGCCTGTCCCGACTGCATGTCGGGGGATAGTGAACTAACTCGTACCCTCGAGGGTGGTTCCCTGGAAACCATGCGCCACATGGTCGCGGCCGGCACTGGTATTACTGTATTGCCGCGCAGCAGTATCCCTAATAGTCAGAAAAGTGAATCGTTGATCGACATCAAACCTTTTGCCAGGCCCTCCCCTGCTCGCACCGTGGCCATCGCCTGGCGCAAGCATTACCCGCGAAAAGAGGCAATTTACACGATACGCGACACCATACAGAGCAGTCCACTGGATGGCGTCGAAATCACCCAGTCGGTCGCGTGATCGAGGAATTGCTGCGGCAGGACCGCGAGCTCAAGCGCGGCAAGATAATAAGTGAAACCGCCAGGATCCCGTGGCAGGAATTACAGCGTTTTTTTGCGGCTGGAAAAGTCATGCTGGTCGCCCCCGGACTCGACCTGGTTGATGTGGCCTTTGCGTTGCAGGAAGACGATGTCGACCAGGTAAAAAGCTGGACCGAAGCCCTGCAGGTTATGCCAGTGCCGGATGACCAGGCCAAAGAATGGATCGCCAGTGACGCATTGCTCTGGGCCGTGGTCGTAAAACCCTGGGTTCTGGTGCAAACAATCGGCCCCGATTCCTGAAACCTTCAATCCACGGCAATGTTTGACCTGGACCAACAAGCGACGACAGAAACTATGGTAGCAGTCCAGTTCTGTAGTAGAATTGCGCACCCGATTTTTAGATTAATCCTCATGTCCCGAGTTACCGTTTACAGCACCGCTAACTGTCCATACTGCACCAATGTCAAAGCCTTGCTGGAGAAATGGGAAATTGCTTTTGACGAGGTTCGTATCGACACCGATCATGCGGCAATGAAAAAATTTACCGAGGTCACCCGGGGCGCGCGCACGGTACCGCAAATCGTCATCGATGGTAATCCAATCGGTGGTTTTTCCGAGTTGACCGAAATGCACATGGATGGCGAGCTTGACGAGTTAATGCAGGCGGAATAGGTTGTCGTTATGAGCAAAACAAAAAAATCGACCTTTCGCATCCAGTTTCATAACAACAACAAGATTTATGAACTCTACGCACACCAGGTCAGTCAGTCACAAATGGCGGGTTTTATCGAAATCGGAGAAATAATTTTCGGTGAGCATTCCAGGCTCCTGATTGATCCGGCGGAGGAAAAACTGAAGCACGAGTTCGGTAATGTAAAGCATACCTACATCCCCCATTTCGCGGTGATCCGAATAGATGAAGTCGATCGCAGCGGCAAGAACCGCATCCTCGACAATGACGGCTCAACCGTTACCAGTTTCCCGGGGCAAGCGACCATCCCGAGTAATACCTAGGCAAACTGCTGCAGGCAGTAATGCAAATCTCCGTCGTTATTCCCAGCTACAACCGCAGGCACACCCTTGAACGGGCACTGCAGTCGGTCTTCGATCAGACTTCGACGGTCGATGAAATCATCCTCGTCGATGACGGCTCGAGCGATGGCAGCAGCGACATGGTCAAACGACAATATCCCGAGGTTAAAGTTCTATGCCAGCCAAATCTCGGCGTCAGCGCGGCACGTAACCGCGGCATCGCATCAGCCCGTTTCGAATGGATTGCCCTGCTGGACTCGGACGATAGCTGGATGCCGCGAAAAATCGAACTGATCCGTGACGCCCGGCAGCAACACCCCGGATTCGTGCTTTATCACTCGGATGAAATCTGGGTCCGTCGCGGGGTTCGCGTCAATCCGAAACACAAGCACCGCAAGAACGGTGGCTGGATATTTGAAAGCTGCCTGCCGCTATGTGCCATATCACCATCGGCCTCGGTAATCAGTAAATCAACGCTGGAATCACTCGGCATGTTTGACGAAAAATTGCCCGCCTGCGAAGACTATGATTTGTGGCTGCGATTGTGTCATCAATTCCCGGTGCACTACATCGACAAGGCGTTAATCACCAAGTACGGGGGGCACGACGATCAACTCTCGCAGCAATATCCGGCTATGGATCGTTTTCGTATCCACGCGCTGCATCGACTGTTAACAACGGCAACCCTGCAACCAGAATATTATCGTGCCGCCGAGGCGACCCTGCTGAACAAACTCGATATATTGATTAATGGCGCCGTCAAACATCATAACCAGGCGCTGCTCGATGAATTTATTCCCCTGCGCGACAACTGGTATCGACATGGAGAGCAGTTGGCACAATGTTAATCTGGGTATCTGCATTACACTGTGAAGCCAAGCCTGTAATCGATTATTACCGCTTGAAAAAATCGCATGATGACAATGCATTCGATCTCTACCGCGGTGATGACATGCTTTGCATCATCAGCGGTGTCGGCAAGATTGCAAGTGCCGCGGCCTGCGCCTGGCTTGCCGCTCGATATGATCACGAGGCCTCGATCGCCTGGATGAACCTGGGTGTCGCCGGCAGCGGCCAGCATGAAATCGGTGCGGCGTTTTCACTTAACCAGGTTATCGATGCCGACAGCGGTCAACGCTACTACCCGGTCCCCTGCGCCGGCTCGTTGTTGCCCGGCAGTGCATGCCTTACCTTAAGTCAATCCAGCGAAGACTACCGTGAAGACACCTTGTACGATATGGAGGCCAGTGGTTTCATCTACAGCGCGCTACGCTTCAGCAGCGCCGAATTGACGCAATGTATAAAAATTGTCAGTGATAATCGCGCGCACCAGACCGGAAAAAACCGCCAGCGGGTCAGTGATTTAATCCACCAGAATATCGACACAATCGGCCAGCAGGCAAACGCCCTGATCGCGCTCAACAAACAGATTGCCGGGCTTGCCGTGAACCCCGAATCCTGGCAGCAGCTGATTGCACTGGCCCATTTCAGCCAGACCCAGAAGAATCGACTACGCGTCTTGTGGCGCTACCTCATGAACCGGGACAACAGTGCCGAAACAGTTCTACAGAAACTCAGGGGTTGCTCCTCCGCCGCGACTATCATCAGTACCCTGGAACTGCTTAGCTACCAGGACAGCGAAGGTCTGTAAAACATGGTCAGCTGCGTCTATATCGAAACCGAAATTCGTGACCATCCCAGGGCGCGGAAACTGCTCGAACGACTGTGTAATTTACCCTTGGTTGAAATCGAACACTACGGCGAAGTATTTAATCCGCGAGCGCAAAACTTCCGCTTACAAAAGAAAAATCCGGCCATCATTATTGCACGCAAAAATGATGGCCACGTGCTGGCGGCACCGGAAGGCTACGGTCTAGGCGGTAGTCACAATTATTATTTTTCGCACATGCTGAACTGTATCTACGATTGCCGCTACTGTTTCCTGCAGGGGATGTACCAGTCCGCAAATCAGATTCTGTTTATCAATTACGAAGACTTCGGCGAGCGGATTGTGCAGGTCGCCGCGAAACATCGTAGTGAAGCAGTCTGGTTTTACTCCGGATACGACTGCGACAGCCTGGCGAACGAGCCGATGACGGAATTTACCGATTATTTCATTCCGCTGGTTGCGTCAATCGATAACGCCTGGATGGAACTGCGTACCAAAAGCACCCAGGTACGATCGATGCTGAAGCTGCAACCCTGTGAACGCATTGTGACCGCGTTTAGTTTTACCGACCCCGTCAGCCACGCAAAACTCGAACACGGAGTGCCTTCGATAGCAAAACGTGTCGACGCCATGCGGCGCCTGATTGACGCAGGTTGGAGCGTCGGGCTGCGATTCGACCCGGTTGTATATCACCAGGACTACCAGGCAGCATTCGTCAACCTGCTTGACGAGATTTTCACCACGGTCGATCCACAAAAACTACACTCGGTAAGCCTCGGCGGCTTCCGTTTGACCCGCGATCACTTTCGCAAGGTTGCACGACTTTATCCCGAAGAACCCCTGTTTGCACAAAAAATGGATCTCGACAATGGTATTATCAGCTACCCGCTAGAGCGCGAGCGGGAAATGATCGAATACTGCGAAGCCCAGTTAATGAAGCATATCCCTCATCAAAGCTATCACCCCTGCCAGTGGCATGGCTGAACCCGGCACCGTATTGATAACCGGTGCCAGCTCCGGCATCGGGCTCGCGACTTCGCAGCTGCTGCTAGGCCAGGGTTACCAGGTCATTGGTCTTAGTCGGCGTGGTCATGTGGCAAAGCTCGAACATGACAATTTCAGCGCCGTGGCGCATGATCTCGGCGATCTCGAAGGCCTCGAGTCGAAGATCGGTGAATTATTGGAATCCCGCAAAGTTAATTGTTTTGTTCATGCCGCCGGACAGGGTCATTTCGGATCTATCGAGCAATTTTCTATCGCCCAGATCGAAGCCTCTATCCGAGTAAACCTGACCAGTGCAATGGTGATATGCCGCAGCCTGGTACCGGTATTTCGGCGCCAGGGCGAAGGTCGTCTTATTTTCATTGGTTCCGAATCGGCGCTTCGGGCAGGCAAAAAAGGGGCACTCTACAGTGCCGCCAAGTACGGGCTGCGCGGCTTTTGCCAGTCGCTGCGCGAAGACTGTGGTAGCGATGGCATCCAGGTTAGCCTGGTGAACCCGGGCATGGTACGCAGCCCCTTTTTTGACGATCTTTCATTCGAACCAGGACCCGAATCGATGAACGCGATCGAAGTGGCGGATGTAGCCGATGTTGTCTGGCAGATAATTCAATCCAGTCACGATATCGTCATCGATGAAGTCAATCTTTCACCACGCGTAAAATCGATTAGCCACGGTAAAAAAAGCCGTTCGTAGAAGCGGTAATCAGGATAATTTTTTTCATCTTCTTGTCTCTCTCACTCGGTAAAATCTGGCAGCATCTCGTCGGCCAGATGTTTCAACGTTGTCTCGATATCCACCCGGTTAAAGCGCAGGTTCAGCGCAACGTGGTTGACACCGATGTCCTGCAGCATGTCCATGCAAAACCGCCATGAATCAAAGAGTAGCCGCCAACCCTTTTTGCACTCCTTCCCTTTGCTGGATTGCCTTTGCCCAGCGCAGCACATGCGTGTAAGAGGCCGTGTCCAGAAACTCTTCGGCGTCGTAGACCTCGCCCGTTGCCAAGCGACCGTACCAGGACCAGATCGCGATGTCGGCAATCGAATAGCCGCTGGCACACATGTATTCAAGTTCTGCCAGGTGACGGTCCAGCACGTCCAGTTGTCGCTTGGTTTCCATGGCGTAGCGGTTGATCGGATATTTCATCGGGTAAGGTGCGTAGCGGTAGAAATGGCCGAAGCCGCCGCCGAGGAAAGACGCACTGCTCTCCTGCCAGAACAGCCAGGAAATGCATTCCGTGCGGTTTGTCACGTCCCCGGGCAGCAGGGCATCGTACTTTTCCGCCAGATAGAACAGAATCGCGCAGGATTCGAACACGGATTGCGCGGGTGATTTGGACCGGTCGAGCAATACCGGTATTTTTGAGTTCGGGTTGAGCTTGACGAAATCGGAACCGAATTGCTCGCCCTTGCCGATATTGATGATGTGCAGGTCGTAGGCGGCATCAGTCTTGCCCATCGCCAGCAGTTCCTCCAGCATCACCGCGATCTTGACGCCGTTTGGCGTGCCCAGCGAGTAAAGCTGCAAGGGTGCGTCGCCCACCGGCAGCACTTTTTCATGGGTGGGGCCTGCGATCGGGCGGTTGACGCCGGCCCACTTGCCACCGGATTCCTCGTCCCAGGCCCAGACTTTTGGCGGGGTGTAGTCGCTTTCGTTCATTTTTTGCTCTCAGTGCAATTCAGGGGACAGTATACTCAATTCCCAGGATAGGCTTGCTGGATTCACAGAAACAGTGGAAAAGAATCGGTAGTAAAGAACTCGTATTTTTGAACCTGGAACTTTAATTTTTTTGAGCACCTCAAATCATCTCGAGTAGTGATGTACGATTAATTAACTCAAATTGCAGCTCGCCAAAGCCCGAGTGAAACAGGTACGGCCAAGCCATTTTTTACAGGGAGAATGGTGCCAGGGGTGAAATCGAACGACCAACACGAATTCTCCAAAGCGGACGCTCGATCAACCGTGCAAATCTTGAAACCTTTTTGACTTTAAATCGGTTCGAGCCCCTTATCTCGTATAAATTCGAGTAACATTCGCGCGGGTAAGTAATCGGGATCGTACCTGAGCGAACGCGCAAGGGACTGCTTGGCTTCCGACACACGCCCTTGCATGAGTAGGACGCGCCCCAGGTTGAAGTGCGGGTACTGGTAACAACAATAGCGTTTTGCCTCGATGGCCTTCTTCAACCAGGAAATTGCCTCTTCAGGTCGACCGAGGTCTATGAGGTATACACCAATGTCGTTGTAGGGGTTTCCGTATTCAGGGTCAAGCTCAATGGCCAACTTGCATTCGGCGATTGCCTCCTCGATGCGGCCGAGCTCGCTGAATGACCAACCGCGAAACGTGTAGGCTTCGGCAGTCGGGTACAAATCGATGGACTGGCTGAATAATTTAATTGCTTTCTCGTACTTGCCAATAGTGTGCAAGTAGTAACCCTTCTTCCAGAGCAACTTAGCCTCTTGAGAGGACGTGGACTCTTCAGACTCTGCGGCATAAAGCAGCGAGACAGTGCATATGCACATGAGTGCGAATGAGACCAGAATCTTTCGAGAACCATGACGCCAGTTCATATTCATACAGGTGAACCGCAACCGGACACCTCTCCTTCATATTCGGATGAGAAGGTTAGATCTTTTTAACGGATATCATTGTATAACTGCCCAGCCTGGATTCAAACTGGAGGTCTCGTAAGAGAATAAATGAAGGCTCCGGGCACGAAGCAATCCCGAAAAACTCAATATTAAATATCGATTATGGGTCGAACTTCGCCTCTGTATCCTAGGCATTGAGGGCATGTTTTCTCCAAAGGAGACGCTCGTAAAGTTCTGGTGGGAGGCAATCTTCGGCCAGAAGTGGACACTCAGCAATATTTAAGACATTAGTTCAACCAAAGATTTCTTTTCATCACTGTCTGTTACAGCAGCCATTGCCGTTTTAAATGCCAGTACGTTTTTATCATGATTGGCAAGCAATTTTTCCAACTCCAGACTTTCTGTAATACTGGGTGCGCCACCAGATTCGTATTTAGTTTTAGTCGCTTTCAAGCGGTTAAAATGTGCCGTCTTACTATTACTCATATCGAGAAAGGCTTGGTAGGCTATTTTCGCCCCTTCACTTAAACCGTCTACAGATTGCATGATTTATTTCTAGATTCTATTGCTAGGAGCTAATTATAAACGATAGTGCCAACGACAATTGATAACTCAAGATTCGAGGGTTTGTTTTCTCCAAAGCAGACTCTGAAATGGGCATCTTGTGGGTCAGAGAACGGCCAGAAACGGACGTTCGTATTAACTATATAAATAGTCCTTTTATATTCTGTTCACCCAGTTAGTTATTTAAATCGATTGCGCAAAGAAACATGACCTCCACAAGAGGCAATCCACTGCGATCTATTGAAAACTAAGGATTAGAAAATAGTGCATTAAAATTGTCTTTTTCATGTCTTATTGATTGGGGGCATTAGTTTCGTCTCTTCAAAATCAGAAGTGGTATTTTTTGAATCAGAATGCTCCCTGGCAATCGCTAGCAAGCTATTAATCGTGCACTCTACTTCACCTATCACTATTGGCTGAGATGGACTCACATATCCTTTTTTGAAGGGCACCAGGCTATCATTTTCTATCAAATAGGTGCCATTGGTTGAATCTAGGTCGCGAAGGTAAATTCTTCCATTTTTAATTTTCATCGCGGCATGCCGTCTGCTGACAGAGGGGGAATTTATATAGATATGGCCTTCCATATAAACACCACCTTCTCTGCCAATGATATAGGTTTGACCGTCTATGAGTCCGAAATCCTTGCTCAATCTATTACTCATTTAAGCCCTGTCCCAATACCATTCTGTGGTTCCCAAGAATATACCTACCACAAGATGTTAGGCAATAATTCGTTTATGCCAGTGTCTCGAAGCCTAACGTTTTATAGCATGAAAAAGGGAAAAAAGAGGTCGCTTGTCGCTGCTGATATATCGAGATTAAGGGTCTGTTTTCTCCAAAGGAGACGCTCATAAAACCTTGGTGGGAGGCAATCTTCGGCCAGAAGCGGACACTGGGATAAAAGGCTAGCTATACTTAGGGAATTGAGTAATTCTATTTCCAGCTTAATATGAATTATCCCGTTAGAAAGGTGCGCCCACTAATATATTTTAGAAGGCCTTTCGCCTTCTAAATTGGCTGTTATGTGTTTTTCAATACCAAAGAATTCTAAAACTTGTCGTGAAACGCTAGATGTTCCTTGAAGTATTCTATATCGCTGCCTTCATACTTTATGTTCTGTTGGCAGCGTACATTACTAAATATGTAGCACTTCCCTTTCATTCGAAAATTGTAAAGATTATCGTTCGATCGCTTTCAGTAATTGTCTTTATTTTAATCCTGATTGCCGACAGTCTAGTGGGCAATCTGCGTCTCGATAATTTGTGCGAGTCTGAAGGTGGTACTCATATCTATGAAACCGTCGAATTAGGTTCAAAGTATTGGCATGAAGATGGAAGTCCAAAGTTTATATATCCAATTGGACACAGAAACTACGGAACACTAAATCAGGATCTACTGAAGTATAGATATGAGGAGGTGGCTGCGAATAAGAATTACCTCGAATCACCAAGAATAAAAATGCGAACGGTTCAAATAATTGAAAAGGAATCCCAAAAAATTCTAGGTGAGCATAAAATGTTTGTATTTTCGGGCGGCTGGGTTAATAGATTTACCTCAATAGCGCCTAGCGGCAGGGCCTGCAAAATTGACCCAAACCAGTATATAAATTTGTACTTGAAAATCTTTATACGAGGGTAGTAAGTCGGATATCTTGTTGAAGGTCATCGAATGGAGATAACACACATAACAAACGCATGCAGTCGGACAAAGTGCCCGCGTTGATATTCTGACTTCTCCAAAGGAGACGCTCGTAAAGTATAGATGGGAGGCAATCTTCGGCCAGAAGCGGACGCACATTTAACTATTTGAACGTTCTGGCTTAATATAAAGCCCAACAATCGAAAAAGGCCAAAGTAGTGGCTATACATTACACCCAATCCGATGGCGTATCCCTTGGTTACACTATAACTGGGGAAGGTGACGAGTCTATCGTCTATGTGCCGGGTGCTTTCTCAAATTTGGCCATTGAAAGATATTATCCCGACAGCGTGGCTTGGGAACAATTTCTAGGTCGATTTGGTCGTGTAATCAATTTTGACAAACGAGCAACCGGGGTATCCGACCGAAGTGCGCGTCCACTAAATCTTGACCAGCAGGTGGTGGATGTGGAGGCTATCCGCAAGGCTTCGGGCAGCGAGATTATCACTTTGTGCGGTCTTTCACAGGGCGCACCTCTTGCCGTTCTTTACGCGTTAGCCTATCCCGAGAAGGTCAGGGCGTTAATTCTAATTGAAGGCGTATGCTGTGATGCTACTGACCCCTATCTCAGTCTTTCAGATAGCAATACGCTATTTGATTGGGAGCGCTCATTGGGGGCGCTTGATTCCGATTTTGCGCAGTGGTGCTGGGATTTCTCGGAACGCATTGCACCGGGTTCAAGTCAGGAGGACATTGACCTGGCAGTTGAGTACATGCAGGCGACGGCGTCACCCGCTTCACATCGATTTATATGGTGTTGCCTGATGGGTTTCGACCTACGACCGATGTTGCGTCATATCACACAACCGACTCTGGTCATACACGGAAAAGATGACCTATTGTATCCGGTTCAGCACGGAAGATACTTCGCTGAACACATTCCAGGAGCAAAGTATCTCGAACTGGATTCGAACTGCCACATGCCCATGTTTGATGAGGGCGCATTGCCCCATGTACATCAAGGTATTGAGAATTTCATGGAAGCCTTACCTCCGAGCCATTTAGAGGAGTCTACGGAGCGAGTTATCTCCACCATCTTGTTTACTGACATCGTTGGTTCCACAGAACATCAAAGCAAGTTGGGGGATCGCGTCTGGACAGAAATAATCAGTGCTTTCGAGGAGAATTCAACCACCATCGTTGAGCAATGCCGGGGTAAGATGATTCGCTTCACAGGCGACGGTATCAAAGCTGCATTCGAAGTGCCTGGTGACGGGTTACGTGCAGCTAGGCTACTGGTTCAAGATGCTAGTGAGCTGGGGTATCCAATTCGGGCAGGATTACATACTGGTGAAATTCAGTGGTCAGGCGAGGATATTCACGGTACGGCTGTCAATATCGCTTCACGTGTCGCTGACCAGGCGGATCAAGGAGAAGTGCTTACCACAACTGTGACCCAAGGTATTGTAGAAGGCGGAGATTATGTATTTACAGATTGGGGAGAAGCCGATCTAAAGGGGATTGGGGTTCGAAAGTTGGTTCGGTTGTTACAGGAGTAACAAACGACTAATTAGAATTTGACCAAAAAAGCGGAAAATCATGGCTCTTAAACAGCAACTAATTGATGTAAATCTGATGGTGAATGCCGCGTTGGTTAAGGGAGATGCTGCTGAAGCAGCCTCATGTTTTACTGAGGATGGCACCTGCATTACTCCGGATATGGAAATTACGAGAGGCCAAACAGCTCTCACAGATCTTTTCCAATCATGGATTGATTTTGGGATTGCCAGTCTACGCGACGATAGTAACGTGATTGAATATGATGGTGAGATCGTGGTTATGACATGCAATTATCAATGCGAGTATCGCCAAACTGACGGGACAATTTTGCCAGAGTCAGGGAAGGCACTTGAAGTGCTTATGCGTGATAGGAGTAACAATTGGAAAATTCACAGTATCTGCTTCGCTACAGATTCCGGTTCACCGCAGATCCCAATTAGCGCAGATTGATGGTCCCGGGGTCTGTAATGAGTCGCTTATCGCCGCTGATTCGTCGAGTTTGAGCGTCGTATTTCCCAATAACAGACACTCGCTAACCATTCCAGGGCTTCTGAGAACGGCCATAAGCGGACGCCTGGCATCAGATAATATATTATCAGGTCAATTACCTTTTAATCCTGCTGTTAGAAAACATGCCGAATAACAAGCCGCGCATCTTTTGGATACTCGTATCGATTGTTTTAGCAAGTTGTAGTTACCGTCAGCAAATACTTAAGAACGATTTCACTACAGTTGTCGAGGGACTTCAGATACAAACTTTCGGCGATGTATCCAGTTTGGATTC
>JAOTXY010000093.1 GCA_029862125.1 Gammaproteobacteria bacterium | reverse complement strand
CGATCGCAAGGCTCGACAAGCATGGCCTGATCCAGACCCTGCCCGAACTGTTCCAGAATCTCGAAAACGCCGGATTTTTAATGCTGAACGCGACCCCGGTGCTGCATTCCGAGCGCAAACCCGCACATGAAGCACGATACTGGCTACAGTTTCTCGAGCGCCTGCTTGCCCTGATCGCCAATAATTCATCGCGCCGCGTCACGCTGCTGCTCTGGGGCAAGATCGCAAAGCTGGTCGAAACCATGCCTGCAAGCAATCATTACGACAAGATCATCTGCGAGCATCCATACAATATATCGTTCATCGATAATCCCGAAATGCTGCAACTGTTTGCCGGGATCAGCGTGATGCGAAGCTACCCGACTGCTAAAAGCTGAATTCGTAAAACTCCGGGCCTATTATTTCTGACGGGAAAAGATTAGCTATATCCCGGGTTTAAGGTCGATTTAGCCTGAATTTAGTTAGCTATCTTAAGCCAATCTTCAGATTCGTCCGCTACAACAAAACCATGAAAGTACTCGTGGTAGAAGATTCAGCCAGGTTACAAAATTCGATGAGCTCCGGATTGCAGGGATTCGGTTACGCGGTCGATGTGGTAGCCGATGGCACCCAGGCGATCACCTATGCATCGAGTCGCGACTATGACGTCATTATTCTCGACTTGATGTTACCGAAGGAATCCAGCCTGCTGGTGCTGCATGAAATACGAGAACTGGATCGCGAGGTTGAGATACTGATACTTTCGTCGCGTGATCAAATCCATGACCGGGTAACTGCCCTGATACAGGGCGCCGATGACTACCTGGTCAAACCGTTTTCCTGCGATGATTTGCACGCACGAATCCAGTCTCTGGTAAAACGCAGGATCAATCCAAAATTGTCCGTGGACGAGCACGAGCACGAGGAGAGTATCGACTCCAACACCCACCTGAATCGATTGATCCAGAACCTGCTGCAACAATGCCAATGTGATCAGGGTGAATTCGAGTTGGTGATTAGCGAAATTAAATTCTCCAAGCTGCTTAACAGGGTATGCTCAAAGCTTGGGCAAGATGCGGAACAAAAAGAAATCATGCTGCAGTTACCCGCGCAAAAGCTGCCGACCCTGTTGGTGGATGCCAAGTGGATGGAGCATTTACTCGCGAACCTGGTTACGAACGCGATCTCGCAAAGCCCGATGGGATCGGAAATCAGGATCGAGGTTCAAATCGGGGCTGAATACTGTGCGCTTGAAATCGAAAACCCGATGTCGAAGTCGCTTACCAGTGACGAACTGAAGACCATGTTCAAGGACTTCTATAATGGTAATAACATCGACGACAACGATGGGCCCTTGGCCCGGTTCTCGCTGGTTAAATCTTATGCAGACTTCATGAATCTCAAGCTGAATGTTTCAATGCAAAGCGGCAACCGTTTTCAAATTCGTGTTTCCAATATCAAGATAGTTTAGATTCTGTGGCATTATAAGGCCTTCTGCGTTCACCAACCGGCGAGGCCGCCAGCACATGGATATCCCGACATTCGACGACGTAGTTGCAGCGCATGAGCGCATCACGCCCTACATTCATCGCACCCCGATACTGACTTCGAGTTACCTCAACCAGTTAACCGGCGCCGAGATCTTTTTCAAATGTGAAAACCTGCAAAAAGTCGGCGCCTTTAAAGCCCGCGGTGCGAGTAACGCGGTGTTTGGCCTGAGCGACGCCGATGCCGCGAACGGAGTTGCCACGCACTCGTCGGGTAATCACGCGGGAGCGCTCAGCTTTGCCGCCGCGCTGCGCGGTATCGATGCAACCGTGGTGATGCCCCACAATGCGCCCGCAACCAAGAAAGCCGCGGTGCGCGGTTACGGTGGCAACATAATCGAATGCGAACCCACGCAGGCCGCGCGCGAGGCAACCCTGGAAAAGGAGGTTGCGCAATCGGGGGCCAACGTCGTTCATCCTTATGATGACCCGCGCGTTATCGCCGGGCAGGCAACCTGCGTGCTGGAACTGCACCAGGACATCGGCGACCTCGATGCCGTGGTCGCCCCGATTGGTGGTGGTGGGTTGATCTCCGGAACCTGCCTGGCATTATCGACGTTATCACCGCAGACAAAGATATATGCGGCCGAGCCTGCCCAGGCCGATGACGCCCACCGCTCCTTTCAGGCCGGGGAAATCGTTACCCGAGATGCGCAGCAATCGGTTGCCGATGGTTTGAAAACCAACTTGCGTCCGCGCACCTGGCATTTTGTTTCCCGCTTTGTTAGCGATGTACTGCTCGCCAGCGAGGACGAAATTCTCGACGCCATGTACCTGACCTGGGAGCGCATGAAGATCATAATCGAACCCTCGTCCGCGGTGCCGCTGGCAGTCATGCTCAACAACAAGCAGCTATTTCAGGGACAACGCGTCGGAGTCGTCATTACCGGGGGTAATGTCGATCTCAAGCACTGCCCGGGCTGCAAGTAATCGGACAGGCAAAAAAAACGCCGGCTTTTGCCGGCGTTTCCAGGTTGTTCGCCAATTTTAACGACTGGCAAGATAGCTGTTCAAATCGTCCAGTACCTGGCCCTTATCCACCCCGGCTCCCATTTCAATCATCGCATCGGCAAAGCGACCGACGATATCGGTTATGGTTTCATGCGTAAGCTGGTTGAGGATTCCAATACGAATCTGCGCCGGCTCGGAGAGCGTGTTCCAGATCGCGAAGCCGGCCGAGCGACAGCCGGTAACCAGTTCTTTTTCCTTACCTTCGAACGCTGCAGGAAGATCGAAAACCACCAGGCTCGGCATATTCGAAGTTACCTTGCAGCCCATAGCTTCGATTGCGTTGCTCAAGCCTTTTTCGTAAAAGACGTAATCGGCAGCCTTCTTTTCGCGACCGTGCAGTAGTAACAGGCGCAGCGCTTCGTGGAAAGAGGCAACCGCGTAACCCGAATGTGTGCGGTGGTAGGCTGCGGTTTCGACATCCTGGCCATCGGCGATACACCAGTGACGCGCTTCCAGGATCGGGTGATGCACGTAGCTATAGCAACCGCGCTGCTTGAGCAGATCGATAACCCTGTCGTTAAAACTGACCGGGGCATAGGTTAGGGGTAATCCGAGAATCCCTTTTTGCGGACAGGAGGCCCAGGTGGTTACTGCCTGGTAGTCATCGATATTGAAATAACCAATCCCGAGACTGGAAACCGCATCGACAATGCCCATGGCATCGTGTTTGGCACAGGCATTATTAAATCCCTCGATATCGTTAACGCGGCCACTGCCGGTTTCATAGTGTGCCATGAATGCCCACATCGGTTTGTGCTCGGCAAGTGCAGCCTCGACGATGTCGCCGGTGACCGATTCGCCGTGGGGTACATTCACGGTTACAACGTTAGCGGGTTTTGGATTCAATGGATCCGCCGCCAGGTCTTCCGGGGTCGAGGCCTTCAGTCGGATATTGAAATCGTCGATACCGCTGAATGTTCCGTTGACGAAAGCGACCACGGTATCGCCGGGAAGAATTGGCGAGAACGCGCAATCCAGCCCGTCCCAACCGGTACCGCAAACACCAAAGGTGTAGGCATTCGTGGTGCCGAATACTTCACGTAGCATGGCCTTGGCTTCTTTCATGCCACGCACGACGTCGGCCTGCATATGATCGGCAACGCCGGCGGCGGCAAATCTTGCGAGTACGCGTGGGTCCGTGTTGCCCGGTCCCGGTCCTGCGGCCAGCGTATGCGGAATTTCAAGTTGTGGGAACATTTCAATGCCCTCTGCTGATTTCTGGTTAAACTCTGGTTGTGCTGACATTTTCTTGTCTCTCGTAATTTAAAATCGTTACACCGCGCTCACGCGGCACGTTAGTTCCAGCTCAGGTCGGCCTGTGACCGCCCAGTGCCTGGGTAATTTCATCGGCTGTCTGACGAACCGCATTGCCGAGTTCGCTCAAACGGTTATCCACTATCCGGGCCTTCGGCCCTGAAAGTGAAATCGCCGCCAACGCCTGCCCGTTTTCATCAAAGATTGCTGAAGCCACGCAACGCAGGCCGACCGCATGTTCTTCGTCATCGAGCGCATATCCGAGCTGTCTGACCTGTTCGAGCTCTTCGCGTAACTGGGAGGGGTTATCGATGGTCTGGTCGGTATAACGCTCAAGGCCGCGACGTTGTAATATGTTTGCAACCTGCTGTTCCGTCATGCTTGCCAACAGCGCCTTACCGACCCCCGAAGCGTGAATGGGTGAACGACTACCCAATCTCACGATCATGCGCATCACCTCCCGCGATTCAACCTGGCTGACAAAAACTACCTCGCCATCATCGATCACGCCAAGGTTTACCGTTTCTCCGCATTGCTCCACCAGTGCGTGCATATGTGGCCTTGCGCTGGCGACGAAATCACGCCGGCTTAAAAACGCGTTGCCGACGGTGAACGCTTTAATGCCCACGAACCACAATCCCTGCTCGCTGTCCTGCTCGACAAAATCGAGCTCCTCGAAGGTATTGAGCAAACGATGCACGGTCGCGGCGGGCATGCCTAACTGGTAGGAAAGATCGGTCAGGTTCAAACCGGTCGGTGTCTCGGATAGGCGCTCAAGCAAAGTCAGCGCGCGCATCAACGACTGGTTCTTACCGTCGCCGGCACGACTGTTCGGTCCGGGCGGTCTGCCGCGTTTGCGCGCAAAATTGGTAACCTGATTATTCATGAAGCGTAATTTAACAGCCCGGAATTCACAGAACAGTTCCAAAAACGACATTTTTGTTTTAAAAATATATTCCAAAATGGGTATTACCCATTATAAATATTGCTTAAGTTATTGTACTGACTGAATATTTTATAAATATTCGATAATTTCCACATTATGGAAATTATTATCATTATAGATTCTAAGCGTTTCCTCCCGGCATCGGCAATCTTTTAAAGTGAAGTAACCTACTTTTTTTGGTTGAATCTGCCGGTTGCGTGACGCCCGTTCAGGAATTTTTCCTACAAAACAATGACACTGCGCCATAATGTAAAGTCAATCCTGATCTTTTCCATGGAGACAGAATGCGAATAGCGGTCTATGGTAGCGGCGGTGTGGGTGCTTATTTCGGAGGACGACTGGCCCAGATTGGCCAGGATGTCACCTTTATAGCGCGCAACGAGAATCTTTCGGCGCTGCGCTCAAATGGCCTCAAAGTCGGCAGTATCGCCGGTGATTTCAGTATCGCAAAGGTAAATGTTACCAATAACCCCTCCGAAGTCGGTATCGTCGATTACGTGCTGTGTTGCGTTAAGTCCTGGCAGGTTACGTCAGCCGCCAGGGCGATGAAACCCATGGTGGGCCCAGACACGCTGATCGTCCCGCTGCAAAACGGTATCGAAGCCCCGGATCAACTTGCCGGCATACTCGACGCGGATAACGTGCTGGGAGGGCTTTGTGCAATCGTCGCCTTTCAGGCAAACCCCGGCCACGTCAAGCATAACGGTGGCAATCCCCTGATTCGTTTCGGTCATCTCGACAATCACGCCGACCCTCGCGTCAATACCCTGTCCGAAATCTTGAATCATTGCAATGGCGTCAAGTCGAGCATTCCCGATGATATCAAGGTCGCAATGTGGCAAAAATTCATGTTGATCACTCCCTGGAGCGGGCTCGGGGCCGTGTCTCGTGCTCCAATCGGGGTTTTGCTGGATCAGCCGGAAATGCGTGACCTGCTAACCGAGGCAACCGAAGAAGTTTTTCAACTCGGGCTTGCCAGGGGAATCGACCTGCCAGCGGAAAGCGTCAGCAAGACCCTGACCACGCTGGGAGATATCCCTCCCCACTCGACAACCTCGATGCAACGCGACCTGGTCGCAGGCCGGCCGTCGGAGCTCGACGCCCAGAATGGCGCGGTAGTGCGCCTTGCCTACGAGATGGACCTCGAAACTCCACTGAATCGATTTATTTTCTACAGCCTGCGTTCGCTCGAGCTGCGTGCACGCGGAGCACTAAAATTCAACCGCCGCTCGAAGCATCGCTAAAGAAAAACGCAAACCGAATTCAAACCTGTGAGCTTTTAAACCGCGGCGGGTTCAAGGCGTGGATACTTGAGCGCCCAGATGGTATTGACGGCGAGTGTCGATATCACGATTGCCCCACCCGTCAGCGTGCTGATCCCGGGCTCTTCACCCAGTGCCAACCAGACCCAGAGCGGCCCCAGGATCGATTCCAGTAGCAATAACAGGCCAACTTCAGGTGCCGGGATATAGCGCGGGCCGAGAAACATCAGCGCGGTCCCGATCGGCAGCATGTATAAACCCATGACCAGCAGGTAACCCATGTCTGCCTGCGACACCGCAAACGGCGAGGCCAACGGCAAAATCATCACTGCCGTTAACAAGCCACTGCAGGATATCGCTGAAAAAGCAGAAACCCCGGGGAAACGACGCACGAAACTAAAGCCGCAGGCGAGGAAAAACGAACCCAGTATCGCGGCCAGGTCCCCCAGTAAACCCCCCTGCTGATCGACACTACCGGATGCCATGACCGTTATGCCGATGCAAACCAGCAGAATTGCGACCATGGTTCTGGGTAGAATTTTTTCATGCAACAGCAAGCGACCGATAATCGCAGCGAACAACGGCGTGGTGCTGAGGATAATCAGGGTATTGGCAACGCTGGTATGCGTGATCGCAAAAATAAAGGATATCGTACCCAGCGAATAGGCCCCGACCATCAGCAAACCCGGGCCCCATACCGTTTTATACTGTTGCCATGCACGGTTGGGATAGACAAGGTTGACCACCAACCACATGCCAAAAGATAAAAACAGTGCGCGCCAGAAAATCATCGTCCAGTGATCCGTTGCGATCAGTCGCGTCAACAGCCCATCCGGGGAAATTACCAGTACCCCGCAGGCGGTTATCAGCAAACCTTTTGCATGTGTCGACTTCATGCAGGGGATTCTAAGTTTATCCGCGGCTTTCTCCTATCCATTTTTTACGGGTCGGTGAATTCAGGGCCGACGAAAAATCAACCGGGTTTGGATCTATCAAGGCATTGCTTTTTATCCGGATCGTGGCGAAGATACAAATACTCCGAACCGCAACGTCGAACTTGTCATGTCTGACGATGTTAATCGGGGAAAAACCGATTCACCATTAATTTGCAACTAGTTACTTGAAAACACCAGACAAGTCACGTAGTGGCGCCGAGGTCTTAATCGACGCGCTCAAAATCAACGCTGTTGAACGTATCTTTTGTATCCCCGGCGAAAGTTATCTCGCCGCACTGGATGCGCTTTTTGATCGTAGCGAAATTTCACTGATCGTATGCCGCAACGAGGGTGGCGCAGCTTATATGGCCGAGGCTGAGGGTAAGCTGACGGGCAGGCCCGGGGTCTGCTTCGTAACGCGCGGCCCCGGCGCTACCAATGCCAGTGGCGGGCTGCATATCGCGATGCAGGATTCTACCCCGATGATCCTGTTGGTCGGACAGATTGCACGCAAGGATCTCGAGCGCGAGGCTTTCCAGGAAATAGATTATCGTCGCATGTTTTCCGAAGTGGCCAAGTGGGTGGCGCAAATCGACGATGCCGATCGCATCCCCGAGTATTTAAACCGGGCTTTCAGTGTGGCCACCAGTGGGCGGCCCGGCCCGGTAGTGCTCGCGTTGCCCGAGGATATGCTGACCGATCAGACCGACGCCAGGGATGCGAAGCCCTGGCAGATAGTCAAAACCAGTCCCGCATCAGCCGACATCGCGCAAACCGTCAGCCTGCTGGAAACTGCCAAACGCCCGTTGATCATTGTCGGCGGCAGCGGCTGGAACGAGGACACGCGCCTCAAGTTGCAGGATTTTGCTGCGGCCAACCAGATTCCCGTGGTCAATTCGTTTCGCTGCCAGGATTACTTCGATAATGAGCATCCGAATTACATCGGCGACCTCGGGCTCGGCGTCAATCCCGACCTGACCCAATACATCCAGACATCCGACTGCCTGCTGGTGATCGGCGCGAGGCTCGGGGAAATGACCACCGGCGGATTCACGCTGATCGATATTCCCTGCCCCAGCCAGTGCATGATTCATGTCCATCCGGGGGCCGAAGAACTCGGGCATATTTACCAGCCTGACCTGGCCATCAACGCCAGTGCCGAAACCTTTGTCTCGGCACTCGCCGGGGCCAGGCTGAAGCCGGCAGACGCCACTGCATGGAGCCAACAGGTCGCGCAGGCGCACCAGGTTTATCTCGACTGGAACCGCTCCGTCAGTGTCGACGGCCCGGTGCAGTTGTCAGATATCTTCCACAGCGTTAGAAACCTGGTCGATGAGGACAGCATCCTCTGTAACGGTGCCGGTCTCAACACCGGCTGGCTGCATCGTTTTTTTCGCTACCGTAAGTATCGTACCCAGCTGGCACCGACCAGTGGCACCATGGGTTACGGCCTGCCAGCGGCGATTGCGGCCAAACTTCGCTATCCAGAGCGTTGCGCGGTGGCCGTTTGCGGTGATGGAGATTTCATGATGAACGGGCAGGAGCTCGCCACCGCGATACAGTACCGCGCTAATATCATCGTCATCGTCATTAACAACGGCATTTATGCGACCATCCGCATGCACCAGGAACGCGAATATCCGCAACGGGTAATCGGCACCGACATGGTTAATCCCGATTTTGTCGCCCTGGCCGAAGCCTACGGAGCGCATGGCGAGCGGGTTGAAAAAACCGAAGAGTTTGAAGCGGCCTTCGCGCGCAGCCTGGCAGCCAACAGGCCGGCCCTGATCGAAGTGATGCTCGATCCGGACATACTCACGCCAACCGCGAGCGTTAAGAGTTTGCGAGCGCAGGCAAAGTGAACCGTGGGGATATCATAAAACCGGGCGGTCGTTCCAGGATCAACCCGCTGATTTATAACGCTTAAAATGACGGCGCCATATAGTATAATCCGCCGTCTTTGCGCATACCGATCGGGCAACCATGGAAATTGAACAACTTTTAATGCAGAGTTTGCAGCTACTGGGCCTGGGTATGGGCGCGGTATTTATTATCCTGGTGCTGCTGATCGTGATTATTTCCATCGTGTCAAAAATTGTCCCCGAGGAAGTGACACCACCACCCGGGATGATTCAAACTAGTGTCGACAATAATCATATCGTCGCGATATCCGCAGCACTTCATCAATATAGAAAAAACAGGTAGCCGAATATGTCAAAGCCATTGTTGATTACCGACCTGGTGTTACGCGATGCCTCGCAATCGTTACTGGCCACGCGGGTACGCATCGAGGACATGCTGCCAATCGCCGCGAAACTCGACCAGGTTGGATTCTGGTCGCTCGAAACCTGGGGCGGCGCCACTTTTGATTCCTGTATTCGCTTCCTCGGTGAAGACCCCTGGGAACGGCTGCGCCAGCTCAAGGCAGCGATGCCCAATACCCCGATGCAAATGTTATTGCGCGCACAAAACGCGCTCGGATATCGCCACTACGCCGACGACGTGATCGAAAAGTTTGTCGAGCGCTGCGCCGAGAACGGCATGGATGTTTTCCGCATCTTCGATGCGATGAACGACATGCGTAACTTCGAAACCGCGGTCAAGGCAACGATCGCGGTCGGTAAACACGCCCAGGGGGCGCTTTCGTATACCTTGAGCCCGGTACACAACGTCGATCTCTGGGTCGAGATGGCGAAGAAGCTAGAAGACATGGGCTGTCATTCGATCTGCATCAAGGACATGGCGGGCCTGCTCAAACCCTATACCGCGGAAGAAATGGTCAGTCGTATCAAGGAAAGCTGTGAAGTACCGTTAACGGTACACAGCCACGCGACCACGGGCCTGTCGACCGCGACGCTGATGAAAGCCATCGACGCCGGCGTCGATATGATCGACACCTCGATTTCTTCGATGAGCCTGACCTACTGTCATTCACCCACCGAAACCTTTGTCGCGATAATGGAAGAAAGCGAGCGTGCAACCGGACTGGATCTCGAATTGCTTGAAGAAATCTCGCTCTATTTCCGCGAAGTCCGTAAAAAGTATGCGAAATTCGAAGGCGCACTAAAGGGTGTCGATCCACGAATTCTGACGGCGCAGGTTCCGGGTGGCATGTTAAGCAATCTCGAAAATCAACTGCGCGATCAAAACGCCACTGACAGGCTTGACGAAGTCTTAAAGGAAATCCCGACAGTGCGCAAGGACCTGGGATACGTGCCACTGGTCACCCCGACATCGCAAATCGTGGGGACACAATCGGTCATCAACGTCCTCAGTGGCGAACGCTACAAGTCGATCAGCAAGGAAACCGCGGGCGTACTGCGCGGGGAATATGGCGCCACAGCAGCACCGGTTAACAAGGAACTGCAGGCACGCGTGCTCGATGGCAAGGATCCGGTGACCTGTCGGCCCGCCGATCTGATCGAGCCAGAGATCGATAAGCTCAGCGCCGAGTTACGCGATATCGCCAAGGAAGAAAACATCAAGCTCGCGGCAAACGAAATTGACGATGTGCTGATTTACGCCCTGTTCCAGCAGGTCGGTATCAATTTCCTCAAGAACCGGGGCAATCCCGATGCATTCGAGCCCGCGCCCGGAACCGAGCCCGCCGAGACTCCGATCACGCAGATTGCGGCAGCAGCGCCGGCCGCCAGCGAAGCGACGGTGGAGAGTTACCGCGTCAGCGTCAACGGTACCCAGTACGATGTCGTGGTGGGCCCCGGGGATGCCGATATCAGCCAGGTCACCCCGGTTGCTGCACCAGCGGCGGCTACACCACCCAGCACTGGTGGCACCGAGATCAGGGCGCCACTCGCCGGCAGCGTTATCGACGTACTGGTTGCAGTAGGCGACCAGGTTAGCGACGGCGACCCGGTGATGATCGTTGAAGCGATGAAAATGGAAACCGAAATTCGCGCCAACGCGAGCGGAAAAATACAATCGATCGCGATCAAGAAAGGCGATGCGATCCAGGCCGATCAATCCCTGATGACCATAGGCTAGGCCAGATGGAACAGGGGCTATTGCAACTCTGGGCGTCGACCGGGTTGTACAATTTCACCTTCGGCCAGGTGGCAATGATCGTGGTGGGAGGCCTGCTCATCTTCCTCGCAATCCACAAGGGCTTCGAGCCCCTGTTACTGATTCCGATCGGCTTCGGCGGCATTCTTGCCAACATTCCGGTTGCGGCCATTGCCGGCCCTGACGGCCTGCTCGGCATTCTCTACCAGGCCGGAATCGAAACCGGCGTGTTTCCACTGCTGATCTTTATGGGCGTCGGCGCGATGACCGATTTCGGCCCATTGCTGGCACGGCCCAGCCTGATGATCCTCGGCGCCGCGGCCCAGTTCGGTATCTTCTTTACCCTGTTTGGCGCGATCGCCATGAACCTGATACCCGGCATCGAATTCAGCATGGCCGACGCGGCCGCAATCGCAATCATCGGCGGCGCCGACGGTCCCACCGCGATTTATGTCGGCTCCCGCCTGGCGCCCGATCTACTCGGTGCGATAGCAGTTGCGGCCTACTCTTACATGGCGTTGGTGCCGATCATCCAGCCCCCGATCATGAAACTGCTCACCACCGAGGAAGAACGTAAGACCAAGATGACGCAACTGCGCAAGGTCTCGAAACTGGAGAGGATCCTGTTTCCGCTGATCCTTTTGTTGGTGACGCTACTGCTATTACCATCGGCAACCCCGTTGGTAGGGATGCTTTGCTTTGGCAACCTGTTAAAGGAAAGTGGCGTGGTCGATCGTTTGAGCAACACCGCACAAAACGAGTTGATTAATATCGTGACGATTTTTCTCGGGCTCTCGGTCGGCTCCAAGCTCGCCGCCGATAAGTTCTTGAGCGCCGAAACCCTGGGTATTTTACTGCTTGGCATGGTCGCATTTTCGATTGGAACCGCGGCCGGCCTGATCATGGGCAAAATCATGTACCGGATTACCGGCAAATCGGTCAATCCGTTGATCGGGGCCGCCGGTGTATCAGCGGTACCGATGGCGGCGCGCGTTGCCAACAAGATCGGCCTGCAGGCAAACCCGCAAAACTTTCTGTTGATGCATGCGATGGGCCCGAACGTGGCCGGTGTCATCGGTTCTGCAGTCGCCGCCGGCGTCCTCCTCGCCATCGTCGGTTGAGCTGACAACCCACAACGGACCCTCAGCGTTTCAGCTTTGCTGGGTCCTACTGCATGCGCTTGTTATGCAACATGGCACTACCGTCACTGTTTAAATACCCAAAAAACTGCTATACCCATCAAATCAGCAAAGGTTACACGCACAAACTTGTCTTGTCGCGGGTGCTTAAACCAAGGGCGAATAAGACTTCCAAGGAGGGCCAGAACGAATCGAACACGACAGTCACTACAACGCAAACGGTAACGATGGTAACAATTGCGCTCGATGTGGAAGACACTGGTAGTTAGTCGGCATCTTGAATAACTATGGGCCAGTGGATCCAGCAAATGTATCCGTTCTCCGTGACTCGGCTCCCGACGTAGCCCAAGTCAATCGCTCGGTCTGGGCGCTCAAGACCGAACGCCTCAGCCACAAGAGCAGCACTTGCGTTGAGACCTAGACCACTCCCGGTAGTCGTATACCCGTGCCATAACTTGGCGAGCACGCTCGGCGACAATTTTGCTCGATCAGCCTGAGTGAGAGCGTTTGCGATCACCAGGCGCATGCTCTTCGGTTTGACTGACCCCATTGGGAAGACACGAACTAAAATTGTGTGATCTGCAGTGTGGCGCGCAGCATTACCCATGAGGTTATACAGCTGCCTGAGGACGGTGCTGAATTCCGGACATGTGATGGCAAACTCGCCGTTCCAATTTGCGGCGAAGTCGATCCGCACGGCCCCATCCGCATTCACAAATAC
>JAOTXY010000023.1 GCA_029862125.1 Gammaproteobacteria bacterium | reverse complement strand
AGACGGGGTGCGTTATCACGCGCGGGATGTTGCGATCAAGCGCGCGCAGATGCTCGATATCCCGATCATCCTGGGTTCGGCCACGCCATCGCTGGAAACAATTAGCAATTGTGAGCGCGATACCTATTTTCGTTACCGACTGGATCAGCGCCCGACCCGATTTCCGCCGCCGCCAATTCAGCTGATCGATGTGCGTAACAATCGCTTAGAATTCGGTTGCGCGGCGCAGACTTTCGCCCATGTCGAACGACACCTGGCGCAATCCGGACAGGTTTTGATTTACCTGAATCGTCGCGGCTTCGCACCGATCGTGATGTGCCATGAATGTGGCTGGCAGTCCCTGTGCCAGAACTGCGATGCACGCCTGACCCTGCATCAGTCGGTGCAGACCCTGTTATGCCATCATTGCGGCTTCGCCCAGCGCATACCTGAAGTCTGCCCGGACTGTGGCCACAACGAGGTCAAACACTACGGCATAGGTACTGAACAACTAGAGCTGGGTCTGACCCAGCGTTACCCGGACACGCCGGTGCTGCGTATCGATCGCGATGTGATTGCATCTCGCGAGGCGCTGAAATCGCGGCTGCAACAATTGCAAACCGGGAAACCCTGCATTCTGATTGGCACCCAGATGATCGCCAAGGGTCATGATTATCCCGCGATAACCTTGAGCGTGGTACTGGATGCTGACCAGGCACTCTTCAGCGCTTCCTATCGTGCCAGCGAACGACTTGCGCAGACCCTGTTCCAGGTTTCCGGACGCTCGGGGCGGGGCGATCGTGAAGGCGAAGCCATCCTGCAAACCAGGTTTCCGGATCACCCTTTGATGCAGGCTTTGGTCAGGCAGGACTATCGTCAAATTGCCAACGACCTGTTGCAGGAGCGTCGCCTGCTCGGATTTCCACCTTATGCGCGGGTGATAATTTTTCGGGCCGATGCGATCGAGCTCAAGGCAGCGCTCAAGAAACTCGAAGAAATCAGAGTGCTACTGGAAACCGCGAGTCGCTTCGATTCGCTGTCCTGCGTCGGACCGATGCCGGCTTTGATGACACGCCGTATTGGCCGCTATCGCGCGCAGCTGTGCCTGGTTTCGCAGGATTACCAGGCGCTGCGCTCGGTAATGCAGCAATCCATGCCGACAATTGAACAGCTTGGCAGCAGTGCCCGCGTCAGCTGGAGCATCGACGTCGACGCCTACGACCTTTAGTCTTATCTCTGTCATCCTCGCGAAAGCGGGGATTTTTTAACTCATCGCTCCGCAAAAAAGATTCTGGAGTTAGTTATTCAGGCCTTTGGCGACCTTGGGTAAATGTGCGTAAAAGACGCTTCCAACCGGCGCTTGCGCCGGTTGGTCCATCCATGGAATCGCTTGGTCCCCGATGCGTCGGACCGCGGCATCCATGCCTCGGTACACTTTTGCGCACATTTACCCAAGGTCGCTGGATCTTCCGGGTGCAGGGTATTACTCAAACCAGAGAATTATTTATAAATTGAGAAAAATGATGGGTGGCTCAGGCAGGGCAGCTCGGGTAAAATCCACGTTCATTTTTCCCCGGCCCGGGTGCGAGTTTTAACCCTTGAAGCAAATCATTAGCGATCTGATTGCACAGGCTCTACGCGAGCTTGAGCAGACTTCCCAGATTCCGTCAGAAATCGGTGCCAATATCCAGGTAACGCCCGCGAGGGATCCGGGCCAGGGCGACTATGCTTCGAATGTTGCATTAACATTGGCCAAGGCAGCCGGCATGCCGCCGCGCACGCTGGCGGACCTGATTGTCGGCCAGATATCGGCGATCGACACTATTGAAAAAGTCGAAGTTGCCGGTCCGGGTTTCATCAACTTTTTTGTCGCCAGCGCGACCAGCCATTCGATTATTCGCAATGTACTCGAGCAGGGTGACGATTTCGGTCGCAGCTCGCACGGCCAGGGGGGCAAGATCCAGATCGAATATGTATCCGCCAATCCAACCGGGCCATTGCATGTCGGTCATGGTCGAGGTGCCGCAATTGGTGCGACGCTCGCTAGTCTGCTGAACTTTGTCGGTTACGAGGTGCAGCAGGAATACTACGTCAATGATGCCGGGCGGCAGATGCATATTCTCGGAACTTCGGTGTGGTTACGGTACCTGGAGCTCTGCGGTGAGACCGTAACCTTCCCGAGTAATGGCTACCAGGGTGATTACGTCTGGGACATTGCGGCAACACTGCATCGCGAAAACGAAGCGCGTTTTCAAAAGCCGGTGGCAGAAGTGATGGCAGAGGTCAGCGAAGATGCACCAGCCGGAGATAAAGAAAAACATATCGATGATTTGATCGAGAAGGCGCAGACACTATTGGGTGAGAATGAGTACCGAATCGTGTTCGACCTGGCACTGGTGACATTGGTTGACGTAATTCGAAACGATCTGCATGCCTTCGGCGTCGATTTCGATTGCTGGTTTTCGGAACGCTCGTTAAGCGACGATGGCCTGATCGACCAGGCAATACAGCGCTTACAGGACAGCGGTAATGTCTATGAGCAGGATGGTGCGCAGTGGTTTCGTTCAACCGATTTTGGTGATGAAAAGGATCGCGTGGTACGTCGTGAAAATGGCCAGACCACTTATTTTGCTTCTGATATCGCCTACCACATGAACAAGTTCGATCGCGGTTTCGGCAGGGTTATTAATATCTGGGGCGCCGACCATCATGGTTATATACCTCGTGTCAAAGCGTCGTTGACTGCACTTGGTTATGATGCCGATAACCTCGAGGTCGAGTTGGTGCAGTTCGCCAACCTGTTCGAAAACGGTAACAAGATTTCGATGTCGACGCGCTCTGGGGAGTTCGTCACGCTCAGGCAACTGCGCGAAGACGTTGGTCTCGATGCCGCGCGTTTCTTTTACGTGATGCGCAAGACCGAGCAGCACATGGATTTTGATCTCGACCTCGCGCGCGAACAGTCCAATGACAACCCGGTCTATTACCTGCAGTATGCACATGCGCGTATTTGCAGTGTCAGGCGCCAATGCGCCGAAAAGGGCATCAGCCTCGTAACCGGGGAAGCCAACCTGGAACGGCTTGAAAACACGCACGAGCAGGCCCTGGTTAAGCAGCTGAGTATTTTCCCGGAACGGGTCGAAGCCGCGGCGCTTCGACGTGAACCCCACCTGGTGGTTAACTACCTGCGTGAGCTCGCTAACCTGTTTCACTCCTGGTATAACGCGCACCAGTTTATGGTCGACGATGTCGAACTTCGTGATGCGCGTATGGCGCTGGCGTCGGCGATAAGCCAGGTGTTGCGTAACGGTCTTAAGCTAATGGGTGTTTCCGCGCCCGAAACAATGTAACGATTCTGATGGCAAAAAAACAAGCGACATCACCGTGGGTCTGGGTATTCCTGTTATTAATACTGGCATCGTTCGTGGCCTTTGTTCTATTTCTTGATCAAAAGATTGTTCAAAGCGGAGCCGAAAGCCAGCAACCGCAGGAATCAACCGGCAGCAAGAATAAACCGACCATCGATTTCTATTCGGTTTTACCAAAACGCGAAGTAGAGATCCCGATTTCGGAGGAAGATCGTGATGCGATCGAAAATCCGAGTATCAACAAGGAAGTTGTCGATCAATCGATATTGCAGGTTGGATCTTTCCAGAGCGCAGGTGAAGCCGACAGTCTCAAAGCGCAGCTGGCTTTCCTGGGCCTGCAGGCAACCATCAAGTCCGCCGTTGTCAATGATGAAACCTGGCATCGAGTGCAGCTGGGGCCCTTTGCCAGCCAAACCAGGTTGTCGCGCGCCAAAAACCTGCTGATCGAAAACCGGATCAAGTACATGGAGCGTAACCGGTCAAACTAGCGTCACGCGCCCTGGCAAGGGTCGTGTTAGCTATAGAGATCTAGCAGGAACCAGTCAGGTACCAGGTTACGCGAGTCGCTGAGTAATTTTTCATGCGCTCTGAAATCGGGGCAGTGTGATTCCACCAGGGCCCAGAATGCTTTCGAATGATTCAGGTGACGCGTGTGGCAGAGTTCATGAATCATCAGGTATTCCACGGTCTTTGCCGGTAGAAATAACAATTGGTCGTTGAGGCTGATGTTGCCGCGTCTTGAACAACTGCCCCAGCGGGTTTTTTGACTGCGGACACTCATTTTATTGAAGCCAAGCCCTGTCCTCGAGGATATTTGCGTCAGCAGTGCCGGGAACGACTCCCGGGCCCTGTGTCTTATCCATCTGCGCAGTTCACGAACACGCTCCTGGTGCCCGGCGGCACGAACCACGATCTGATCTGTACCTTGCTCATCGAATAACTCGAAATTGAACTGCAGCGGATCACCCTGGTAAATCACCGGGGTGGCGCTGTTGTCGAATGCCAGGGACAGGTATTGCGGCAGACGTATCGATTCGCGTAGTTTTGACTGTCGGGCAAGTTGACGCCTGGCCCAGGTTTCATGCTTTGCCACCAGCCCCGGCACCTGATTACGCGGAAAGCGCTTCGGTATCACCACTTCAAGCCCGCCAAAGGGCTTGATTTGCAGTTTTGCGTAGCGCGCGCGTGGCGATATTCGAAGTTTCCACTGCAGTGCTGATGGCGATTCGATATTTTCGTCTACCATGAAGCGCCTCTATAGTCCTGACATGATTTCGATTTCGGTCGCCTGAATGTCATCCGGGTGGCCCTCGATGATGAAGACATCACCTGGCCTGAACTCAACCTCGATCAGTGGATCGTTACTTGTAACGCCGTTACGTCGCAGCCCAATAATGTTGATTTTATCGAGGCTTTTCAAGGATTCGATGCTGTGACCGACGGCGGCATAAGTGCCGAGTATATCGATACTATGCATATGGTGATGATCGGGCGTATCGAGATCGACGTCGTCGACGCTGTGAAAGAAAGCCCGCACTCGTGCGTAGTGCCCTTCACGCGCTTCGTCGAGCATTTCATCGATGGAATGCGCATCCTCACCCAGCGCGGTCAAGGTATGTTTGGCAAGCATCATACTCGATTCGACCGTATCCGGGATGACTTCATTGGCACCGCATTCGAGCAGGTGCTCGAGATGGCGGTCGTCACGGGTACGAATGATCATCGGGATATCCTTGCTTAGTTCGCGTGCGGTTCTGGCGATGTGTTCACTGGCCTTGAGTTCGGTAAAAGAGATGACCAGTACCCGGGCCCTGGCAAAGCCTGCGCTTTGCAGGATCTCGGGTTTACTACTATCGCCATAGAATACCGGTTCGCCCGCCTCGCGCGCCTCGGTGACAATGTCGGTATCGATTTCGAGCGCGACGAATGGAATACCGACCCGCCGCAGAAACTGTGCGAGATTTTGCGAGGTGCGGCCAAACCCGCATAGAATAACGTGACCCGAGATATCACTACAGGCTTCCTCGATGCTTGTTTCGACCTGGTTCAGGCTGTATCGATATTCCGGATCAAGCCGGCAGGCGATGGTTTCATTGTATTTAATCAGTACCGGCGAAATTGCCATGCTCAGAATGATCGCGGCGATGATGGGCTGACTGAGTCCGAGCTCAAGCAGGCCGGTGGTGAGCGCGACTGCCAGCAACGCGAATCCAAATTCACTGCCCTGGCCGAGCAGAATGCCGGCCCGAACCGCGACGCCTTTGGTAAATCCTGCCAGGTGGGCAATGACGGCGATCGCGATACCCTTGCCAGCGATCAGGCCCAGGGTCAAAATCGCAACCGCCATGGGTTCATTGATGATGATACGCCAATCGAATTGGGAGCCGACGGAAATAAAGAATAATCCCATCAAAACATCGCGAAAGGGCCTGATTTCATTTTCGATATGATGCTGAAACTCGGTTTCAGCGAGCATGATGCCGGCGAGGAAAGCACCCATCGCAAGCGATAGTCCCAACTGCCAGGTCAGCCAGGCGGCCAGCAGCGCAATCAGCAGGATAAAAAGCGTGAACAATTCATGCGAATGTGTCGCCGCAACCGCTCGAACCGCAGGTCGGACCAGGTATTGACCGGCGTAGAATATTACCGCGAAAGCGAACGCGCCCTTGGCCAGGGCCAGGCTGATCGGTACCAGCAGCGATTCCGAGGTCGGCGCCGCGAAAATCGGGATCAATACCAGGAAGGGCACCACGGCCAGGTCCTGGAACAGTAACACGCCCAACGAAATGTTGCCGTGCGGCAAATGCAACTCGTACTGTTCGGTCAGCAGTTTTACCACGATAGCGGTCGACGACATCGCCAATGCGCCACCAAGAGCGAAAGCGACTTGCCACGTCAGTCCCAGCCAGAGACCAACCGCCACGGTGCTCAGGGTTGATACAACGACCTGTACAAAACCGACGCCGAAGACAATTTTACGCATCGAGATCAGGCGTGGAATCGAGACTTCGAGACCAATCGTGAATAACAGGAAAACTACACCGATTTCAGCAATTTGCTCAATCGCATGTGAATCATGAATCAGGCCAAAGGCATTTTCGCTGGCCAGCAAACCTACCACCAGGTAACCCAGCACCGCGGGGACGTCGATGAGTTTAAACACCGCAATGCCCATCACCGACAGTATCAATATAATCAGGATATCATTTAACATTTGGGGACTGGTCTAATCTAACCCGGCTCTGTATAACACACTAAGATCTTAAATAAGATAACAACTGTAACAACTTATCGTCAGAAATATAAAACTGGCGTTATACATTTGTTGTTTATATACGTTCGCTTATCGCGATACTGATTTGAGGCATGTTTTAAAGACTGTCAATATTGCCAATTATGCTCGAAAATGTGATCCATGGAGCCAGCCGGAATTGAAACATTTGCCCTCGAGCGAGAAGCCTTCATTCGCCTAGGCTTTTTCGCATTCGTGTTCGTTACCATGCTGATATGGGAACTGATCGCGCCCCGACGCAAGCTCAGCGTGTCAAAAGTATTGCGCTGGACTAGCAACCTGGGATTGTTCTTGCTGAACATTATTGTGCTGAGGTTAATGTTCCCGGCCGCCGCCGTGGGAATCGCCTATTCGGTTGCGGAACGAGAGTGGGGGTTGTTCAACCTGGTTGATTGGCCCTTATGGCTCGAAATTTTCGCGGCAGTGTTATTACTCGATCTCGCCATTTACCTGCAACACCGCTTGATGCACCAGTTGCCTTTGCTGTGGCGTTTGCATCGAGTTCATCACGCCGATCTTGATTTTGATTTAACAACAGGGTCCCGCTTCCACACGATTGAAATCATTATTTCGATGCTGTTCAAATGGGGCGTGATTCTATTACTCGGTCCGGCGCTGGTTGCAGTCCTGGTTTTCGAGGTTCTGTTGAACGGTATGGCTATATTCAATCATGCCAATGTCAGCCTGCCCGGCGCTATCGAGCGGGTAGTACGTTCTCTCCTGGTAACCCCGGACATGCACCGGGTGCATCATTCGACGCTGGTACAGGAGACCGATAGTAATTACGGTTTCAACCTTTCTATCTGGGACCGGATCTTCAAAACCTATACCGATCAGCCACAAATGGGTCACGACGCTATGACCATAGGACTGGCGGAGTATCGTGACGTCAAACAGGTCGACCAACTGCCCGGCATGCTGGGTTTGCCTTTCGTCGGTAAGTAGTGAATAAGCTGCTGGTGATGGATAGTCTGAAATTATTGCAGGTGCCCCAGGGTGAATTTGAACTGGTGCGCAAACCTCGCAACGAGCTGCTGCAGGCCTGGGATGCTGCCGATGAATTCCTGCTGAATTACGTCGACGAAATCAAGGTGCTGTCTCGCCATGGTAAGCTTTTGATATTAAATGATGCTTTCGGTGCGCTCGCGGTGGCGCTCGCCAATCACCCGGTTTATTCCTGGAATGACTCGTTTATGGCGCAACTGGCGTTACGTGAAAACCTGCTTGCAAATGGCTACCCCGCCGAGCAGGTCAAAACCAACTCGGGCATCGATTTTCCGACGGTAACCGTGGATTGTGTGTTGATAAAGATTCCCAAAATGCTGGCCTTGCTCGAACACCAGCTCTACGTACTGCGCCAGGTGCTGGATCACGATACCCATATTATATCGGCCGGGATGGCACGAAATATTCATCGTTCGACGCTGGAGTTGTTTGAAACCATACTCGGGCCTACAACCACAACCCGCGCGCGCAAGAAAAGCCGACTTATCCTGGTTCAGCGTGATCAGTCACTCAAAGAGGGTCAGAGTCATTATCCCGATAGCTACGAGTTGCAGGTCGATCGAAATTACAGAATTATCAATCATGCAAGCCTGTTCAGCCGCGACCGCCTGGATCGGGGTAGCCAATTGTTGCTGGAACATATGCCAGTGGCAGAGCGATTTCGACGTATCGTCGATCTGGGTTGTGGTAATGGTGTGCTTGGAATCATTGCCACGGCCCTGAATCCGAAGGCAAGCCTGTTGTTTTGCGACGAATCTTACATGGCGGTCGCGAGTGCCGAGGAGAATTTTCGGGCCGCGTTTGCGCAGACGCGAGAAGCCGAGTTCAGGGTCGCCGACGGTCTACAGGGATTGGCCGCCGATAGTCGAGACCTGGTCCTGGTCAATCCGCCGTTTCATCAACAGCACAATGTCGGTGATGCGATTGCATGGCAAATGTTCAAGCAGGCACGGACGGTGCTCGTGGCCGGTGGTGAGCTGCGCATAGTTGGCAATCGACACCTGGCTTATCACAGCAAGCTTAAGAAATTGTTTGGCAACTGCGAGACCGTTGCCGCCGACAGCAAGTTCGTTGTCCTCAGCTCAATCAGGCATTCCTAGATCAAATCTACTTCTGCTGAAACCATGCGTTAGGCGCGACCAAGGGGATACCTTTGCGGGAGCGCCGTAAATACGTCCGTGTAGGCTCGCGCGCAACATCCCTGTTGCGCAGCGTCCCGCAAAGGTATCCCCTTGGCCACACCTGAAGATTGAGGCTAGTTTGCTAGAAACGTCGCAAAAGTGTAGCGAGGCATGGATGCCGAGCTCCAAGCGATTCCATGGATGGACCAACCGGCGATTACGCCGGTTGGGAGCGGCTTTTGCGACGTTTCTAGCAAACTAGCTGACGGTAATGTAAATGTGAGTTGGCACAGCAGTCTTTACGGGCGAGGAGGTTACCAGCCGCCACCACCACCGCCTCCGCCACCGCCGCCAGATGATCCCCCGGACGATCCGGACGATGAACCTGGCGCGACCGACGATGACGAGATTGCCGAATCCAAAGAGCTCGATAATGCACTTGAAAAATGATCAGCGCGATGACCTCGAGCGTGATACCAGCCTGGATGAGAATATTGGCTTTCGACCAGGCCAAGCGCGATCGCGCGATTGAGCTTTGCAGTCCATTCGTTTTCTAGGTCGAGCGCAATCGCGTAGGGTAGGTAGGTCTCGTACAGGCCGATGGTGAATTCAGGCGCCCCGGTTAACGCAATTTCATCTTCTTCGGCCACCTTGAGGTAATGTTTGAAGCCCTCGATCTTATCGAGCAGGCGGCGCCCCACAAGCGTCGGCGCTTTCAGCCATTGGTAGAAAAAATAATGCATTGCCAGCATTGCGATAGCGCCGGCGATCAGCGGCAGGGGCGCCACTTCAGAAAACTCCATGATAGGTGCCGCGATGTTGTTGACCACGGCCCAGCAAAAAACCACTAGCACCACGAGATTAATCGCAACCTGGAACTTTCCACCTTTTCTACGACGTTTGAACCCGCGCCAGACGGCGGACAGTATGATCAATGGTAACGCTGTAAAAACGCCAAAGAAGATTGTTTTCATAATGATTTCTTCCGATGGCAGGTTCGAGACCGCCGTCGCAATAACGATTACTGTCGCCAGGATTCCCGGAAGCAACAGCCAGCTGTTGGTGTTGAAGTATGTTTTTTCGTAATCCCGTTTAAGCGATTTTTTATGTTTGCCAATAGCCTTGGAAAGAATACTGTGATTGGACTGGGCGATACTGATATTGTCACGCCCTTTTCCGAACAGTCCGGCGAGCACCTGCGCTTCCCCGGGGGCCAGCGACAAATCCCGGTCCTGCTGCTTTGATATCTTGAACTGGCCGTCGTCATCGTTAATTTCTGTCGCACCCTTGACCGCGAGGTTGATGATTGCGCTGGTAAAACATTTCTTGTCGTAGCCCATGTTCTGCACAAATCGCATCGAAGCAGGCGAATACTCCTCGGGTGGCTGGTAAAGCGGTACGATCACGCCCGTCTCGGGATCCCTGCCAAACCATCGCCACAGAATCAGGTAATAAGCGAACAGGGCAAGCGCGCCACCAATAACGATAAGAGAAGGTCGGTGGTCTTCGAAAAACCATGCGCGGCGTTGAGCATCGCCGGGTTCGTTGACGACGCCCTTGGGCCAGCCGGCGACAATTGTGAGCCCTTCCTGACGAGCCAGGGGTTGGCTGGTTTCAAAATAAGCCTGGTTGCCAGCGCTACGTCGATAGACAAGGTCTTGCGCGGTCGAGCCCTGCGGGCCGGTGTAACCGGTAAGCTGAAAATCGATGAAGGCATCGGGCAGTGTTACCAGGGCCGACGCCCGGTCAATTCTAAATTCCCAGCCAGTACCGGTGACGTTCCAGTAAAGCTCATCGAAGTCATCGAAAAAGCCTAGCTGCCGGGTGGTCGTGTAGTTAATTTTATATTCATAGAATCCGGGGGACAGTAAGACATTCTGATCACCGATATAAATCCGCTTGCCATTAGATCGATTCTTGATGTGATAGGGTTCAGTGCTGCCATCGCGTTGCACCGACAGCACCTCGAAGCCGACCGACACATTGTCACCCTGCGCATTCTGGTATCGGGTTGGAAAATCACGGTAAATTCCGCGTCGGATGGATTTACCCTCGGCCCTAACGACGATAGTTTCGGTCACATTTAAATCACCGTTAAGGCGCACTTCGATATCGCTGTGAAAAGATTCGATATACTCATCTGCCAGGCAGGTGAAAGCCAGCGACAGCAGCAGCGAAGCAACCAGCCCACGCAATAGAGTCATGGCCCGATTTCCTCGAATTCGAAGTACTGGGCGGACTCGTAATTAAACAGGCGAGCGATGACCAGGTCAGGGAAACTTTCGATCCGGGTATTCAAATTTCTGACCGCACCGTTGTAGTAACGCCGCGCAAACTGGATGTCCGCTTCGACAGCACTGATGTCGGTTTGTAACTGCAGGAAACTCTGGTTCGCCTTGAGTTCAGGATAGGCTTCCTGCAGCGCGAAAATCGACACCAGGCTTCGAGAGATATTGTTTTCCAGTTCACCCTGTTGTTCGACTCCACGTGGATTGCCAGCCTTGTTACGCAGCATGGTGACCTGGTCGAGTGTCGCCTGTTCGTAAGCCGCGTATTGCCTTACTGCGTCGACTAACTTCGGAATCAAATCGTGTCGACGCTTGAGTTGCACCTCGATATCACTCCAGCCGGCACGCGTGCGTTGACGGTCTCGTACCAGGTAGTTGTAAATGGCAATGGTGTAAACGACTACCGCAATAATTGCAGCCATGGCTATCCATTCAATCATGCTTCCTGCCTTTTATTTTTTTTGAGTGGATTTCGCAACGCGGCGTCGAACGCGAGTCTTGCCCAGTGCCGACAGGATTCCGGGTCTTCAAAAAACTCCTCGGGTGCAAAGTAGTAGGAAAGACGGTATTCCTTTTCTTTCTTATAGTAGCTGAATGCTTCAGACCCCTCGGCCACGAACAGTTCGCGGGTTTTGTCGTCAGCCTTGAGATAGAGACTGCCGCCGGCAATCAAACCAAACATCAATCCCTGGTGAAAAATGCCGAAGCCGCCAAACATACGCCTGGCTTCACAGGGCCCGAACGAATCCAGCAGGTCGACGATATGGGTCGCAAGTTCCTGCGCTTCGGGCATGGTTTGATCTCGTGCTAGTTTTGGACGACAGTGTTGTCGATTGTCGGAAAAGTGCGATTTCCCTCGTAGACGATCTGCCAGTTGGCATTCGTCTTGCGCCAGAAAAGCTCCTTCGGAGATTCGACATTCAAGTTATTACTGCGATAGTCCTGTACAAACTGCATTAGCATCAGCTTGTCTTCACCGGGATAGTTAAAGATATTGAGTTGGCTGTATTCGACATCGATCCGGGTCTTGTTGCGGTTGACCCAGCGTTTGTGACTATCCCAACTTGCAAAGTCACGCCCGTAAGCGTCCAGTTCGGATTTCGAATAGTGGCGGCGGTACCTTTCGTGATCGAGACTCTCCCAGTCAATAAGCCAGCTGGATAAAAGTTGCATCACTTCCCGGCGCTTGGTCAGCCACTGTTCGCGATTAATCCAGTTCACCTGTTCCGCGACTACAACCGGGGTGTGCAGGGCGGGTTGAATGTAATTATCGATATGCAGAAAATCAGGGTTGCTGACCACGATGCAGCCATTGCTGGCCCTCGGCGAGCGGTTATAGGTGTATGACGGGGTACCATGAATCCAGATACCACCGCCGGTGCGTTGCTTGCGTACATCCCAGGCGTTTGGATAGTTGATTGGAAAGGCACCCTCGCCATATAAATCGGGTAATTCCATACCATCGATGTACCGGGTTACGTGGTAGATTCCGATCGGGGTCTTTTGATCGCCGCGTTTTTGCTTGCCGTAACCGTTTAAGCCAATGGTGATGAAATAATCGGTTTCAAGCCGCAGATCGCCACCCTCGTTGCGGTAGACGTAAACGCGCGAGTTTTGTTGATCAACGAGAATGACATAGGGTTGATCATCGGCCACAAACAATATGTTGTCCGGGTACAGGTTCTGATGCGCCTCGCTGGAATCGTGTTGCCAGCGCTGTCGTATTTCGTCGCGGAAGTCCTGCATCGCACGATCGGTTCCAATGCCTGAGCCGATTTCAGTCAACGGTTCGGCCTTGGCCAGTAACAGGTCGGCGTAAAGCATATGTCCGAGCCGGCTGTACGGATATTCTTTAATAAGGTCACGGGTACTGTTCAAGGCCTGCTCGTGATCGAGGCTTTGAATTTCCTTGATCGTTTCGAGGAGGCTTTGCTCGTATCGATTCCCGGGTGGATCACCCGCAAACAGGCTACTGTGAAACCCCAGCACCAGCAGGAATGTTAAAAATCTTTTCATAGTGCGGATAATACCTGCTCCTCGGTAATTTTCCATTGCGAACCAATACGGATAAAGCCAAGTCGTTTCACGACGCGATCGCTGTAGCCGGGTGAATCGTAGGCCTGTTTGAAATCAATGATAGCTCGATTTTCACTGCGCCACTTAATTTGTATGTCACTGACCTCGACTTTTATCGTTCCCGGGCGCGCGATACGTTTGCGACGATACTCGACCCATTGCCCATGTGATTCGAAGCGGGCGCGATATTCAGGCGTGTAAAAGCCGGTATAGGCAGCGAAGTCCTTGCTACTCCAGGCCGTTGCCCAATCTTTGACCTGTTCGATTAACAGGGTTTCCTGGTTGGCGAAATTGACCAGGGTTTTTTGAGCATCAGGGATTTCTTCGACTATCGGTTCCTGGTCCGCTGCCTCGAGGTTGGTGAGCGCGGTGAGTTCTATCTTGTGCGTGTATTTTGCAGGCTCACCCGATTCACTGACTGCGCGCCGGTAAGCTTCGCTGGCGATGCCCTTGTATATCTGGCTCAGGTTATCGTAGGCGATTGCATAACTGGGACTGGTATTAAGCGCGTCGACCAGTAATTGACTGGCGCGATCGTAGTCGCCTTGTGCCAGGTAAATCATGGCCAGGTTATTGCGCGGTTCGGGCAAGTCCGGTTTGTCCCTGATCAAATCCTGGTAGAGCATCACTGCCTTGTCGGTCTGTGCACTCATCTGGTAGGCGTAGGCGGTTAGAAACCGGGTGCGCGCATGCCCTGGACTTTGCTGCAGCAATTGCTCGCCCGCATTGGCCGCGTCGACATACTTTTGTTGCTCCAGTAACTGTTGCACCTGCTTAACTGAAGTGGCGGCCGAGGCCGGAGTGGTAGCCAGCAAGGTAGTGAAAATGACAAGAAAGCGTAACATCGAATCACAAACTCAAAATAGTGCGCGCGATTATAGCAAACACCATTGTAAAATCTTTATACCTTATTGTAGTGAAAGCTCTATTAAATGCGTTTATTCCTGGTCGATTCCAGTATATTCATTTTCCGGGCCTGGTATGGCCCGGAGCGGGAGCGGGTAAACCTGCAGCAGCAACCTAACCAGGCCTTTGTCGGTTTCAGCGATTTCGTGTATCGGCTTTTGACCGAGCAGGCACCGCATCGACTCGTTTTCGCGTTTGACGAGAGTCTGTCGAAATCGGCGCGTAAAGAAATTTATTCGGAGTACAAGGCGAATCGCAGCCCGGCCCCGGTGGATTTGAAGCGCCAGTTCGCCTGGTGTCGGCAATGGCTGGAAGCCCTGGGGATAACCTGCGTCAGCAGTACGCGTTGGGAAGCGGATGACCTGATCGGTTCACTCGCGCATTACCACGGATCCGAGCAGCTACCGGTTGCCATTTTGACCGCGGACAAGGATCTCGCACAATTAATTAACGAGCAGGATATCTGGTGGGCTTACCTCGACGATAAAAAATTCGACTATCGCGCGATTTGTAAAAAGTATGGAGTGCGTCCTGAACAGATAGCCGATCAATTAGCGCTGACCGGTGACAAGGTTGATAATATCCCGGGAATTCCGGAAATCGGGCCGAAAACTGCGGCCCGATTACTGAAGAAATACGACAGCATCGATAATTTGCGTCGGCATCTGCATGAAGTCGGAGAAATGAAATTTCGCTATGCTGGAAACGTACAGCGTTCATTAATCGAGCATGAGGCATTGCTCGATGTCAGTCTTCAGTTAACCCGGATCAATCGCGAAATTAAAGACATGAAGCGGGTCGATACCGGGCGTCGGCTGGCCGAGGTGACAGAGCTGAAGCGAATGATGCATGAACAGGCGTTTGATAAAGCACGCAGCACTCGTTGGCTTGGTTACCTTGACGCGCAGGGCGCGGAATAACATGGCACGGACATTATTATTCAACAAGCCCTTCCAGGTGCTAAGTCAGTTTTCCCCGTCAGGGGATAAACGCACGCTGGGCGACTACATCGATGTTGCAGGAGTCTACCCGGCCGGCCGGCTTGATTTTGATAGCGAGGGTTTGATGGTACTCACCGACGATGGTGCGCTACAGGCGCGAATTTCGAATCCGCGTTATCGGCAAGCGAAAACCTACCTCGCGCAGGTCGAGGGTAGTCCCGATACAGGGGCACTGCGGGCGCTGTCCTCGGGTGTAAACTTAAAGGATGGTCCAACCCGCCCGGCAAAAGTGCTGCAGGTCGACGAGCCTGCCTGGCTGTGGCAACGGGATCCGCCGATTCGTGTGCGCAAGAACATCCCGACACAGTGGTTGCAAATCGAGATCCAGGAGGGACGTAATCGGCAGGTGCGGCGCATGACCGCGGCGGTCGGGCATGCAACCCTGCGCCTGGTCAGGACAGAAATCAGCGACTGGGCATTAGACGGATTACTGCCAGGCGAGTACCGTATGCTGGCATGAAATGGCAATCGCTCGGTGCTTCGGTAGCACGACAATTACGACTCCCGGGTGGTGATATCCAGGTAGTACCGGTCCATGGTGGCGATATCAACCAGGCCTTCCGGCTCGAGTGCGGCGTGCATAAATACTTCGTCAAGGTTAATCGAGCTGACCTGTTATCGATGTTTGTCGCCGAAAAAGCCGGGCTCGACGCAATCCGTCGCAGCCAGACGATCCGTGTCCCTGAAGTGTTTCTGACCGCTCATGAAGATAATTATGCCTTCATAGTCATGGAATACATTGAACTCGGTGGGCGGGCTGATGCCGGGCAACTCGCGACCGCAATTGCAGCGATGCATTGCTGTTTCGGGGAGCAGTTCGGCTTTGAATGCGACAACACCATCGGCAGTTCACCGCAACGCAATACTTTCAACAGCGACTGGGTAGACTTCTGGCGGCGACACCGATTGGGATTTCAGCTGGAACTGGCGCAGCAAAACGGGTTTGATACCGGCCTGATCGATGCCGGTAATCGTCTGTCACAGAATCTCGAGAAGTTTTTTGCAACCTATCATCCGCGCCCGTCGCTGCTGCACGGCGATCTGTGGAGTGGCAACCAGGGAGCCGATCTGGATGGTAACCCGGTTATTTATGATCCGGCCTGTTATTACGGTGACCATGAAGCCGATCTCGCGATGATGGAATTATTCGGTCACCCGGGGGAACGCTTTTTTAGCAGATACAGTGAGCATTTCCCGATCGATAACGGTTATGCCGAGCGTCGGGAACTTTACAATCTCTACCACGTACTGAACCATGCCAACCTGTTTGGAGGCGGTTACGCCGCGCAGGCACGGCGCATTATGGAGCGTCTGCTGGCGCTCTAGGGCCTGGCCCGGTGCTGCCACAACTGGTAGTTCAAGGGCCAAAAAAAATGTTAGTATGTTGCAATAACTAAAAAACTATCGCAATAAAAGCGATATATCCGGGAGGATAGACCGAATGAGCGAAGCATCAGCCGACCACGCGGCGCTGGAGGTCGTAGACCTGCATAAAAGCTTTGGTGACGTTGAAGTAATCCGCGGCGTATCGATGAGTGCGCACAAAGGTGACGTGATTTCGATACTGGGTGCCTCCGGTTCCGGCAAAAGCACCTTCCTGCGATGCATTAACCTGCTTGAAATCCCTAACGCTGGCGATGTCTTCGTTGCCGGCGAGAAAATCCTTATGCATACCAGCAAATCCGGTCGTTATGAGCCTGAAGATATACACCAGGTTGAGCGCCTGCGCGCGCGTCTCGGCATGGTTTTTCAGAGCTTCAACCTTTGGTCGCACATGACGGTCATTGAAAACGTGATCGAAGCACCGGTGCATGTACTTAAAATACCGAAGGCCGAGGCGATCGAGCAGGCTGAAGTCTTGCTCAACAAGGTCGGTATTCTCGAGCGTAAGGATTACTACCCGGCGCAATTATCCGGTGGTCAAATGCAGCGCGTGGCAATAGCACGCGGCCTGGCGATGAATCCCGAGGTGATGTTGTTTGACGAGCCGACCTCGGCACTGGATCCGGAACTGGTGGGCGAAGTGCTCAAGGTTATGCGCGACCTTGCCGAGGAAGGACGCACCATGCTGGTTGTCACCCACGAAATGGGTTTTGCCCGTGACGTATCGTCAGAGGTCGTGTTCCTGCACGAGGGCCGGGTAGAGGAGCAGGGCGAACCAACCCAAATGTTTAAAAATCCGAATTCTGATCGTTTTCGAAAATTTTTATCGAGGACAATGCAGTAACCACCCACAGGGTGTAAACGCCCGCAGGGCATAACAATATAGTTTCCCAGTGAAACACAACCAAAGTGAGGAAAGTAAGATGAAGTTCAGAAAATTAATGATGGCGCTAACCGCGACTGCACTGATACTAGGCATGGGAAGCGTTCAGGCCGCGGATCTTCGTGTCGGCGTCGAAGGAGCTTACCCCCCGTTTTCGTGGAAGGAATCCGACGGCACCCTGAAGGGTTTCGATATCGAAATTGCCGAGGCTATCTGTGCCGAATTGAAGCGTAAGTGTGTGCTCATAGAGCAGGATTGGGATGGCATGATTCCAGCGCTAAAGGCTAGAAAATTCGATACGATTATCGCCTCGATGTCGATTACCGAGGAACGTAAAAAGCAAGTCAATTTTAGCGACAAGTACTACAACACGCCCGCAAAGTTCGTCGCCAGGAAAGGCGCCGGGCTGGAGATCAGCAAAAAAGGGCTGATGGGCAAACGTATCGGTCTGCAACGTGGTACCACGCACCAGTGTTTCATGGAAAAGATGTATCCCGATGCCGAGCTCGTGCTTTACGGAACCCAGGACGAGGTTTTCCAGGATCTTGCGATTGGTCGTATCGATGCCCAGTTTTCGGACTCGATTGCTGCCGATGACGGCTTCCTCAAAACCGATGCCGGCAAGGACTTTGAATTTACCGGCGCAGATCAGCATGATGAAGCCTGTCATGGACCTGGCGCAGGCATGACGGTGCGTAAATCGGATGATGAATTGCGCATGGAACTCAACAAGGCTCTCAAGGCGATTCGTGCCAACGGGGTTTACCAGAAGATTAATGCCAAGTATTTCGAGTTCGATATCTTTGGTGGTTAACCATCTAAATGCCGTTAACCCGGCCTGTTTGATGCAGGCCGGGATTTTCAATTTGCGAGACAACGAGCGCTAACGTGGATCTGATAATCGAGTACCAGGGCCAGTTGTTATCGGGCACCTGGGTGACGATAAAGCTCGCGCTGCTTTCCCTGGTCCTCGCGGTATTGTTCGGGTTGCTCGGTGCCTGGGCCAAGCTGTCTAAAAATATCCTCGCGCAGAAAATCGGGGCGGCTTATACCGCCATCGTTCGCGGGGTGCCTGACCTGGTGTTGATCCTGCTGGTGTTCTTCGGCGGCCAGGAACTGGCCAACTCGATCGGTACCCTGACCGGTCTTTGGGACTACGCCGAAATCAGCCAGTTCGCGGCCGGAGTCGGGACCATTGGCGTGGTATTTGGTGGTTACATGACCGAAACTTTCCGCGGCGCGATCCTGGCGATACCGAAAGGCCAGATAGAAGCCGGTGTCGCCTGCGGTATGTCACGCCTGGTCATATTTCGCCGCGTTATCTGGCCGCAGATGGTGGTTTACGCGCTCCCCGGATTCTCCAACAACTGGCTGGTGCAGATCAAGTCGACCGCGCTGGTTTCTGTAATCGGATTGCAGGACGTGGTTTACAATGGATTCGTCGCGGGTCGTTCGACACGAGAACTGTTTACCTTCATGTTCGCGGTGTTGATGATTTACCTGGTGCTGACTGCGATTTCCGACGTTGGGCTGCGCTGGCTTGATAAAAAGTACAGCAAGGGCATCGTGAGGTCTGAAGATGGGTGATTCGATCGTCCAGTTTCTCGAAACCTGGTCGCCGATCGATATCGTGTTGATTGCGCAAAACTTCGACCGCTTCCTTTGGGGTGCCTTGACGACCCTGGAGTTAACGATAATTTCCCTGGTCGTGGGCGGCATCCTGTCGATCCCACTGGCAATAATCCGCGCTGGCAATAATCCGTTTCTCAATGCACCGGTGTGGGCGTTTACTTACCTGTTTCGTGGTACCCCGCTGCTGGTACAAACCTACCTTATTTATTACGGGCTGGGCCAGTTCGAGTGGATCCGTGAAACATTCCTGTGGGGGCCCGTCCTGTCACAAGCCTGGTATTGTGCACTGATAGCGTTTTCACTCAACACCGCGGCTTATACCACGGAGTTACTGCGGGGTTCGATCGTAAATACCAGCCAGGGCGAAGTCGAGGCCGCCAAGGCTTGTGGTTTCAGCAGTTGGATGCGCATGCGGCGTATTGTTCTGCCCAGTGCATTTCGACGCGCGTTACCGGCCTATTCCAACGAAGTCATTTTCATGCTGCATGGATCGGTGGTCGCAAGCACGATTACCATCCAGGACCTGCTCGGCGTCGGGCGCTGGCTCAATGGCCGCTATTATCTTGCCTACGAGGGTTTTATTACCGCCGCGGTGTTGTACTTTATTATCGTGCTGGCGGTCTCCCGCGGTTTTCGCTTCTGGGAAAAGCACTGGTTGCAACACCTGTACCCGCGTGAAGCACTTGAAGTCAAACCCACCAAGGGTGCCGCGTCCTTTCGAATCTAGCGCGAGGTGATCTTGGGCTGATTTAACAACAGCGACATTATCTGTCAGCGGCGTCCATGCCGCCGCCCGAGGCCGCAAGCGCCGGAGAATAGAACATGAGTGAAAACAAATTTAACCAACCCCTGGGAGGCAATGAAATGCCTCGTTTCGGCGGGATTGCAACGATGATGCGCTTGCCACATCAACCCGATCCCAACGGCCTTGACATCGGTTTTGTCGGTGTGCCATTCGATGTCGGAACCTCGAATCGTGCGGGTGCACGTTTCGGACCGCGTCAGATCCGAACCGAATCCTGCCTGATTCGTCCTTACAATATGGCAACCCGTGCGGCGCCATTCGATTCGCTACAGGTAGCCGACCTCGGTGATATCGCGATCAACACCTTCAACCTGCAGAAATCGGTCGCGATTATCGAACAGGCTTATGATGAAATTCTGGCAACGAAATGCAAACCCCTGACGCTCGGCGGCGATCACACCATTTCGCTGCCGATACTGCGCGCATTGCATAAAAAACATGGCCCCGTTGGCATTGTACACATCGATGCGCATGCGGATATCAACGATCATATGTTTGGTGAACGGATTGCCCACGGTACCCCGTTTCGACGCGCTATCGAAGAGGGCTTGATCGAACCGGCGCGCATGGTGCAGATCGGTCTGCGCGCCAGCGGTTACGAGGCCGATGATTTTGACTGGCCGCGTTCCCAGGGTGTGCGCGTGGTGCAGGCTGAGGAGTGCTGGTACAAGTCGCTGGCACCGCTGATGGGCGAAGTGCGGGAGCAACTTGGCGCAGGTCCGGTTTACCTGACCTTTGATATCGATGGTCTCGATCCTGCCTATGCACCCGGTACCGGAACCCCGGAAATTGGTGGCCTGACCGTGCACCAGGGACTCGAAATCGTCAGGGGTTGCCGTGGTCTCGATCTTGTGGGCGGCGACCTGGTAGAGGTCGCGCCGGCCTACGATACCTCGGGTAATACGTCCCTGGTTGCGGCTAACCTGTTGTTCGAGATGCTGTGTGTCTTCCCCGGCGTCGAGTACCGTGTTTAGACACTTTTCTGCGAAATAAAAACTCGTAATCCCTACTCCAGGCTGTCATACCGCGGCTTGACCCGATGCGTCGGACCGGCGGTATCCAGAGGAGTAGACGATTCAAGAGTCTGGGCCCCGCGGTCGAACCGCGGGATGACATCGGGAATTAGCGTCGCCGCCGGCGACGCGAACTGCCGCGCGTTTGCACTTCGTGCTGGCCACCAGCCTGGGCGTGCGCACCTTTAGTCACCGCACCGAGCTCGCGTTCTACATCTTCGATACTCGGAACCGGCCCAGGCTCGGTGTTGTCTAGCGCATGACGCATTGCCGCGACGTGTTCGGGCGAGGTACCGCAACAGCCGCCGATGATTCGTGCGCCTGCATCGCGCGCCATGGTGGCATAGCGCGCCATGATTTCGGGCGTGCCGTTGTAATGAATTTCACCGTCGATGAACTCGGGAATGCCGCAGTTTGCCTTGGCCACCAGAATCGGATCGTCGCCATCGGCTGGTTTGGAGGCTCGCATGTTCAGGATCGCGGCGACCACTTCGGATGCGCCGATACCGCAGTTGGTGCCGCAGGCATGCACGCCGAGGCGGTGGTTCAATTTCATCATGTCCTCGGCGCCCACACCCATCATGGTGCGGCCATTGGTGTCGAAACTCATGGTAAAGACGATCGGCAACGCCGTTTGCTGCGCACCTCGAACCGCGTACTCGACTTCTTCCTGCGAGGACATGGTTTCTATCCAGATAACGTCGGCACCGCCCTGCTCCAGCGCGAGTGCCTGCTCGGCAAAGGCCGAGATCGCGTCTTCGGCCTGCAAATCACCCAGCGGTGCGAGAATTTCGCCGGTGGGTCCAATCGAACCCGCAACGATGACTTCACGGCCGCAACTGTCAACCACCTCACGCAGAATCGTCGCTGCCGCAATATTTAACTCGGCCACGCGCGACTCGGCCTGGTGCAGCTTGAGTCGATAGCGGGTACCGCCAAAGCTGTTGGTTAGTACCAGATCTGATCCGGCATCGATGAAAGCCTGGTAGTGCTGGGATACCCTTTCGGGAAAATCAACGTTCCACAGTTCCGGGGCATCACCGCTCTGCAGTCCAAGGCCGAAGAAGGTGGTACCCGTGGCCCCGTCGGCAAGTAATATTGCCCTTTCGCCAAGTAGTTTTTCAAATGGATTCAATAGCTTCTTTCAACCGCGTAATCCGCCAGAAAGATCAATGCCTGTTTATAGGGGGACTCCTCGAGGCAGGCAATTTGCTGCCTGGCCAGAACGGCTTCAGACTGTGCCTGATCGACAGTGTATTGCAGGGCCCCGGTTTCCCGAATTGCCTGGTGAATTTCGTCAAAACAATCGGCCCTGTCATTTTCGATTGCATCGCGGATCAATTTTTGCTGATGGCTATTGCCGACTTCCATGGCGCGAATTAACGGCAGGGTTGGTTTACCCTCGGCCAGATCATCGCCAACGTTCTTGCCCAGTTCATCACTCTTTGCCGAGTAATCGAGTGCATCGTCGATAAGCTGGAACGCAATCCCAAGATGTTTGCCGTAGGCTTGCAACGCAAGCTCCTGTTCCGCAGGCACCGCTCCGAGCAAGGCACCGATGCGGGCCGCGGCCTCGAACAGACAGGCAGTCTTGGCATAGATCACCTCGTGATACCCGGCTTCATCGGTATTCGGATCACGAATATTGAGCAGTTGCAGCACTTCTCCCTGGGCGATGGTATTGGTCGTGTTCGCCAGCAAATCCATGATTGGCATCGACTGTGCACGCACCATCATCTGGAAGGCGCGTGAATAAAGGTAATCACCGACCAGAACCGCGGCTTCATTACCCCAGATCGTGCTTGCGGTTTCCTTGCCGCGGCGCATCTCGGAGTCATCGACAACGTCGTCATGCAACAGGGTCGCAGTGTGAATAAATTCGATTACCGCGGCGAGCAACGCATCTTCTTCACCCTGGTATCGACAGGCTTTGGCGGCGAGGATAACCAGCATCGGGCGCAGGCGTTTGCCACCACTGAGAATAATATGCTGGCTGAGCTGGTTGATCAGTGCCACTTCCGATGCCAGGTTGTCAGTAATGACCTGGTTTACCCGCAGCATATCGCTGTCGGTGAGGTTTTTGAGGTCTTCCAGCGCGAATGAATGACCCGGTGTTAATGCTGCTTCAGACATAATGCGGAGTATTGCAAAGACACTGCCCGCGATCTAGCATAAGTGCTGGTTTTATTTACAAAGATTGATAGTAATTGATCAGGATTTCAGCGACTTCGGGGCGTGAAAATTCTTTCGGTGGCGCGATACCCTCGCTTAGCATTTCGCGCACCCGGGTACCGGAAAGCAGCACGAAATCCTCTTTTGTGTGATCGGGTGCTTCGTTCATCATTACCACCCGGTTCAGTTTTTTCGACCAGGCGGTGTGATCGGCGCGGAAGATTTCGATTTCGAGCGCATCAGGCGGAACCTCGGTGTCGAAGATCGTTTGCGCATCGAAGGCGCCATAGTAATCACCGACTCCCGCGTGATCGCGGCCGATAATGAAATGACTCGCGCCCATGTTCTGGCGGAAGTAGGCGTGCAGTACGGCCTCGCGAGGGCCGGCGTAGAGCATATCGAATCCGTAACCGGTAACGATGGCACTGTTTTCCGGGAAGTATAGTCGCACCATGGTGCGAATCGCATCGTCGCGCACGTCAGCCGGAATATCGCCCGGCTTGAGTTGGCCCAGCAACATATGGATTACGAGCCCGTCACATTCGAGTCGCTGCATTGCCATGTGGCATAGCTCTTCATGCGCAAGATGCATCGGGTTGCGCGTCTGGAATGCAACCACGCGCTTCCAACCGCGCTGCTCGATTTCGGAGCGAATCTGTACTGCGGTTCTGAAAGTATCGGGGAAATCAGTTTCGAAGTAACTGAAATTGAGCACCTGGATCGGGCCACTGATTGCGTAGCGTCCGTGACTGTTGAATGCCTCGACCCCGGGATGCTCGTTGTCGGTAGTGCGATAGACTTTTTCAGTCATTAGCGCCATTTGTGCGTCGCTGACCAGTTCGATTGCATCAACCTGTTGAATTGCAATTACCGGGTTACCCGCGACGTTCGGATCGCACAACGCGATCCGCTCGGCACCCTCAATATCGGCAATCGATTCCACCAGGTTAAGAATGGGTACCGGGAAGAAACTGCCATCGCTCATGTGCATGTTCTCGGCAACGCTGAGCGCGTCTGCAAGATTCATATAGCCTGACAGTGGGGTAAAATACCCACCCCCGAACATGACCGCGTTTGCGGCTGCGGCCGAGCTGACTTCCACCGAGGGTAATTGTTGCGCTTCCTCGACTAGTGCATTACGTGTCGATTCGTCGTAGACGTAGAGGGGTTTTAGGCTACCTGAGCCGACCGGGTTCGTCATAATTATTGCTTGATATTTTTGATTGTATGGAATTTAACGGCTGTCGGCACAGTTCGCAATCGAATCTGGTTGTAGGTGCATTCAGTGGGCTTATTCGCGCCACTCGTTAAAGACAGTTTCGCAAGGCCGCATTGAGCTGATCGAGGCGTTGTATGATAAGCGGTGATTGTGGGTCGACTACTGTCATCGTGAGTACGTTAACGACCTGCAATTGATACTTTTGCGCAAGGTTCCGGGCCAGCGGCGACGCCGGGCTATCCAGGGTCAGTAAACAGGCCGCGGGTTTTTTTCGCAGCTGATCTTCGATCCGATTGAGGTCCTTGAATCCACCGTGAGTGTCGTGCTGATCATGAATTGTCGCAATGGCCTTAATTCCCATATCGGTTTCGAAATGGGCTGTAAATGCGTGATCAGTAATAAACCTTGGTTGGCGGCTTTGCCATTGGGACTGTTTATCTTCGCGCCAGGTTTCTATGGCCTCGACCAGGCTTGAGGCATTCATTCTATATTGCGCCTGATTCCCGGGATCCAGTTTAGTCAGCGCGGTTACAATGATTTTAATACTGCGCATTAATAGGGTTGCTGAATACCAGATGTGGCCATCCCCATTCTCGATGCCAAGCCCGGGTAGTAATTCAAGTTGTTGTGCCGAAGGCGGTAAAACATCCGGCACGCGATTAAACCCGGCCTCAAATTGACGTCCAATCCAGATAACGAGATCGGCCTGTTGCAGCAATATCATGTGTGAGGGTTTGAAAGCGAAATGATGTGCGGAAGCATGGTCCTTAATGATCACGGCAGGTTCTCCAATCCCCTTCATTATTGCAGCTGTCAATTCATGCAGCGGCGCGATCGATGTAACCACGCGAGGCGCGGCGGACAGGGCTGCAGACTGCAGACATAACAGCAGGATAAATAGTCGCATTGAAAGGATCAGGGGCGTGGCAAAAAAGTCAGTTACGTTATAATATAACAAAATGGTTCGAAAAACTAAGTCTCCAGATATTGCTTTTCGCAAGCACGACCATGGTCGCTGCCAGCGACAGTTAATGTCTGAAGCCAGGCAGCTATGCGAAACCCGCAAATTGCGCCTGACGTCGCGGCGCAGGCAGGTGCTCGAAATCCTGCTGGCCAGCCACCAGCCGATGGGTGCCTACGATATCCTTGCCGAGCTCAACCGGGTCAATCCGTCCGCAATAATTGCCCCGCCTATCGTTTATCGCGCTCTCGAGTTCCTGATGTCGGAAGGATTGATTCATCGAATCGAAAGCAGGAACGCATTTATTTCCTGCGTGCATCCGGGGCATCAGTGCGCCGCCCAGTTTCTGATTTGCCGCGATTGCGAACAGGTGGCGGAACTTGAAGACAGTGATCCTCCGCTGCTGGTCGAAGCCGATAACCTGGGTTTTGCAGTCGACCATTCGGTCGTCGAAATCACCGGGATCTGCGCGCAGTGTCAGAAACATGCAGGCTGAATTACTGGTTCGCGCGCGCCGTTTGAGCCTGACACTTGGTAAGCGGCAGATTCTCGATGACATCAGCTTCGAATTGCGGCGCGCCGAGATTACCACAATCATCGGCCCCAACGGAGCCGGAAAAACAACCTTGACCAACATCGTCAATGGCCTGATCGGCGACTTCGAAGGTGAAATCGAACGCATGCCCGGTTTGCGGATTGGTTACCTGCCACAAAAAGTTTATGTCAATACGCTAATGCCACTCAGCGTTGAGCGCTTGCTGCAATTGACCTATAGCCCTACCGACCAGGAGCTTGATCGTGCCCTGGCCCAGACCGAGGTTGCCTACCTGAAACAACGACAGGTGCGCTCATTGTCCGAGGGTGAGTTAAAGCGAGTATTGCTGGCCCGAACCACGCTTGGACAGCCTGACCTGATCGTGCTCGATGAACCGACGGCGGGGGTTGATGTCAGCGGAGAGATCAGAATGTATCAGCTAATCGGCGAACTGCGTGACCAGCTGCAATGCGCGGTGTTGCTGGTGTCACATGATTTACACCTGGTCATGTCGCAAACCGACCAGGTGCTTTGCCTGAACCAGCACCTGTGCTGCTCAGGTTTGCCCGAATCGGTTAGCCAGCATCCGGAGTATCTTGCGTTATTCGGGCAGCAGGCCTCGGATTCTATCGCTATCTATACCCATCACCACGATCACGAGCACGATGTGTCGGGTGAATCCTCGGAGCATCGGCATGATTGAATGGCTCGATGATTTTGGGGTACGCGCTGTCATTGCAGGCCTGATCATGGTCGCCATTGCGGCCCCCATGGGATGTCTGATGGTGTGGCAGAGACTTGCATTTTTAAGCGACACCCTGGGACATGCCGCGGTTATGGGGGTTGGCCTCGGATTGCTGCTGCAGGTGCAGCCGATATTCGGGGTGTTGGCGGTGGCCCTGTTAATCGTGTTTTCGCTTAGCCGGGTGACCGGTTTCAACACCGCGCTTTCCGAAACCACGCTCGCGATTATTTCCCACACCGGGCTTGCGGGTGGCATTATCCTGGTGGGCTTGCTGCCCGCGAATACGGTTAACCTCGAAGCAATTTTATTTGGCGATCTACTCGCCACCACCACCCGCGACTTATTGACCTTGCTGGTGACCACGGTGCTTTTGCTGTTTGTCTTGTTGCATCATTGGCGCTCGTTTGTCGCGGTCTCGGTCAGCCGTGAAATCGCGCAGGCCGAAGGCATCGAGGTGCGCAAGGTCCAGTTCCTGATGTACATCATGATTGCATTGCTGGTGGCAGTAATGATGAAAGTCATGGGTGTGTTGCTGATCGCGGCGATGCTGGTTATCCCAACCTCGAGCGCCCGCCTGTTCAGTCGCAGCCCGGAGCAAATGGTTTTTATCAGCGGACTTTACGGCCTTGGCGCGCTCGCCGGCGGCATCACCGGCTCCTTCCATTTCGACTGGCAGACCGGCCCCGCCATCGTCGTCAGCGCCACCCTGCTGCTGCTCCTGACCCTGGTCGTTACCCGCAGCTTCAAACCCCACCTCGAATAATCCCTTCATCCTCAAGTAATTTCCACTTAAGCCTTTCCACGATGGCAACCGATGATGGTCCTTGTGACTGACTGGGTGGCCTGCGGCTTCCCGAAAAAACAATGATTTTGCAGGGCAAGGCGAGACTCGGCATCCATGCCTCGACTCGCCACAGGCCGCGTCCATGCGGCCTGACCCTGCAAAATCATTGCTTTTTCGGCACCCAGTATTTACGTCACAAGGACCATCATCGGTTGCCTGCCTGATTTTGATCTGGGCCTGTCAGATAGCTCGAATACACAGGTGCGGACGTCGGAGATATGTTTGCGAGACGCTGCGCAACAGGGATGTTGCGCGCGAGCCTACATGGATGTATTCACGGCGTTCTCGCAAACATATCTCCGATGGCCGCGCCGAATCGGAGGGGCTGTTCCAAATGGTCTGGTGTTTGATTTAATTCTGGAGGGCTTAGGGTTAAAGGCATTGACCTGTTGGCTGGCAGCGGCTAGAATTCGCCACCTTTTTCAGTATTGCATCGGAGTAACACATGTACGCTGTCATCGCCACCGGCGGAAAACAGTACAAGGTAACCAAGGGCGAGACCCTGCGCGTAGAAAAGCTTGACGGCGACGAAGGTTCGACCGTAAAGCTCGACAACGTGTTGATGGTTGCTGACGGCGACAAGGTTTCAGTAGGAACCCCGACGCTCGACAAGGCAACAGTGACGGCCAAAATCATGGCGCAGGGTCGCGGTGACAAGGTAGAAATTATTAAATTCCGCCGCCGTAAACATTCGCGTACCCAGGCCGGGCACCGTCAAAGTTATACTGAAATAGAAGTTACCGATATCAAGGCATAGGGTCTGAACAATGGCACATAAGAAAGCGGCGGGCAGCACCCGCAACGGTCGCGATTCCGAATCCAAACGTTTAGGCGTGAAGAAGTTCGGTGGCGAGGTGGTAATCCCGGGCAACATCCTGGTGCGCCAGCGCGGCACCAAGTTTCACCCCGGTAATAATGTCGGCTGTGGCAAGGATCACACGCTGTACGCGAAAGCCGAGGGCAAGGTCGAATTCAAGGTCAGGGGGCGTCACAATCGTACCTTTGTGAGCGTGGTGAACTAGCAGTAGCCTCTGTTTAAAACGAATTCAAAAAGCCTCGCCTCGTCGAGGCTTTTTTATTACCGATGGTATTATTCCGCGATGAAATTTATCGATGAAGCCAATATTTTTGTGAAGGCCGGCAATGGCGGTAACGGTATTGTCAGTTTCCGGCGCGAAAAATATATCCCGATGGGTGGCCCTGATGGGGGCGACGGCGGTGATGGCGGCTCGATCTACGTCGTCGGCTCAAAAGATCTGAATACGCTTTCCGATTTCCGGCATACGCGCCGCTTTGTTGCCAAGTGCGGTGCCAATGGACAGGGTAAAAACTGCACCGGTGCCAGGGGCGAGGATGTAATCATCGAGGTACCCCTGGGCACCATGATAAAGACACTGGACCAGGGCGAGTTAATCGCCGATGTGTCTACGGAGTCGGAACCGGTTCTGATTGCACGCGGTGGTTTTCACGGGCTCGGCAACACGCGTTATAAAAGCTCGACCAATCGTACGCCGCGCCAATGCACAAAGGGCAGTGCAGGTGAACAGTTTGATCTCAAGCTCGAACTCAAGGTGATCGCCGATGTCGGCTTGCTGGGTATGCCAAACGCCGGTAAATCCACCTTCATTCGTGCCGTCTCGGCCGCCAGGCCGAAGGTGGCCGATTATCCTTTTACCACCTTGCATCCGAATCTCGGCGTGGTCAGCGTGGGTACCCACCGCAGTTTCGTAGTGGCGGACATCCCCGGCCTGATCGAGGGTGCCGCCGAAGGTGTCGGCCTGGGCATCCAGTTTTTGAAACATTTACAGCGTACCCGGTTGCTACTGCATATAATCGACGTTATGCCAGAGCCGCAAGCGGATAGTGCGGTTGAATCGGCAAACAAGGTACTGCGCGAGTTGCAACGCTATGACGAAGCCCTATATCACAAACCACGTTGGTTGGTATTGAACAAGCTTGACCTGTTACCCGATGATGAGAGTGATAGCCTGTGCGATGAAATTACCAGTGGACTCGAGTGGTCGGGCCCGGTATATGCAATCAGCGCAATCAACCGAGAAGGGGTCGATCAACTTTGCCATGACATCATGAGTTTCCTGGAAAACTAATGAATCGGTTTAAAAAAGTAGTCGTCAAGATTGGTTCCGCGCTGATCACCGCTGGCGGCAAGGGACTGGATCGAGAGATGATCAGCGCCTGGGCGGACCAGATGGCGCAGCTGCGTGCCGAGGGTGTCGACGTGGTGCTGGTTTCTTCAGGTTCGATCGCCGAAGGTATAACCCGGCTCGGTTTGAAATCCCGCCCCGGCAGTATTTCGGAGCTACAGGCCACCGCGGCGGTTGGGCAAATGGGGCTGGTGCAGGCCTACGAGGCCTGCTTCCAGGCGCACGGGATTAACAGCGCCCAGATTCTATTGACGCACGCGGATTTATCAAACCGGCAGCGTTACCTGAATGCACGCACCACGCTGCGCACGCTGCTCGAATTCGGTACCGTGCCGGTGGTCAATGAGAATGACAGTGTCTCCAACGAGGAAATTCGTTTCGGTGATAACGATACGCTGGGTGCACTGGTAGCCAACCTGGTCGAAGCTGACCTGCTGATAGTTCTAACCGACCAGGAAGGTTTGTTTGATGCCGATCCAACCGCTAATCCAGACGCGAAACTGGTTGAGCATGCCGATGCCAGGGATCCCAGGCTGGTGGATTACGCCGGACCCAGCAGCGGTCATCTCGGACGTGGCGGTATGCAGACCAAGGTCAGTGCGGCACAGCTTGCGACACGCTCGGGCACGCACACCGTCATCTGTTCCGGCAACACGAAAAACGTGATTACTCGAATTGTACAGGGCGAAGCGCTTGGCAGTTTCCTGGAAGCGAGCGAGGGCCATCTCGCGGCACGCAAGCAATGGCTCGCCGGGCACATGCGTTGCGCCGGAGAGTTGCGCCTCGATGAAGGCGCGGTTGACGTGCTGGTGAACAAGAATGCGAGCCTGCTGCCGATTGGCGTCAAGGCGGTCAGCGGTGTATTTAATCGCGGCGAGGTGGTTGCCTGCCTTGCCCCGGATGGCACCGAAATCGCGCGTGGACTGGTGAACTATCCGTCGGATGAATGTAAGCAGATTATCGGCAAGGCAAGTAAGCAGATTCCGGAGATCCTCGGCTACCAGGATGATCCGGAGCTGATCAATCGTGAAAACCTGATTTTAATGAAGGCCTGAGTTTATGAATAAAAAAGTTGTCGCCTTCGGCGCAAGCAATAGCAGTCGATCGATCAATAAAAAGCTGGTGACTTATGCCAGTGGATTGTTGGAACAAGCAGAGGTTGAAATTCTCGATCTTAACGATTTTGAATTGCCATTGTTCAGCGTCGATCGCGAAGATGAAATGGGTCAGCCTAAGCTCGCGCAGGCATTCCTGAAAAAATTAACCGATTGCGACGGCATTATTATTTCCTTTGCCGAAAACAACGGTAGCTACAGTGTCGCCTACAAAAACCTCTATGACTGGGTATCACGGATTCAGCCCAAGGTTTACCAGGATCAACCGATGGTTTTGTTGTCGACCTCTCCAGGTGGTCGCGGCGGCCGGTCGGTGCTCGAACTCGCGCTGAGCCAGATTCCCCGCTTTGGTGGCCAGGTAAAAGCGAGCGTTTCGGTGCCTTCGTTCGGCGAGAATTTTAATCTTGAAGCGGGCGTGATTGTGAACGACGATATCGCGTCTCAGTTGCTGGAGGCGGTTAATCGCCTGTTCAAGTAATGAATAACAACGCCACTATTCTCTTCTTCCCCCATGGTGGCGGGCCGCTGCCTTTGCTTAACGAGCCGGGCCACGCCGCTATGAATCGCTTTTTGCGATCCTTTCCGGAAACGATAGCGAAACCGGATGCCATCATTGTCATCAGTGCTCACTGGGAAGAACCCGTGGTCACCATTACCGCGGCGGCCGCACCAGCTTTGCTGTTCGACTACACCGGATTCCCCGCCGAAACCTACGAATACCAGTATCCGGCCCCCGGTAATCCTGAACTTGCACGCAAAATTCAGAGCTTGTTGCAGCAGGCCGGCACCGACTGCAATCTCGATTATGAGCGTGGATTTGACCACGGTATGTTCGTGCCCTTGATGTTGATGTATCCGTTGGCCGATATTCCCTGCATCCAGATTTCGCTCGCGGCGAGCCTCGATGCCGCCGAGCACATTCGAATCGGCAATGCGCTGGCGGAACTGAAATCTGAAAACCTGCTGATACTCGGTTCAGGTTTTTCGTTCCATAATATGGAAGCGTTAATGAGTAAGCGCGATGACTCCATTGATCTCCGCAACCAGGAGTTTGAAACCTGGCTAGCCGAGGTCTGCGGTGATCCTGATCTGTCCGAAACAGAGCGCGAACAACGGTTGACTGGTTGGGAATCAGCACCGCATGCGCGCTACTGTCATCCGCGCGAAGAGCATCTGTTGCCGCTGCAGGTTTGCTATGGCATCGGACAAACTGCTGCTAAAAGGGTTTTCAAGGAACCGGTAGCGGGATTTACCGCCAGCGCCTACCAGTGGGATTAATACTGCTCCTGCTGCGGTAGCTCGGCCGCCTGAACCGGTAACAGGGCAGTTTCGTTGCGTTCTATCTGGCGCTCGCGGTACCAGATGTAAAGGCTGCTCGAAATCAGCACGAAAATACCGAAAATCGTGGTGACTCCCGGCACTTCGTTCCAGAACAGGTAGCCGAATACCACCGCCCATACGATATAGGTAAATTCGAATGGCGCGATTGCGCTCGCTTCCGATGCACAATAGGCCTTCGACAGGCAGTAAAAGCCAACCGCCGCAATTGCTCCAATGACCAGCATCAGTATGAAATCGATATCGGTCGGCATGCTCCAGTCGCGCCCGAAGAAGGCGAGCGAGGGGTGGTCAGATGATACCGAGATGATTCCGTTGAGTAGCAGCAGGCTCAGTGTTCCGCTGGCAAGGGTAAACACCAGTATCGCGTTGAAGGCGATGGTCATCGGATGATCATGGCTGCCCAGGAAACGTGTCAAAATGGTCTGCGATGCATAGGTAATGGCCGCGGCGAAAGCGAACAGGACCGCAAGCGGGTTGAATTCACCACTCGGTGATAAAATGATCAGTACGCCGATAAAACCGACTACGACCGCACTCCAGCGTCGCACACCTACTTTTTCGCGCAGAATCAGCGCGGACATCGCGGTGACGAACAACGGCATGGTAAAGGTAATCGAAACGACTTCGGCCAATGGCATCGCCGCGACCGCGAGATAATAAGTCGTATAGGAACTGAATCCGAGCAGACCTCTTGCCACCATCAGTCCCGGGCGGCGCGATATCAGTGATATGGTTTCGCGCGTGTACTTGATCATCATCAGCAACAATCCCAGCGCTATCAGTCCGCGTATGAAAACGATCTGCAGCACCGAGTAATGGTCGCTGAAATGCTTGATGATAATGTCCTGTATCGAAAACAGGAACAGGCCGAAAACCAGGATAATGGCTCCGTTAGCGGTATCGAGGGTGGAAATGGCCGAGCTGGCGCGCATGGGTGTCCCTGAATTTTTAACAGGACACGAGTCTAGTGTTTAGCGGCTATTTGAAAAGTGAATTTTTATGGTTAGTATAATCGAAAAACCCGATTGACTTATGAGTGGAGGCCACGCGTGAAAATCGACCATATTCGCACCTTTCTGGAAATCTCCGACTGTGGAAACTTTAATCTTGCCGCAAAGAATTTACACGTTACCCAGTCCACCGTCAGCGCTCGCGTCAAGGCGATGGAAGATCGATTCGGCAGAATTCTGTTCACACGGGGTCATTCCGGGGTCGAGCTGACCTCGGCTGGCCAGCATTTTCGCGAGTATGCACTCAATATTCAACGGCTCTGGCAACAGGCGCAGCAACGCGTATCGCTGCCCGAAAATTTCAGCCACGGCATCGGTCTGGGCTCGCAGGTCAGTCTCTGGGACAGCCTGATTCTGAGATGGATTCCGTGGATGCGACAAAATGCCAACGATGTCGCGATTCACGTCGAGGCGGATTACTCGCCGAGCCTGATGCGACAACTCTCCGACGGGCTGCTGGATATCGGCGTTATGTATAACCCCCGCCAGACGCCCGGCCTGGTGGTCGAGGACCTGCTCGAAGAAACCCTGTTACTGGTGGCAACCAACCAACGCGATATGGTGGATGGCTGGGTTGAAGACTATGTTTTTGTCGACTGGGGAGAAGAGTTTCGCCGACTTCATGGTGAAGCCTTTCCGGATATGGATACACCTGCAATATCGGTCGGACTCGGATCACTCGGGCTCGAGTATATTCGGCAAAACGGCGGCTCGGGTTACTTTCCGATGCGCGTGGTACAGCCATTTATCGATAAGAGTGAGTTGTTCCTGGTTAACGGTGCACCCGAGATGAAGCGGCCGGCCTACATGGTCTATCCCGAGGTCGCGCGTTTCCAGGAAACCCTCGACCTGGCGTTAACCGGCTTACGCGAGATTGCCAGCCAGTGGGAAGTTAATTGATTGAAAAGTGGCCCAGGGTCTACATCTCGATCATTTCGAAATCATCCTTGCCCATGCCGCAGTCCGGACATTCCCAGTCGTCGGGAACATCAGCCCAGCGAGTACCGGGTGCAATGCCGTCTTCCGGCCAGCCCTCCGTTTCATCGTAAATAAATCCGCAAACGATACATTCCCAGCGTTTCATTAATTCAACCTCGATAATCCCGTGATAACAGAACGTAGTGCCCGGCCACATAGGACAAGTACTCGATCTCACGCTCGGTGAGCGTTCGCTTCTGCGTTACCGGGTTGCCGAGGTAAAGATATCCGGATTCCAGAACCTTGCCGGGCGGCACCAGGCTGCCTGAGCCGATGATGACTTTGTCCTCGATTGTCGCGTCGTCGGTGATGATCGAACCCATGCCGATCAGGCATTGATTGCCGATTCGGCAACCATGCAACAGGGCCTTGTGCCCGATTGTTACCTCGTTGCCAATATGCAATTCGGCGCCATCGGGACTGTAGTCACCCCGGTGGGTAACGTGCAGCACGCTTCCATCCTGGATATTAGTCTTATCACCAATGCGGATTTTATTAATATCTCCGCGGATTACGGTAAGTGGCCAAACTGAGCAGTTTTCCCCGATTACGACGTCCCCTATTACGACCGCGGACTCGTCGATATAGCTGTTTTCACCGATACTCGGGATCGTATCCCTGAAACTGCGAATCATTGTTTCGCCCTGCTGAAAGAAACGCGTATAGTAACGATTTTTTCGCAACACGCATCGGTTTTTGGTGAAAATTAAAGGACTTACAATTCCCGACCTACCGCCCGAGCTTGGCAACAAGCTGGGCTTGTACTCCCAGTTAATACGTTTCGAAAAACCAATTGGATTTTACCTGTTGCTTTGGCCGACGCTGTGGGCACTTGCAGTTGCCGGCGAAGGATCACCTGACGGCTGGATCCTGTTCGTCTTTGTCATCGGAAGTTTCCTCATGCGCTCGGCGGGTTGCGCGATCAATGACTATGCCGATCGTGATATCGATCAGCATGTCGAACGCACCCGGGAGCGCCCGTTGACCAGTGGAAAAATTACACCGGCAGAGGCGCTCGCAGTGTTCGCGGTGCTGGCCCTGATCGCCTTTCTGCTGGTATTAAGCCTGAATCGTTTCACCATAATGCTTTCCTTTGGGGGAATATTGCTTGCCGCGAGCTATCCTTTCATGAAGCGATATCATTACCTGCCCCAGGTTCATCTCGGAGCCGCTTTTGGCTGGGCTGTTCCCATGGCGTTCGCGGCGCTGACCGGTGAGGTACCGAAGGAAGCCTGGTTGATATACGTCGCGAGCCTGGTATGGACCGTCGCCTACGATTCGATGTACAGCATGGTTGACCGGGAAGATGATCTGAAACTCGGGGTAAAGTCGACGGCGATCCTGTTTGGCGATTATGACCGCTTTATGATTGCCGTATTTCAGATCTTGTTTTTGCTGGCCCTGGTACTGGTTGGCGTCGACCTGGAATTTACCGGTATCTACTACCTGGGATTGGGAGTCGCAACGCTGTTAATGGCTTACGAACAATTCCTGATTGCCGATCGGGTGCCGGCACATTACTTTAGTGCCTTTCTGCACAACCACTGGGTCGGGGCCGCGGTCTTTGCCGGCATCATGGGGCACTACTACTCACTTTAAGCCCTTTGGTGCTTTTTATTCGATTTCGCTGATGAGCTGCGACAGTTCACTGGCCAGGGTTTCAACCATTTCGATTTCCTGTTTGCTAAACGGTTCTTCGCGCTGGGCCATGCTGCTGAAATCGACGCAGCCCCAGGGTTTGCCGTTGATCACTATGGGTGCGCCGATATAAGACTCGAGCGGCAACGAACGATACAGGGGATGATGCAACGGCGTCGGGGAATTTGCGATACAGGCTTCGGCAATCGATTTCTGCTTATCAAATACTTCCCCACTGTAACTTTCGCCGAGGGCATATTTTTCACCCGGCACGTAAGCGCCCGTGTTTGACTGAACCGCGTATATTTCGTAGCTGTTATTTTCGATTTGTGCCAGTACTCCCAGGCTCATCGAAAATTCGTGGATTCCTTTTGATAACAGGCTGTTGACGCGATCCTTAAATTCAGTAATTGACATGTAAGCAGGCAATTTCTACAGGTTAGACAATTAATAGTAGTAGCCGGACCTGTTAACACTAATTGTAAAATACTATCTCAGGAATTGGCCTGAAAACCTGTATTTGAGGCTAGAAGGCACTTTTAAACGACCATTTTCGACTTAAAGACCATACAGGGCCGGATTGTTGATTGATAAATGTTATCAATTCCGGGTTTGATCACGTGGTAATAGCAGTAATGTGTTCTAGAACGGACCGAAGTATGGATTAGGTTTCGATGGGTAAACCAAACTGTTGCAGCAACCAGTTGCGAAATCGGACCACATTGGCGTCGTTTTCCAGGTTGTCGCGGCAGATACAGTAATACCCCAGATCGGTTTTAAGCGATTGTTCGATGGGTCGTACCAGCTGGTTATTTGCGATCAGATCGTCGACCAGGTAGCGCCAGCCTAGTGCCACGCCATGTCCGGCGCAGGCGGCGTCGATAACCAGCGGATAACTGTTCAGTTGCAGGTTACGGTTTCCCAGGGGCTGATCGATGTTGTTACCTCCCAGCCACAGGCGCCAGTTCATCCAGTTCCAATGACTGTCGGCGAGGTCGATCAACGGCGCTTGCAGCAACCAGGATACCCAGTCTTGCTGCGCCAGGTCGTAGTCGAACCCGGGACTGCATACTGGAAATACTTCCTCGTCGAACAGTCTTAAGGTTTGAAATCCGGGCCACAGGCCATCGCCATGCATAACGGCTACCTGTACTTCACTACCCTGGCTTTCGTTATAGTCGTCCGAGGCGATGATGCGCAACGTAACCGCCGGCATCAACTGTCGCAGTTGCGAAAGCCTCGGGCTTAGCCATTGGCTGGCGAAAGACTGGTCACAGCCGATCACCAGTTGCTGCGCGAATTCGACATTCTGAATGTCCATGGTGGCGCCGGCGAGTTGTTTCAGTATCGCCGCCACGGTGTGCTGGTATTCGCGTCCCTCGTTGGTTAACTGCACCGCGCGATGCGAACGCGTGAACAGCTTTACCTGTAAACTTTCCTCGAGACTACGAATCTGCTGACTGATGGCAGCCTGCGTTAAATGCAATTCTTCGCCTGCCCTGGTAAAGCTGAGCAGGCGCGCGGCTGCTTCGAAAGCAATCAACGGATCGAGTGGTGGAAGTCTATTTTTCAGCATCGATCAATAAGATTATTTAATCTATTTTGATAAATATATAGCGTTTGAGTCGAAGTATCCATTAGTTTAAATTATATGAAACGAATAGTAATACTGTGGGAGTCAAATATGAGTGTTGTAACGTTGCAAAAGCGAGCCGACGAATCGCCTTTCGATCCGAATCCCGAGCAATCTTTTACGATTCCAGCGCGTTATTACCTGGACGCGGAAATCCTGCAGCAGGAAAAGGAAGCCATCTTCTATCGAAACTGGTGGTATGCCGGCCACCAGAGCCAGTTAACCACGCCGGGTTGTTACCTGACGGTGCAGGTTTGCGATCAGAATATCATCGTTATCCGTGACAAGAGTGGCGAGCTCAATGCGTATTACAATGTTTGCCAGCATCGCGGCCATGAACTGCTGTTCGGCAGTGGCAAGGTTCGCACCATAACCTGCCCTTACCATGCCTGGTCGTACGGGTTTGATGGTGAACTCAAGGCTGCGCGTAATACCGATAAAATGGTCGATTTCGACAAATGCCAATTTTCCCTGAAACCGGTACAGGTCGAAGTGTTTTGTGGCCTGGTGTTCGTAAATCTCGATCTCGAGGCAGAGCCCCTGAAAGAACAGGCATCCGACCTGGAAACAGAAATCCGCGAGTTCTGTCCGCGTGTCGACGAGGTCAGGTTTGCGCAACGAGACGATTACGATGTTGCCAGCAACTGGAAAGTGATGGTGGATAATTTTCTCGAATGTTACCACTGCCATCCCGCACATAAGGATTTCGTCAACCTGGTTGATATGGATAGCTATACCTCCAGGGTGAACGGGATCTACTCTAGCCACATATCGAATGCAGTTGCGACCACGCAAAGCAGTGCCTACCAATTCGAAAAAGGCGAGGTCGATTTTGGTTATGCGGGCTGGTTTCTGTGGCCTAACCTGACGATCTGGATCTACCCCGGGGAACCCAACATTTCGACCCTGCAGATAATTCCGAACGGGGCCGGTCGCACCATTGAACACCAGGACTGGTACCTGCCCAATCCTGAACCCAGTAAGCAGCAGCGCGACGCGATGGACTATCAGCGTGATGTGTTGCAACCCGAGGATGTAGGTCTGTGTGAAAGTGTGTATCGTGGCCTGCAGTCGAAAGGCTATAACCAGGGGCGCTTCGTCGTCGATCCTGAGCGCAGCGAGTTATCCGAGCACGCCGTGCACCACTTCCAACAACTCTACGTCGACGCAATTGATTCCAACATCTGACCAGTTCGCCATTCCGGGGAAACGAACGCAAAAGACGCTCCCAACCGGCGCAAGCGCCGGTTGGTCCATCCATGGAATCGCTTGGAGCTCGGCGCCCTGGCAGTCTGCTCGGAGGTCGTGGATGGGTTGAAGTTGATGCAGGCCAGGTGTTAGTGAGTTTTTTGATGGTGTTGCTGATTGACGGTGGTGGCGCTAGAAAGGCTCGAAACCTCAGAGATAGCTGCCGATAAACGCGATAAGCCCGGGATTCAGGCTAAACTCCTTACATTACGGTATCTTAACAAGCCTAATGGTGCATAAAAGCCCGTTTGCATTGGATGGCAAGCGGCGTAACATTGTCAGATATGATGAATTTCAAGCGCTACATTCCAGACCATGCGGTGACGACGGTACCGGCACTTGCGTTGTTGATTGCGCTTCATTTTCTGCTGTCGTCAGATGATCCTGCCGAAACCGGAATCGAAGCAACCTCGGGTGATTTTGGATCTTATGATTATTGGCAGCAAGAAAATGAGATCGATGAGCTCGATATTGATGCCAGGCTGTCGCAACTGGAACTCGATGACGCCAAACGCGACCGGCTAATTCGTGAATTGCTGCAACAGGGCAAGTTCAAGCAGGCACGCACCCAGTTACTGGAAATAGCGGCATCATCGATGCTCGCAGAAGATCAAAAGCAGCTTGGCGATACCCTGCTATTGCTGGGTGAGGTCGCAATCAATCAGCAGGAGTTGGCGACTGCCGAAGTGTATCTCCAGGAATCGCTTTACCTGGCCATGTCGCGCAATGACGTTGTTGGTACCGCACGTGGCTACCAGTTGCTCGGACAATTGAATATCCGCGCACGCGAACTGGCCCGGCGTGCAGCCAATACTTATGACCAGCTTTGGCAGGCACGTAATTCGATTGCGCGCGGATTCTACCACGGGGTAAACGATAATCTGCAGGGAGTAATTCGCGATAACCTGGAAATTCGGCGTTACGGTGCCGCCGCGGATGCCTGGGAAGCACTGGCCTCGCTGCACGACAAGGTTCATGATGGATACCAGGCGCAGCAGGCTCGTATCGAGGCGGCCAGGTTGTTTGCCTCCACGGGTCAAATAACCCACGTGCGGCGCCTGATCGATGACCTTGATCGCAGTTTGATCAGTGATTTCGATTTAGACAGTATCGAGCGCGAAATCGAAGGTCTTTTCCAGGAGCATCAGCAGGACCTGGTGAAAACATCGCAGGCCCGCGATTATCAAATGCTCTACCATCATTACCTGCGTATTGGACAGCCAGAGCGTGCCTGGAAATTCAGAATCAAGTCGAGTGAGATGCTTTCCGATACCAGTGATCGCTCGATGTTTCAGCGTCAGGCCGATGTCATTGCGGTGCTTTACAATTCCAATTTCGCGATGCAAAGGGCCAGGCGTTATCTCGATCAGGCTGGCAAAATTTACGACGACAGTGGAGTGTCAGATGGGCTTGAACAAACCCGAGAAATGGAATCGCTCATCTATTAAACGGAACTTCACTGCATGACCGACAACAAAGCAGCCGAAATCGACGCTCGCGATCTGCGCCGCGCATTTGGAAATTTCGCCACCGGGGTTACCATTGTGACCACGCTTGACGAGGCAGGTTTGCCCTGTGGTTTCACCGCTAATTCTTTTACCTCGGTTTCCATCGATCCACCGCTGCTGTTGGTTAATATTGCAAAGTCAGCTTTCGGGCGTGATGCGTTTACCGGTTCACGCGGATTTGCGGTCAATATTCTTGCTGCCGAGCAGCGGGAACTGTCGAATCGCTTTGCCAGGGCTGGCACCGATAAATTCGCCAACCAGGACTGGCACTCCGCAATAACCGGGTCGCCGATAATAGACGCCGTGGTGGCATGGTTTGATTGCGAGCATTTCGAGCAGGTCGACGCAGGCGATCACATCATACTGATCGGCAGGGTGTTGAAATATGATTACAACACCCATGCGCCACTCGGATTTTGTCGTGGTGCTTATGTCTCGTTCGGATTGACACCGAACATGCTACAGCTGGTTTCAACTCCCGGCAGTCTGCGGGTGGCCGCAATAATCGAGTCCGACGGTAAGATATTACTGGAGCGTAATCCTGAAAATGGCCAATTACTCCTGCCTGCCAGCAATCGTGTTGGCGATGCAGCTACTGGTGACAGCCTGCTCGGCAAGCTCGCGTCTGCCGGCATCGAGGTTGATTTACCTTTTATATATGCGGCCTACCATGAAAAAACACAGCGATTTGTTTATTACCTGGGTGAATTGCTATCGATAAACGATGCCGTTGAAACCAGGACCATGCGTTTTTACGAGTTTGATAACATCACCTGGGAAGAAATTAACGATAGCGCAGTTATCGCAATGCTGGAACGATTCATCCGTGAAAAAAGGCTCGGAAACTACAGTGTTTACATCGGTGATCGAGAGCAGGGGGAAGTTCACCCTGCGTAATTAGTTTATTCGGTAAACAAGCCGTGATCTTCCGAAAACCAATTTATAATCAACAATATCCTACCTTTTGGCAGTGTCGCGTTAAGGCAATGTGAAGTCGCTGCAGCGTTTGACCCCCTGCCGGTTAAATCCTATTCTGCTTGTTCATGGCTGCCTTTGCGGGCGGTTCCCGATTGCGTGAGGATTTTTTTAAATGACAGACTACGAAGACGACGACGACTACGAAGACGATCTGGATTTAAGCACCCTGCCAGACGATGAACTGGTCGAGCAAATGCACGACGATTTGTATAACGGTCTCAAGGAAGAAGTCGCCGAGGGAACCCAGATTCTGCTCGACCGCGATTGGGATGCCAACAAGGTCCTCAACGAAGCGCTGGTTGCCGGCATGACGATCGTCGGTATCGATTTCCGTGACGGTATTTTGTTTGTGCCGGAAGTTTTAATGTCTGCCAATGCGATGAAAGCAGGTATGGCTCTCCTCAAGCCGCTGTTGTCGGCTTCGGATGAGCCCACCGCGGGTAAAATGGTCATTGGAACGGTCAAGGGTGACATCCACGATATTGGTAAAAACCTGGTATGCATGATGATGGAGGGTGCCGGCTTCGAGGTGGTCGATCTTGGAATCAATACCCCGGTTGAAGATTTCCTCGCCGCGCTCGAAGAGCACAAGCCGGAAATTCTCGGCATGTCAGCCCTTTTAACCACCACAATGCCTTACATGAAAGTCGTCATCGATACCATGAAGGAACAGGGTATCCGCGACGATTACATCATCCTCGTCGGTGGCGCACCTTTGAACCAGGAGTTTGGCGAAGCCATTGGTGCGGATGCTTATTGTCGTGACGCCGCAGTTGCAGCCGATACCGCAAAGCAACTCGTAACTGAAAGTCGAGCGGGCTAGTAGCCTGAAGCCTGGCCGTCAGGGTGACAATGCGATATGGAAAAATCAGCCCCAGTTCTGGTAATCACCTGTGCCGCGATCGCACGCGAAGTCAATGAAATAAAAAAGCTTGGACAGTGGTCGCAAATGGATTTGCAGGCCATTACAGCCGACCTGCATGCACGACCTGAAAAAATTCCTGCCGCTGTGGCCGACAAAATCGACAAGGCCCGTGATCAGTACGACCATATTTTTGTTGCTTACGGTGATTGCGGCACCAGTGGTGAACTCGACCGGGTACTTGAAGAAAAAGGCGTCAAACGTCTACCGGGCGCACACTGCTACGATTTTCTCGCCGGTCGCGAAAATTATGAACAGATGCAGGAACAGGAGCCGGGTACTTTTTACCTGACCGATTTCCTGGCGCAGCATTTCCAGCGCCTGGTGATCGAGATACTCGGGATCGATCGACATCCCGAATTGCTGGAGACGTACTTCGGCAATTACACACGCCTGGTTTACCTTGCGCAGACTGATTCTGACGAGATAACTGAAATCGCACGTGCTGCGGCCGATCAGCTGGGGCTTCGATTCGAACGTAAATTCACTGGCATGGGTGAAATGGTCCCGGAGCTGGATGCGGCGATGCAGGAGGCAATGTGGGGAAATTAAAAATTGTCTACTGGCGCGATATCCCCGGACAGGTTGTGATCCGCGAAGGACGACGCAGCACGCGACTGAGGCTGCCGTCCCGATTTATGAAAGCGATCGAGCGTGCCGGATACCGGCTCAAGAAAAAACAGCAGGATGCCTTGTTCGAGCCCTGGCATGACGTCACCCAGCCCTTTAACGGTGATATCAAGGAGCAGGCGAAACAGTTGGTACAGCAGTTGGAGGAACAGTACACGGAGGAGGTTCTGGAAACATTAATTCGAGCCAGCGGCGTTGACGAAACCCGCGGCTTTAACGCCTGATTGGAGAGACTCGTGTATAAATTTCGTCAATGGTCGGTGAGGAATTCGAGAAAACTCGAATCCGTTTACCGCAACTTTGAACCGGTTTTAATCAAGCTGCACCCGCTGTTTAAGAAGCTTGGTTACGGGCGCCTGGAAAAACCAGTTCGGGTGTTCGAGAAAACGGTCAAGGGTTTGATGTTCGATTGCCAGATGTGTGGCAAATGTGCGCTTAGCGCTACCGGCATGTCGTGCCCGATGAATTGTCCGAAATCGATTCGCAATGGTCCATGCGGTGGGGTACGGCTCAACGGCCATTGTGAAATCAAGCCCGAAATGCGCTGTGTCTGGGTAGATGCCTGGCAAGGCAGTGAGCAGATGCGTGATTCACAGGCGATCCAGCAGGTGCAGGTCCCGGTTAACAACCTGCTCAAAGGCAGCTCATCCTGGTTGCGCGTGGTGCGCGACGTGCATGCGGCGCAGGAAAACGAGACCGCCCAATGACCACGACCTACGACCAACACCCCGGCAAGCCGTTGCCACCAAAAGAGGGCCACGTATCGACCGGTCGCCTCGAGCGGGTCTTACGCGAGGGCAAGTTTGCGGTTACCGCTGAACTGGCGCCACCCGATTCGGCCCTGGCCGAAGATGTTTATGAGCGTGCACATTTGTTCGACGGTTACGTCGATGGCATGAATGCAACCGACGGCTCGGGTGCGCATTGCCACATGTCCAGCGTTGCGATGTGCGCGCTGCTGACGAATGTCGGCTACTCGCCGGTACTACAAATTTCCTGTCGCGACAAGAATCGTATCGCCATCCAGGGCGATGTGCTCGGCGCGGCGGCTCTCGGCGTATCCAATGTGCTTTGCCTGAGTGGCGATGGTGTTCAGGTCGGCGATCACCCGGAGGCCAAACCGGTGTTCGACCTCGACAGCATGTCGCTGCTGGAAACCGTACGTATCATGCGTGATGAATCACGTTACTTGAGTGGCAGGCCGATTACCACGCCGCCACAGATGTTTCTCGGCGCGGCAGAGAATCCCAGCGCACCGCCGTTCGATTTTCGACCACATCGGCTGGCCAAGAAAATTGCCGCGGGTGCCCAGTTTATCCAGACGCAGTACGTCTTCGATATCGAACATTTACGCGCATTCATGACAAAGTCGCGTGACCTGGGCTTGCTCGAGCAATGTTTCATTATTCCGGGTGTGGGGCCGCTGGCCTCGGCTCGCACCGCACTGTGGATCCGCAACAATGTGCCGGGTATCCACATTCCGGATGCGATCATCGAACGTCTCGAAGGCGCAAAGGAGCCGAAAAAGGAAGGTCGTAAAATCTGTGTCGAACTGATCCAGCAAATCAAGGAAATCGAAGGAGTCAGCGGGGTGCACGTTATGGCCTATCGCCAGGAAGAAGCGGTCGGTGAAATAATTCAGCAATCGGGTGTACTGGATGGACGAGTTCCGTGGTATCCGGGTTGTGAGGTTCAGTCCAATTCCGCTTAAGCTAAAAGTGTGAATCGGTTTAAGCGTATAAAGTTTGATTATTTGAGGAATTAATTATGACCGAAACGGTTGTCAGCTCAGCAACAAAAGAACTAGTCATCGGTTTCGACCGCCCGTTCGTGCTCATCGGCGAGCGTATCAATCCAACCGGCCGAAAAATTATGGCTGAAGAAATGAAGAACGGTGATTATAGCCGCGTGCAAAGTGATGCTCTCGCGCAAGTTGAGGCGGGTGCTCATATGCTTGACGTCAATGCCGGCATTCCGCTGGCGGACGAACCGCGTATTCTGGCTGAAGCGATACAGCTGGTGCAAAGCCTGACCGATGTGCCCCTGAGTATAGATTCATCAATCATCGACGCACTCGAATCCGGTCTTTCGGTATACCAGGGCAAGGCGTTGGTTAACTCGGTTACCGGCGAAGACGAGAGCCTGGACCGGGTTTTACCGCTGGTCAAGAAGCATGGTGCCGCGGTGGTCGCGATCTCAAATGACGAAACCGGTATTTCGGAAGATATCGACGTGCGCTATAACGTCGCCAAAAAAATCGTCGACCGTGCGTCCGACTATGGCATCCCTGCCTGCGACGTTGTTGTCGATCCTCTGGTGATGCCGATAGGCGCAATCAATAGTGCCGGGCGCGAAGTGCTTAAATTAATTCACCGCTTGCGTACCGAGCTCAAGGTCAATACCACTTGCGGTGCTTCCAATGTCAGTTTTGGATTACCTAATCGCAATGGTTTCAACGGCGCGTTTATCAGTATGGCGATCCAGGCCGGGATGACGTCGGCGATCACCAATCCGCTACATGCCGAGGTGGTTGCAGCGAGCCTGGGTGCCGATGTCATGCTGGGTAAAGACCCGGATTGCGGGCGCTGGATCAAACAATTTCGTGAACCGGCACCGGAGGGTAGCGTGGTTCGCGGTACCGGACGCCGTGCCGGGCGCCGTCGACGTTCAGTCGCTTAGGGCTGATCACAGGTCAACCCAGGGTGGAAGAAGAAGCCAGTATACTGTTCATGCCGTCGGGTTTACGCGGACAGGTTCCGGTCGGGACGACTGTACTGCAAGCCGCCCAGCGACTGGGGGTTGACCTGGAATCGATCTGCGGCGGACAGGGAAAATGCCGCAAGTGCCAGGTGCTTCCGCAAGAAGGTGAATTTTCGAAACATGGCATTGTTTCCCGTGCCGAACATCTTTCCGAACTCACCGAAACCGAACTTCATCATCAATCCAGGAAGCGTCTCAAGGGTAGTCGGCGCCTGGGTTGTAATGCCCGTATTCTCGGTGACCTGGTGGTGGACGTTCCCGAGGAAAGCCAACAGCACAAGCAACACATCGCCAAGGCGGTCACTGCCTACGATATACAGGTTCTGCCCGCACTGCGTCTTTACACGGTGACCCTGCCCGAGCCTGACATGCATTCGCCGATTTCCGATAAGCGTCGCCTGCAGCAGGCACTGGCGAGTGAACACGAACTGCCGATCCTGGACTGCGAAATGTCGCAGCTGCGCCTGCTGCAGCCTGCGCTCGCAAAGTCCGGACGTCGAATAACCGTGGCGGTATACCAGTTTCAGCAGATTATCGGCGTCT
>JAOTXY010000092.1 GCA_029862125.1 Gammaproteobacteria bacterium | reverse complement strand
TGTCCGTTTCGGTAGAAAGCGGAACCCTGTAATATGGGGTTACTGGATAGCTCGTAAGAAGATTGATAGTCGCCTCGCAGATATGCTTCAAAGGCCAGCTTTTCCGGATGATTCCAGAAGCCATCCCATTCTTTTGCATATAACTCACGACCATCCGGAACCAGTACGGTTAGCAGTATCATCCAGATAAGATTTTTCCTGAACAGGATCAGCGTAAAAGGAAGTATTAGCCAGACTATCCAGGCGCCGTCATTGGAAGCTGCACGCCGAGAACTATCAGTGGTTTTTTCCGATTCGATTAGTTCGCCCGCGCCAAGTCTTGAAAGCAGAAGATCGTCATATCCCCTGGTCTCTTTAAGCTCAACTAGTGAACCATTGCCAACCTGGGTGACACTTTCCAATAACTGGAAGTTAGTCTTTGCCAGCACAAATTTCCCTTCTTTGTCACGCACCAGCCGACCTTCCAGATCCAGTAATGGTCCGCCTGCCGCGGTTCCAACCGCCAGAATAGAAACCTGGTGGCCCTGGTTGGCGGCGGTTAGAGCCGCCTGCACTGCCCCCGTACTGTCACTGCTGGCCCCGGCAGTGATTATTAATATCTGACCACTCCCGGCGACCGATGCCTCGAGTAAATCCTGCGCCGCACTGATGGCGAGGTCGATGCGACTGCCATCCTCCGGCATAGTGCTTGGATCGAGCACATCCAGGAAGGCAAGCAGCGTTTTTGCATCTCTCGATAATGGCGAAACCACGAAGGCACGACCTGCGAAGACGACAAGTCCGGTTTCACCCTCAAACTCGGTAGAGATTATTTCCCTGGCGGCGGCGAATGCGTGTGCCAGGCGTTTCGGCTTAATATCTTCAACCAGCATCGATCGGGACAGGTCCAGTGCCACGATCCGGGCGCTGGTTGATTCGAGTATGGGATATGATTGCTTGCTCCAACTGGGTCCGGCAGCCGCGAGGATGGTCAGGGTCATAATGATGCCTAGCGTCCAGGCCAGCAGCCGGGTGCTTTTCCAGCTCCGACGGTCGGCAATCATATTGTCGAGTAGCTGCGGATCGCATACCCTGCCCCACATGGATTGTCGGTGCGTATGCCTTGAGTAAAACCAGATGAGCCACCAGACCGGTGGTAGCAGTAATAGCCAACCTGGATTTAAAAACTGGAAAGTGGCCGGTTCGGTCATAAGACCCCGGATGATCGTGAATGCCAGGTTGACCAGGCGGTAAAAAACACCATGATGAATATTCCTGTCAAGAGTGGTAGTGCAAACAACTCACTTCGTGGCCGATGGGACTGGTACTTGTATTCGACGGGCTCCAGTTTATCGAGTGTCATGTAGATTTCTTCCAGTGCCGGTGTATTGGTTGCGCGAAAGTATTCACCTCCGGTAACGTCGGCGATCCTGCCAAGTACCCGTTCGTTGAGGGCAACCCCCGTGGGGATGTTGCTTAGTCCGTAGGTTTGACTCAAGGTTTGGGCATCGGTACCAACACCAATGGTATATATGGTTAGCCCCTGCTGTCGGGCAGCCTGGGCGGCGACGATTGGATTTTCGAAACCCGCTGTATTGGAGCCATCGGTCACGAGTACCAGGACTTTGTGTTCGGTATCCTGTTCGCGCATTGTCTTGACCGCAAGCCCGATTGCATCGCCGATTGCGGTGTGGCGACCGGCTAACCCGGTACTGATATCTGCAAGTAATTCGGAAAGCGTATCCAGGTCGAAAGTGAGCGGAACATAGGTGTAAGCGTTAGTGCCGAACAGGATTAGTCCCAGGCGATCACCTTCACGGCGCTGGATGAATTTTTTAACGACTATTTTCAGAACCTCGATTCGACTCGCGGTTTTTGAATTAATCGTCATATCTGTTTCGCTCATGCTGCCGGATATATCAACCGCCAGCATTAAATCCCGACCGCTGACCGTTCGCGACAGCGGTTCACCCAACCAGAAAGGACGACTCGCCGCTGTGATCAGGCAAATCCAGAATAGCCAGAAGCAGATTCGCGCAACCCGATAGGTCGATTTCCTGATTGAAGCATCGGTAAAGCGGTAGCGATTCAACAGTGGAACCGCAAGCGCTACATCTACGTTATCCGCTGCTGGCAACAGTCTCCGTGCCAGCAGCGGAAGCGGCACCAGCAGCATCGCCCACCACCAGTCAAAACCCAACATTAGCCAATGCCCCGCTGCCGGAGATGGGGTTTTATGACAGATAACCATTGTTCACATAATGGGACCAGCTGGGTTGCATCCAGATTTATCTGTTTAGAGTAAATCATGCTGCCGAAAACCATGCCGGTGCCATCGCTGAAGTTATTGTTACCCAGGCTCTCGTCAAGAAACTCGAGCCAGCCTTTACCGCTAAGACTTTCGAGATGGCGTTCTGGAAACGCCAGTATTGCGACTTGTTTCAGCCATCTAGACAACTCTATCGCGAGTCGCTGTGAATCTTCATCCCTGGCGAATGAGGACCTAATCCGCTGTAATTCCTGTTCTGCAAGGCTCGCCAGGCGGTTGCTCCTGCGATGCCTTAAAAAAAACCAGATACACACAGCAACGCCGAGTAATAGCAATATTGCGATCCAGTGAGCAGGAGCTAGCAGCCACCAGGCAGGTTCCGGCGGTGGTTGTATGTCCTTTAGTTCCAGTAACAGTTCTTCGACGGTCATTTCAAATATTCAGGTTCTTCAGGATCTGTGGCGTAATAGCCTGATTGCAGGAAACCGGAAGCAGCGGGATATTAAATCGCGATGTCAGGGTTTCAATGTGGTTGCGATGCTCTTGTTGCCACTGGCTTAACCAGGTATCACTCGCGGATCCTGATAAATCAAATTCCACTTGTTGTCGATCCACTAACACCTGGTAATGCCCCCCGGGCCAGGCATTAATCTCGGTATCATCATGAATCCAGTAGGCATTAACATCGTTATGCTTGACGATGGACGACAGGATTTCTAGCGACTGGTCATCGAGACCGATGAAGTCTGTAATTAAAGCGATTATGGAACCCGGTTTTACCACGCGATTTAATTCACCTAATAAAAAATTGAGCCGGTTACGCGTCATATCCGGTGGTAAGTCGATTTTGCTCACCTGTGCCAACTGATGAAAAACTCCGAGTAAACCTGATCTGGTCTTCCCTGGTCTGACTTCATGATGAGAATCGGGTGATGCGATTAGGCCTCCTATTCGATCACCGGCGAAACTGGCCAACCAACCGGCATGGGCGGCGACCTGGGCGGCGGCCCAGGATTTGAAACTAAACCGGGTTCCGAAAAACATCGATGCTGACAAATCCACCGCGATCAGGAAACGGCGTTGCTTTTCCTCGGCAAATATCTTGGTATGTGCCTCACCAGTGCGTGCCATGACCCGCCAATCCATGGTTCTGACATCATCACCGTAGACGTAGGCACGAGACTCTTCGTACTCCATGCCGCGCCCGCGGACGTGAACTTCACGTGCGCCTGAACGGTAGCTTGCGCGGCGCTGGCTGGCGGCCAGTGCCAGGCCGGATAACTGCCCACGTACCCGGACCAGATCATCTACCTCGATATCGATCCCGGGGACGTTGTCAGCCCTGTTATCCATGCTCAGATTACGGGTACCTTTGCCAGCAGTTCATCGACTACATCGTCGGAGGATATTCCATCGGCTTCGGCCTGGTAGGTCAGCAGGATCCGGTGACGTAAAATCTCGTGCGCCAGTTGTTGCACATCTTCTGGAGAAACGAAATCCCGGCCTTCCAACCAGGCCAGGACCCGGGAACAACGATCAAAAGCCAGGGTTGCGCGCGGGCTCGCGCCATACTGAATCCAGCCGGCAAGTTTGATTGAATAGGGTTCGGGGTATCGACTGGCATCAACCAGCTGTACGATATATTGTTCTACAGGCTCCGATACATACAGATCAAGGATTTCCTGGCGTGCATCGAAAATCGTTTGCTGTGATATGGGCAGGTTTTCAGGAATGTCCAGGATTTCTTCGTCCAGTTGAGCTTCGCGTCGCACCAGCTGCATAATCTGTATTTCGGAATCAACCTTGGGATAGTCGATATTTACCTTTAGTAGAAATCTGTCGAGTTGTGATTCGGGTAACGGGTAAGTTCCCTCTTGCTCGATTGGATTCTGGGTTGCCATGACAAAATACAGTCCGGACAATGGATAGGTCTTCTTGCCAACGGTTATCTGGCGTTCCTCCATCGATTCTAGCAATGCCGATTGCACCTTGGCCGGGGCCCGGTTGATTTCATCCGCGACAATCACATGATGGAACAAGGGACCATGCTGGAAAACAAAACTGCTGTCATGGGGCCGGTAGATATCGGTGCCGGTAAGGTCGGAAGGCAGTAAATCAGGGGTGAACTGGATACGCTGAAAGTCTCCTTCGAGGCCGCTGGCGAGGGTCTTTACCGCCCTGGTCTTGGCGAGCCCAGGTGGGCTTTCGACTAATATGTGCCCATCGGCCAGCAATGCCACCAGCATTCTCGAGACTAGCCGCTGCTGACCGAGAATTCGAGAGTTCATGAATTCGCGCAGAACCAGGAATTGTTCGCGCAGGGCATTGGCTTCGGAATCAGGCATTGTCCATTGTGTAAATGACTGAGTACCGAAGCATAACCGGCTACCGTGATTAGTGCTAGCTTAAGCCGAACAGAATATTGGCATTCTGGAATGTAGTTCTGGCAATCGTTTCGAGGGATTCACCACGGATTTCCGCCAGCTTTTCGGCGACCAGTTTAACTCGACCCGGGTGATTGGTTTTACCGCGATGTGGCGCGGGTGAAAGCCACGGTGCATCGGTTTCGATCAATAAGCGTTCAAGGGGTATTTGTTGCGCCATGTCGCGCACGTTCTGGGCCTGGTGAAAGGTGACGATGCCGGAAATAGAGATGTAAAAACCCAGCTCTATCGCCGCGCGTGCCATCTCCCAGTCCTCGGTAAAACAGTGCAGTACACCCCCTACTTCCTGCGCCCGGTGCTGGCGTAACAATGACAACGTATCTTCGCGCGCATCGCGGGTATGGATCACCAGGGGTAAGCCACACTCGCGCGCGGCTTCGATGTGGATCACGAATCGATTGCGCTGCCAGTCGAGATCGCCCGACTGGTGAAAGTAATCCAACCCGGTTTCGCCGATGGCGACAACCTTGTCGTGTTCGGCCAGTTTGCATAGTTCTTCAACGCTGGGTTCTCGTACCTCTTCGTAGTCGGGATGAACGCCCGCGGTGCAGAAGATGTGTTGATAAGCTGAAATGCATTGGTGCATCGCGTCGAAGGATTCGAGGTTGACGCCGATACAAAGCATGCGGGTGACATCGTCCTGCTCGATCGTCTTCAACAGTTGATTAAAATCGTTATCGAAATCATCCAGATCGATTCGATCCAGGTGACAATGGGAATCAAAATACACTTTAAAACCCCGGGCTTGTCATAATAAATATGGCTCTCGCAAAGATGCGGAGAACGCTGAGGTTATTGTTTAAATTTTATTGTGTTGGCTTGCACTATATCTCACGTGCCCTGCGCCACCGTGAGGCCGCGTCCACTACATGGTATGAGTTGGGCGATCAGCCTGCAAAGCACCAGCCAGGAAGCCTTCGATTTTATTGCGCGTAGTGCCATTGTCCTGGGTACTGAATTGCACCCCGATACCAGCCGCTTTATTACTCTGCGCACCTTGCGGCGTAACCCAGATAATCTTGCCGGCGACCGGCAGACGCTCCTTGTCATCCATCAGGCTCAGCAGCATAAAAACCTCGTCGCCGAGCGAATATTGCTTATTGGTTGGAATAAACAGGCCACCATTCTGTACATAAGGCATGTACGCCGCATAAAGCGCACTCTTGTCCTTGATGTTAAGTGAAAGTATTCCTTGACTGCCGGGGGCTCCCATTAGATCAATCTCCGGGTAAGTATTTGTTTTAATGATATTAGCACGTCTTCCAGCTGAAGTTGGAGATCGAGGTTATTTTCTTCGATCTGCAATTGCTGTTGTGCCTTGAGGCGTAAGTCCATTATAGCCTGCGCACCGCATTTGTCGCTTCCCGAGCGCAGTTCGGCATTGGCATCTACCCCGCTCATCTGGTAGCAATACGCCATCAGGGTCATATTGATGAGTCGTCGAATGATAGCGGTTTCAGATGACAATAATCCGCGGCAGAGATCCGTTACACTGAGTTCAGAGCGCAAAAACTGGCTGAAACGGGACTTGAATTGTGATACCAGGGAAGCGTAGCCATGTTGTTTCAAATGCAGCGCGAGTACCGGATCGCCACCGGCAAATTGAAGATAGCTGGTAGCCATCTCATCCTGTACACCCTGCCCGCGCAACCATTCGAGAGCCTGGGTACGCGCAGGCGGATCAATCGTCCAGGATTGGCAGCGGCTGCGCAGCGTCACCGGGATGCGTCCCCGGTTGTGCGTTAGTAGCATTAACAATACCTGCGGGGCTGGTTCTTCAAGCGTTTTCAACAGCGCATTTGCACTGGATTTATTCATGGCTTCGGCGGGATAAATTGCGGCGATCTTTAAACGCTCATATTGACGTGTCAAAGATACTTCATGTATTAGTTTACGTATCTGATCTATATTAATGTTTTTATTAAGTTTTTTTGTTTTTTCATTTGGTTCAAGCGTGACCAGGCTATAGTCGGCGTAGGTACCAGCCTGCATCATTTCGCAAGCCTGGCAGTTGCCACAAGTAACCAGATTATCCGGTTTGTCGCACAACAACAGCATTGACAGGTAGCAGGCGAAAGCGCTGAAATCTTGCTCGCTAGCAGTATCGATTAACACCGCGTGGGGTAAATGTTGCTGGTGTTTGAGCGCGAGTGCTCGCTTCAGTACATCGGCCTGCCAGGGCAGGAATTGCGGATTGATTTCATCCATCAAGAAATTTCACTGTTGATTTTAAGGTTGAGCGAAAACCGATCATTGATGATACCGATGATATTCTCGCTGACCTGATCCATGCTTTGATCGGCATCGACAACCTTGTATTTTTGAGAATCGCTTGCAGCGATCTGCAAAAAAGCGTCACGAACCCTCGCATGGTAGGAAGTACCTTTTTTCTCAAAACGATCCTCGTTACCACCGCGATCCCTGGCTCTGGCCAGGGCCAACGATTCCGGGATATCAAGAATCAGAACCAGTTCCGGCTCAAAATCTCCAACTACAACACGATGTATAGATTCCACCGTTTCGAGACCCAGGTTGCCGGCTATCCCCTGAAAAGCGCGGCTGGAATCGGCATAGCGGTCACTGATAACCCAGTTACCTGCTTCCAGCGCAGGCCAGATGGTGTCGTGCAAGTGCGAACGCCGCGCGGCATACATCAACAGTAACTCGGTCATGCTATCCCATTTTTCAGGTTCGCCTGTAACCAGTAGCGCACGAATATCCTCTGCTGCTGCACAGCCACCCGGTTCGCGTGTCAGGATTGCCGGCTCCCCGGCATCGATGAAAGACTGCAATAACCTTCGTGTCTGAACGCCCTTCCCTGACCCGTCAACGCCATCGATAACAATCATACGATTTTGTCTGGATTTAGTATTCACGGTCTGAGTTTACGCCTGCTGCTTCTATTTCCGATTATCTATCTGGTATTTTTTTACCGCCATATTGTGTTCGTGCAGGGTGGTCGAAAAATAATGCGTGCCATCACCCTTGGAAACAAAATATAGCGCGTTCGATGGTGCCGGATGTAGCGCCGCGTGAATTGCTTCCAGACCTGGCAGTGCTATCGGCGTTGGCGTCAACCCGGCACGCAAGTAGGTATTATACGGCGTGTCCTTTTTTAAATCCCGAAAACGTATGTCGCCATCAAATTCCTCGCCCATGCCGTAGATTATGGTCGGATCGGTTTGCAAGCGCATCTTTCTTCGCAGGCGTTCGGTAAACACGGCGCTAATCAGCGGGCGTTCGAAGGCGGCACCGGTTTCTTTTTCGATAATAGACGCCAGGATCAGGGCTTCATAACTCGATTTTAACGGTAAATTACTACCGCGTTGGTCCCACTCCCTGGCCAGGTGCTTTTGCATGACCTGGTAGGCGCGTTGTAAAAAATCAACATCCCTGGTGCCCTTGGGAAAACGATAGGTATCGGGGAAAAACATGCCTTCGGGATGCTGCTCCGGATAGCCCAGTACACTCATAATTTCCTGGTTTGTCTTGCCCTGCAGGGTATGCTCGATCACAGGATCCTCCGAGATCGCGGCCATTAGTTGACGGAAGGACCAGCCCTCAATGATGGTGAAGCTGTATTGAATCGAGTTGCCCTGGGTGAATAATTCGAGCAGGCCGTCGGCGGTCAGTCCCGATTCGATTTCATACTCCCCGGCGCGTACACTGGTTTCTACGCCCTTAAGTTTTGCCAACAGGATAAAAAGCCAGGGATCTTCAATTATTTTATTCAGGCTCAGATCCTGTGCTATCGACTTGATATTGCTACCGGACTTGATCAGAAAGATGGTTTGTTGTTGCGGCAAACTGATGTTGCCATGTTGAAATCGCAGTAATTGAAAGACCAGGATCGCAACTGCCAGAAACACGGCCACTACGCCCCATAGGAATAACTTCTTGATAAACCTGGCCATCTTAATCGATTAAACTGTTGCCTTGTTCAAGCGCAATGGCGCCGTCGGAGTACGATAGCACTTACATGCAATAAGCCGATCACATTGCCCGCAGTTGTTGTTACCAGCGTTTCGATTGTTCAATTCCGGGGTGTAAACCATAAACAGAGGATAGCGGGATTTTTTATCCGCGCAGGTAATTGATGCTAGCGGATTATAAAGGGTTTGAGGTCCTTGCGTGGGCACCGTCGAGTCTGTGGCCGATGACCAGGACACATTGACCGGATCGACTAAATTAATTTGAACACGCAAGTGCCGTTAGTGCCGCCAAAGCCAAATGAATTTGACATCGAGACCGAAAGCTTCCTTTCACGAGCCGTGTTGGCAACGAAATCCAGGTCACATTCCGGATCCTGGTTGTCAAGATTTATGGTTGGCGGGACGACCTGGTCGCGTAATGCCAGTATCGAAAATATGGCTTCGATACCTCCGGCTGCTCCCAGTAAATGTCCGGTCATGGATTTGGTCGAACTTACTAGCAACTTGTAGGCATGGTCACCCAGGGCCAGTTTAACTGCCTTGGTCTCGGCAACATCCCCTGCCGGGGTCGAAGTACCGTGGGCATTTATATAGTCGATATCCTCGGCATTCAGGCCGGCATCCTTCATTGCATTAACCATACAACGTGCTGCACCTTCCCCGCCTTCGGAAGGCGAAGTCATATGGTAGGCGTCACCACTCATACCGTAACCAACCAGTTCGCAGTAAATATCGGCGCCACGTTGTTTCGCCATTTCATACTCTTCCAGTACCACGACACCGGCGCCATCGCCAAGCACGAATCCATCACGATCACAGTCCCAGGGTCGGCTGGCGGCTTCCGGGTCATCGTTTCGAGTAGAAAGGGCCCTGGCCGCGGCAAAGCCGCCCACCCCGAGTGCAGAGGTCGCCATTTCAGATCCACCGGCAACCATGACATCGGCATCGCCGTAAGAAATCATACGCGCCGCATCACCGATATTGTGGGCGCCGGTAGTGCAGGCGCTGACAATCGAGATATTCGGTCCTTTCAGTCCGCGCATGATCGACAAGTTGCCCGATACCATGTTGATAATTGAGCTGGGAACAAAGAATGGAGAAATTTTACGTGGGCCTCCAGCGACAAAGGCATCTCGATTTTTTTCGATGGTTGGCAAGCCACCGATACCGGAGCCGATAGCAACACCGATACGTTCGGCGTTTTCTTCGGTGACCTCGATACCGGAATCTTCAAGAGCCTGAACACCGGCGGCGATTCCAAAATGGATAAAGGTATCCATCTTCTTGATGTCTTTTACCGACAGGTATTCGGTAGCATCAAAGTCTTTAACCGAACCCGAAATACGGGTTGTAAAAGCGCTGGCATCGAACGCCGTGATTGGCGCAATTCCGCTTTTTCCGGCAACAATGTTTTTCCAGGACTCTTCGACGGTATTACCTACCGGAGTCAACAATCCGAGCCCCGTTACTACGACACGACGTTTTGACAAGATTTAATCCTCTTCAAGTAATGCCTCTCGGTCAATAAATGAAAATGCCGCTTAACATGCTAGATGGTAAGCGGCATCCTTCGATTCGAGTGGCTTTCTATAAGTTAGCGTTGACGTAATCGATAGCGAGTTGCACGCTGGTGATCTTCTCTGCTTCTTCATCTGGAATTTCAGTTTCGAATTCTTCTTCCAGTGCCATAACCAGCTCTACCGTATCGAGAGAGTCTGCACCCAGGTCATCGACGAAGGACGCCTGGTTGGTTACTTCCTCTTCCTTGACGCCTAATTGTTCTGCAACAATTTTCTTAACACGTTCTTCTACAGAGCTCATTTTGAGAGTTTCTCCTGGGTTAATAAATCTACAACTTGTAAGCTGCGATATTGTATTGAAAAGCCGGATTAGTTACCACAAATGTCTAATTTTTTTTTTCAGCTTAAATCTAATTAGGAATCAATGGTTTATACCACATATTTGAACTAATGAGTTATGGCATATACATTCCACCATTAACATGAATCGTTTCCCCGGTGATATAGGCGGCCGCTGGTGAGGCCAGGAATACAACTGCCGCGGCGACATCTTCGACCGCCCCGAGACGCCCCAGAGGAATTTGGCTGGACAGCATTTCGCGTTGCTCCTGTGCCAGTTCGCGTGTCATGTCGGTGTCAATAAATCCTGGCGCAACGGTATTGACCGTGATGTTACGAGACCCGATTTCGCGGGCCAGTGATTTGCTGAAACCAACCACGCCAGCCTTGGCCGCGGCATAATTGGACTGACCCGGATTACCGGTAGCGCCGACCACTGAAGAGATATTTATAATGCGGCCGTCACGTTTTTTCATCATCGGTCGCAGCACCGCCTTGCTCATGCGGAAAACCGAACCGAGGTTGGTGTTGATGATGTCTTCCCATTGAGCGTCTTTCATCATCATTAGCAGGCTGTCGCGGGTTATGCCCGCATTGTTGACCAGGATATCAGGTGCGCCAAATTCCTCGGTGACCTGCTTAAGGCAGTTTGTAACCGATTCCGGGTCGGCAACATCGAGTACCATGCCGGTGCCCTTGATGTTGTTTTCGGCGAATGTTGCCGAAATGGCATCTGCCCCCGACTGACTGGTAGCAGTTCCGATTACCGTCGCCTTCTCGGCGCCCAGCGCCTGCGCGATTGCCTTGCCTATTCCCCGACTTGCGCCGGTTACCAGGGCGATTTTCTCGGTCAGCATTTCTATAATTCTCCAACAGATTGTTGTGTCGCAGCGAGTGAGGCTGCATCGAAAACTGCGAAAGCCTGTAATGATTTTTCAATTCTGCGCGTAAGCCCGCTTAAGACCTTTCCCGGACCACATTCGATCAACCCGGTTATGCCCTGCTGCTGCATGGCCTGAACGCTGGCAACCCATTTTACGGGTTGGTATAGCTGCAAGGTTAAGCGTTCGATGATCTCAGCAGTAGACGTCGCCACCGCGGCGCTCTGGTTATGCACTACAGGTACCGCTGGCATTGTGATTTCAAGCGTTTCGAGCTCTACGGCCAGTTGCTCGGCCGCGTTTCGCAACAGTGAGCAATGCATAGGTGCGCTAACTGGCAGAGGTAAAGCGCGTTTGGCACCCAGTTCTTTGGCATGTCTCATGGCAGCTTCAACCGCGGCGGTATCACCTGCGATAACGACCTGCCCCGGTGCATTGAAGTTCACCGCTTCAACAACTCCAGTCGCGACCCTGTTACAGGCTTTTACTATTTCTGCATCGTCGAGACCAATAATTGCAGCCATCGCGCCAGCTCCCAGTTCCACCGCGGACTGCACCATTTGACCGCGCCGCGCTACAAGTTTTACCGTATCGCTCAACTGCAAGCTACCGGCGCAGACCAGCGCGCTGTATTCACCGAGGCTATGCCCGGCCATCATGGTGGCGCTTGGCATGCCTGCCTGGCTGCTGGCAATTCTCCAGCTGGCCACACCAGCGCAAAGCATGGCTGGCTGGGTAATCTCGGTCTGGTTGAGACGTTCAACCGGTCCATCGACGATCACCGACCAGAGGTCGTAACCGAGCGCGTTGGAGGCTTCTTCGAATACCTCGGTCACGGTAGATTGATAATCCTCCCAGGCGGTCATCATGCCGAGTGATTGCGAGCCCTGACCCGGAAAAACGTAGGCGAAACTTGTCATGGATTCTAATTATTAGAAAAAACTGGATGGTATCACAGGGTTTTACGGTGCGTTAATCGCTCTATTGATATACCCGTTAAATAATGGATAATGGCGCGCTTTACACACTGAGTGAGAATATGCCAAAAGGCGATCATATAGAAATGCGAGGCGTGGTGAAGGATACTTTGCCAAATACCATGTTTCGTGTCGAATTGGAAAACGGACACGTGGTAACTGCCCATATCTCCGGCAAGATGCGCAAGCATTATATCAGGATTCTAACAGGTGATACGGTAACAGTGGAGTTAACGCCTTACGATCTTACCAAGGGTCGGATTACCTTCCGCGACAGGTAGCGATTCTAGTTGACCGGGGCCTTTTGTTTCGGCTTTTGCGTCTTAATCACCTGGCAGTGCAAGCTGCCATCCTTAATATCGATCTTCACTCTGCCGCCGCTGGTCAATTCACCGAACAACAGTTCGTCTGCGAGTACCTGTTTAATTTCATCCTGGATAACCCGCGCCATCGGCCGAGCACCCATTTTGGGATCGTAGCCTTTGTCGGCTAACCACCGACGGGCGGCATCGCTGACCGTCATGCTGACTTTCTTCGCTTCGAGTTGTGATTCAAGCTCGATCAGGAACTTGTCGACCACGTTCAGGATCACGTTTGTATCCAGCGCCTTGAACTGAATGGTCGCATCCAGGCGATTCCTGAACTCAGGCGTAAACACCTTCTTGATCGCCTCGCCTG
>JAOTXY010000022.1 GCA_029862125.1 Gammaproteobacteria bacterium | reverse complement strand
GGGCTCGACCGATGCCAGCCGAATCCGGGGAATTTCTGTATGCTCGAGAATCTCACTCAGCAGGCGATACAGACTGGAACCGGTATCGCTGCCATAACCACCGACATGCACGCCGGTCAGCGCGACTTCCCGGACACCCTGTTGATGCAACAGGTTTATTTCGGCCAGGATCTCTACCTCGTCACGGCTGCGTTCGGCGCCCCTTGCAAGTGTGACGATGCAATAAGTGCAGCGATAGCGGCAACCATCCTGGATCTTGATAAATCCGCGATGGCGACCACGCAATAGCAGTGCATTTAGTGATTCCCCAACCACTGGCTCACTTGATTCGTCACAGGCGTCTCGATCACTAACCAGTTCAAGAGCTTGATCAACCAGTTGTTCCTTGTGTTGATTATTTACGACGAGGTCAACACCGAGGTAATTCTGGACTACATCGGGATTGAGACTTGCGTGACAGCCGGTAACGACCAGCTGCGCACGCGGATTTTTACGCTGCAAACGCCCGACCTGTTGGCGTGATTTGCGATCCGCCTGTGCAGTAACGGCACAGGAGTTAAACACAACGATATCGGCTTCCTCGACATCGGTGGTCACCTGGTGCCCGCGCTGCATGAACTGGTTAGCCCAGGTTTCAAGCTCGGCCTCGTTGAGTCGGCAGCCTAGCGCCTGGAAATTGATAAACACGAATCGATAGCTCTTGAAAAAGTTCGCGGATTCTAACAACTTCCACCCCCAAAACCCACCTCCTTCAGGTCGCCATCCGGGAAGTATCTCCACAAAAGACGCTCCCAACCGGCGCAAGCGCCGGTTGGTCCATCCATGGAATCGCTTGGAGCTCGGCATCCTGCCTCGCTACACTTTTGCGGAGATACTTCCCGGATGGCTCCCGATCGAGGTGTGACCACAGGCGAGTTTTTACCGGACGCTGTGCAACAGGGATGTTGCACGCGAGCCTACATGGACGTATTCACGGCGTTCCGGTAAAAACTCGCCTGTGGTTGCACCGGTGGCTTATAACTGGGTTAGCGGACTTTGGCGCTGGCGGAGTCGGTATTGCCGCGGTTGTCGAGCCAGGAGATGGTAATCGTGTCGCCTTTGCGACCGGGGATTTGAAAAGACAAAAACGGATTTCTCGAAATCGATTTCCCCCAGAACGCTTCCATGACAATGCGCCGGTTACGGCTGACGATAACTTCCTTGATGAAATGGGGTGGAATTTTCTTGCCCGTTTTCTTTACTTTTCGTCGTCCGGTTTCCATCGGATGGTTGATAACGCTCTTGACGATTACCTGCCCATCGGTCTCGTATGCGCGAATCTTCAGGGTTCTGACCATTACGACTCTCCGCAGTCATTACGACCCACGCGAACCGGTCGTTTGTTGGTATGTAAAACCCCGTCGGCCTTGACGATAACCAGCAAATCACTGGTATCGGCCATCCTGATTCGTGTCGACACAAAATTTTGCTCTTCGTAAAGCTTGAAATAGGCGGTAAAAGGCGATTCGTTGCCGGTTACCACGAGTGAAATCGACTCGGTATTTTCAAAACCGGACTTGATCCTGACAGGGACCATATTGGCATCACTGGCAATATGGGGTGCGTCGATTTCGATCTTGCTACTTTCACCAATATCAGTCGTACCAAATGCTTCACGCAAGGCATCCGGTATGTCTTTTGCCAAAAAGGCCCCGGTTGGATAGGCGCTAATCGCAATCCCCGGGAACAACAGTCCGGTGACGCCTAGCTGAAGGCTCGCTTTCAATAGGGTTCGTCTTTTCATGCACAGTGCCTGCTACTGACAACAATATTCGGGTTACGAGGTAGCTATCGGCAATAATGCAAAAAGCTTTATTCCAGTGGCTGATAAATTTTATTTCTCTAACAGTATCAGTCGTTTTTCGCGGGCCTTTGACTCGGTAGCAAGATCGGTCTCGGGTAAATTAAGTACCTGGTCGTAGAGTCTTATCGCTTGTTGCGGATTTCCGGTAATACGATGAAACTCCGCTTCGGCCATCATGCGCAGCGAGGGTTGTTGCAGGGACTCGTATATTTCCGATAACTCGAAATAGACCTGTTGATTTTCCGGAAACCTGTTTTCAAGCTGCCTGCCGATGACCAGGGCAGACTCATATTGCCCAACCAGCTTGAGCAAGCGCAGCAAGTGCATCGAAAGGACGTAATCACCCGGGAAAATATCGAGCAACCGCCGATACACCAGCTCCGCCTCGGTTTCGCGTTCGAGGTGTTCCAGATTCTCCGCAAAAGCGATGCCGTACCAGATATTATCGCTATCGCGACGGTATAGATCGACGAGCATCTTATCGGCCCGCGCATAGTTTGCGGCCTGGATCGATGCCAGTGCGCGCAGAAAGTCGCTTCCCTGGTCCGGTAAATGATCGCTGCTCGCGAATTGCAGAAAATCCTTGAATAACAAAAAATCATCCACCTGATTCCCGCCTGGCGGCATTTTTTCTGCTCGTCCCATTGCTTCAGCGACTCGATTGTTGCTCAGAGGGTGAGTACGCAGATACTCGATACCGAGCCCGGAGCTACCCGAGAGCTTTCCCATGATGTCGAAAAACTCGACCATGCCCTGAGGATCGAAGTGTGCATCACCCATCAGTCCAATTCCGATTCGATCGGCTTCATACTCGTTTTCCCGGGTAAAATTGACCATCGCCTGCTGGCCACCGGCGATGCCACCATAAAGTACCGCAGACCCGGCCGATCCCCCAAGCGCCAGGCCTGCGATCATCGCGAGAATTGTTTTGGTATTCACCTCGCTTCCCTTTTCCATCGAATCGAGCCCATGCCTTAACTCGACATGGGCTATTTCATGCGCCATTACCGAAGCTAATTGATGCTGGGTGCGCGCCTTCGCGATGAGTCCCCGGTTAATACCAATGTAGCCACCGGGAACGGCGAACGCGTTTACTGCATCATCACGAACAATGAAGAAACGATAATCGCGTACTCGATTATCAATACCCGCCAGCAGGCGAAAACCGAGGTCATTGATATAGCGATCGAGCAAAGGGTTGGTCTCGACCAAACCTACTGACAGCAGCTTCCTGTAAACCGAGCGCCCCAGTTTCATCTCTCGCTCGATATTAATCGATGCATTTTCACCGAGGCTCGGTAAATCTGACCTGGCACTGGAGGTCAAACTGATTAACAACAGCAAAACTGTTACAACCCCTAATCGAGCAGAAAGGGCAAATTCTTGCAATCGTCGGAAATGTTCAGGCATAACAACGCCATCAATTGGAAATTGGTCTATATTAGAATAATATCGACACGGCAGTATAGTAATCGTTCCCGAAGCTCATATTCAATGTCCAGAATAAAAGAAATTAGCGTTTCTGATTTGCATCGCATGTTACGCAAAGAAGATCATTTTGAATTACTTGATATCCGTACCCCTGCGGAGATCGAGCGCGGGGTTTTGCCTAACGCCAGGACCCTGGCGATGCACCTGGTTCCTTTAAAACTCAACTACTTTTCGGAATCGCCCCGACAAATCGTCATATACTGTCGAACGGGTAGTCGCTCTGCACAGGTTTGCCGCTTTTTAAACCAGCAAGGTATTAATAACGTCATCAGTTTGCGCGGTGGTGTCGTCAAGTGGGCGTCGGGAGGTCATGCGCTGCAACCTGAACCCGTCGAAGTTATCGCATAACTTCAGTCCCGCTTGCCTTTTAAAAAGTCCTGGCATATAAATGCAGCCTTGCAAGACCGGTTAACCAAATGATGGACATATCTCATGACTGAATTTGATCGTGAACTTGATGCCTCTGGACTGAATTGCCCCCTACCCATATTAAGAGCCAGGAAAACGCTGACCGACATGGAACGCGGTAAAGTCCTGAAAGTGATCTCTACCGATCAGGGTTCATTAAAGGACTTTGAGGCCTTTTCAAAACAGACCAACAATCCTCTACTGTTTTCCGGCGAGGAAGGTGGGAAATTCGTATTTTTACTGAAGAAATCCTGAACTTGCTGATCCTGCAGAAAAAATCATTCGGCCCGGGTTAAATCAATTCCGGCCAGCATTTTCCGATAATATCGGGCCAACCCGCTTAAATTGCATGTTTTTTGGGATTTCTTCAATAAATCCAAGCTGTTATTTAGTGCATTTGTATTTTAACCATAATAGAATTTTGGGTTTGGCGTAAACAATTGCGCTTTTTTAACGCTAGTAACAGAGGTTAGTGTGGAATTATCGGGTTCTGAAATAATAATCCAGTTTTTAAAGGACGAAGGTGTCAAACACCTCTTCGGTTACCCTGGCGGTGCCGTATTGCATATTTACGATGCACTGCAAAAGCAGGACGACGTAGAGCATATCCTGGTGCGCCATGAGCAAGGTGCAACGCATGCTGCGGACGGCTACGCGCGGGCGACCGGCAAACCGGGTGTTTGCCTGGTGACTTCGGGCCCCGGGGCGACTAACGCAATTACCGGAATTGCTACCGCTTACATGGACTCGATTCCATTGGTTGTTCTGACCGGCCAGGTTCCAAGCCACGCGATCGGCAGTGATGCGTTCCAGGAAGTCGACGCGGTGGGCGTATCCCGACCTTGCGTCAAGCATAACTTCCTGGTCAAGGATTTGAACAAGCTGGCAGAGACCCTGAAAAAAGCATTTTATGTCGCTACTACCGGTCGGCCCGGCCCGGTGGTCGTTGATATTCCGAAAGACATTACCGCTCCGCATATCAAGATTCCTTACCAGTACCCGGAAAAGATCGAGCTACGCTCATACAATCCGAACTTCAAGGGCCACCCACGCCAGATCAAGCGCGCGGTCGAGTTGATCCTCAATGCCAAGCGACCAATGATCTATACCGGTGGCGGCATCATTTTAGATAATGCCTCCGAGGAGTTACGCAACTTTGTACGTAAGCTGGGATATCCAATCACACAGACCCTGATGGGCCTCGGTGCCTTCCCGGGAACTGATCCCCATTTCATCGGTATGCTCGGCATGCACGGCACCTACGAAGCCAACATGGCGATGCACGAATGCGATGTTTTAATTTGTATCGGGGCGCGTTTCGACGATCGAATTACCGGCGTGACCAGCAAGTTCTGTCCCTATGCGCAAGTTATTCATATCGACATCGACCCGGCCTCGATTTCAAAGACGATAAATGCCGACATCCCGATCGTCGGGGGTGCAAAACAGGTTCTGGTCGAATTGATTAAGCAGCTTGACCAGACCGAGCTTAAAGTCGATAAAAAGGCGCTCGATGCCTGGTGGAAAACCATCAAGTCCTGGCAATCACAAAACAGCTTCGCTTACGAACAAAAGAAAGGTCTGATTCAGCCACAGGCAGCAATAGAGGAACTCTACAAAGTTACCAATGGCGACGCCTACATTACTTCCGACGTCGGTCAGCACCAGATGTATGCCGCACAGTTCTACCATTTCGATGAGCCGCGTCGCTGGATCAATTCCGGGGGTCTCGGCACCATGGGTTTCGGGCTTCCCGCGGCAATGGGAGTTAAACTCGCTTTCCCCGATAAGGACGTTGCCTGCGTTACCGGTGAAGGCAGTATACAGATGTGTATCCAGGAGCTGTCGACCTGCCTGCAGTACGACCTACCGGTCAAGATCATTAATCTTAATAACCGCTATCTCGGCATGGTTCGCCAGTGGCAGGAATTTTTCTATGAGAAGCGCTATTCGCATGTTTACATGGATTCGCTGCCCGATTTCGTCAAGCTGGCCGAGGCCTACGGGCACGTCGGTATTCTCGTCGAAAACCCCGACGATCTGCATGATGCAATGGTAGAAGCCTTCAAACTGAAAGACAGAACGGTATTTCTCGACATCATTACCGACCAGGAAGCTAACGTTTACCCGATGATTTCGGCAGGCAAGGCTCATAACGAAATGGATATCTCCCCGCTGCAGCAAAAGGTGCAGGCGTCACTTAAGGCGAAGGGAGAACTGGTTTAATGCGACACATTATTTCCCTGCTGGTCGAAAACGAGGCCGGCGCACTGTCTCGTATTTCCGGGCTGTTTTCCGCGCGCGGTTATAACATCGAATCGCTGACGGTTGCCACCACAGAAGACCATACGCTTTCACGCATGACGATTATTACGACCGGCTCGGATCGAATCATCGAGCAGATTACCAAGCAACTCAATAAGCTGGTTGACGTGGTCAAGCTGCAGGACTTTACCGAGGGTAATTTCATCGAACGTGAAATGATGTTCGTCAAGGTCAAGGCCGATGGTGAGTCCCAACGTGCCGAGGTTAAACGACTATCGGATATATTCCGTGCACGAATCATCGACGTCACCGATACCACCTTCTGCATCGAGTTGACCGGTGCCGGCGACAAGCTTGATGCGTACATCAAGGCCATGCATGAAAACAACATCGTCGAGGTGGTACGCTCCGGCTCCATGGGCATCATGCGCGGTGAAAAAGCGCTTACCCTGTAAAGGCCCAGAATTATTCTTAATAACAACACACCAACCATGTGTGACACGAGGCAGTTATGAACATTTATTACGATAAGGATTGCGATTTATCCATCATCCAGGGCAAGAAGGTTACCGTTGTCGGCTATGGCTCCCAGGGCCATGCGCACGCTAATAATCTTAAAGATTCAGGCGTTGACGTTACCGTGGCACTGCGTGAGGGCTCGGCTTCGGCCGCCAAGGCCGAGGCAGCAGGCCTGACTGTCAAAAACACCGCCGATGCGATCCGCGAAGCCGATGTCGTCATGATCCTGACCCCGGATGAATTCCAGAGCGCTCTTTACCTAAATGAAGTCGAACCCAATATCAAGCAGGGTGCGGCGATGGCTTTTGCCCATGGTTTCGCTATTCACTACAACCAGGTTGTGCCGCGTGCCGATCTCGACGTCATCATGATTGCCCCCAAGGCACCCGGACATACGGTACGTTCCGAGTTTGCCAAGGGCGGTGGCATCCCGGATTTAATTGCAATCCAGCAGGATGCCTCGGGTATGGCGAAAGAACTGGCGCTATCCTATGCCGCAGGCATCGGTGGCGGTCGCACTGCAATCATCGAAACAACCTTCAGAGACGAAACCGAAACCGACCTCTTCGGTGAGCAAACCGTACTCTGTGGTGGCACCATCGAACTGGTCAAGGCTGGATTCGAAACCCTGGTCGAAGCCGGATATGCCCCCGAGCTCGCCTATTTCGAATGCCTGCATGAGCTCAAGTTAATCGTTGATTTGATCCATGAAGGCGGCATTGCCAACATGAATTACTCGATTTCAAATAATGCCGAGTATGGGGAATACACCACCGGTCCGAAAATCATCAACGAGGAAAGCCGCTGGGCGATGAAGGAGTGCCTGAACGATATACAAAGCGGTGCCTATGCGAAAAAGTTTATCAGCGAGGGCCAGTCCAACTATCCCGAAATGACGGCGTGGCGTCGCAATAACGCGGCCCATCAGATCGAGCAGGTGGGTGCCCAGCTGCGCGCGATGATGCCCTGGCTCAGCGCCAATGCATTGGTGGATAAATCCAAGAACTAATCTGATTAACGGACACCCGGTGCCGGTCCTGTAACGATGGATGACAGCAACCCGAAAGAAACCCGCAAAAAAATGCCTAAGGGTATTTACCTGTTGCCCAACATGTTTACCACGGGTGCACTATTTGCCGGGTTTTACGCGATCATCGCGGCGATGAACGGGCGTTTTGAGGTCGCTGCAATCGCAATCTTCCTGGCGGGTTTACTCGACGGACTCGACGGTCGAGTAGCTCGCCTGACCAACACCCAATCTGCCTTTGGTGCCGAGTACGACAGCCTCTCCGACATGGTTTCATTCGGTGTCGCGCCAGCCCTGATTGTGTACCTGTGGTCTTTGGTATATCTGCGCGATGTATCGGTGTTCATGGGTAAGCTGGGCTGGCTGGCGGCATTTATTTACGCGACCTCTACCGCGCTGCGCCTGGCAAGATTCAATACCCAGATCGGCGTCGCCGATAAACGCTATTTTCAGGGCCTCGCCAGTCCGGCAGCGGCGGCCGTGGTCATGGGTGCGGTCTGGGTTTGTGAAAGCTACGATATTATTGGCGAGGACGTGGTCTACGCGGCGCTGGTGCTGACCATAGCGGCCGGGATATTGATGGTTTCCAAATTCCCCTACTACAGTTTCAAGGATTTCGATTTACGCGAACGCGTACCCTTTGTATCACTTTTAGCGGTGGTGCTGGTCTTCGTTTTTCTATCGATCGAAACAGCGACCGTGCTGTTTTCCTGTTTTTTCCTGTACATGTTGTCAGGCCCAATCGTTTCTTTATTTCGCTGGAATCGCAAGCGCATGCGCCTGGCAGAGTCGAAACAGGATACAACTCCCGACTCGTAAGTCGGAGATTTTGCTTGGCAAGCATGCCAGAGTTGGCTATATTCCATTTTATGCAATCGCGGTACACCAGTTCTCAATTCGCATCTCCAGCCCGTCTGGAACTCCTGCCTGCGTACCTGCTGCTATCTCTGCTACTCGCTCTGCTGCCGTAAGGCAGATCACAGAACTCCTGACGAGGGCAAACGTAAACAATACCCAATTTATTTAACGTTTAGAAGAACGAGATAGCCATGAGCAAAGACAAATTAATCATTTTTGACACCACGCTGCGTGATGGTGAGCAGAGTCCCGGCGCGTCGATGACGCGTGACGAAAAAATTCGTATCGCCCGGGCGCTGGAATTGATGAAAGTCGACATTATCGAAGCCGGTTTTCCGATTGCGAGCGAAGGTGATTTCGAATCGGTCAGGGCCGTTGCCGAAATCATAAAAGACAGTACCGTATGTGGTCTTGCGCGAGCCAAGCAGATCGATATCGAGCGCGCCGGCGACGCCATCAAACCTGCCAATTCGGGTCGGATTCATACTTTTCTGGCGACCTCCCCGATTCACATGGAACAGAAGCTGCGGATGACTCCCGACCAGGTGGTTGATGCCGCGGTAGACGCAGTTCGCAGGGCGCGACAGTACACCGACGATGTCGAATTTTCTCCAGAAGATGCGGGCCGCTCCGAACCGGATTTCCTTTGCCGCGTCATCGAGGCGGTAATTGCAGAAGGCGCGACCACGATCAATATCCCGGATACCGTGGGTTACAATGTGCCTCACCAGTTCGGCGATTTAATCAGCGACCTGATGGAACGCATTCCGAACTCCGATAAGGCGGTTTTTTCGGTGCATTGCCACAATGACCTGGGGCTTGCCGTCGGTAATTCGTTGTCGGCCGTATTGCACGGTGCGCGGCAGGTTGAATGTACAATAAACGGCCTCGGTGAACGTGCCGGTAACGCATCGTTAGAGGAAATCGTCATGGCGGTGCGAACCCGCCAGGATATATTCCCCTGCGATACCGATCTCGATACCACGCAGATCATGAACTGTTCGAAAATGGTTTCGGGCATAACAGGTTTCACGGTTCAGCCGAATAAGGCCATTGTCGGTGCCAATGCATTCGCACATGAATCCGGCATCCACCAGGATGGCGTGCTGAAATCACGCGAGACTTACGAAATCATGCGGGCCCAGGATGTTGGCTGGACGACTAACAAGCTGGTCCTCGGCAAACATTCAGGCCGCAATGCCTTTAAATCGCGCATGGCGGAGCTGAATATCGAGTTCGCTTCAGAGGAAGAACTTAACGAGGTGTTTACCCGTTTCAAGACCCTGGCGGACAAGAAACACGATATCTTCGATGAAGACCTGTTAGCGCTGGTTAACGAAGCCGCCCTTGAAACCGAAAACGAAACCATCAAACTGGTGAGCCTCAGGGTTTGCTGCGAAACCGGTGAAACTCCCTGCGCCACGATGACGCTAAATATCGACGGTAGCGAGCAGCAGGCCGAGGCCAATGGCGATGGACCGGTGGATGCGTGTTTCAAGGCAATCGAAAAGTTAACCGAAACCGGCGTCAACCTGCAGCTTTATTCGGTGAACGCGATTACCACCGGGACTGACTCCCAGGGCGAGGTTACCGTCAGGGTAGAGAAAGACGGACGGATTATCAATGGCCAGGGCGCCGATACGGATATCGTCATTGCCTCGGCAAAGTCCTATATCAATGCCTTGAACAAGGTAATCAACAGTGCCGATCGCACCCACCCCCAACTGGGAGACGTGTAAACGGCGATGTTAACCGAGCGGCAACAGCACTGCCTTAAGGGAATCGGCATTCAGGCATGGAGTGAACGTGTTGATACTCTCGACAACAGGCCTGCAAACGGGCCTGTTGTCGAGATTGCTCGCGAACCAGTACCGCAAGCAGTAGAAAATCCCGTCGATAGCTCGCCGCAGGAAGTTGCCGCGGAAAATCCTGTTGTCAGGACCCCTGCTGCGACGAGTTTCGATTCCTGGGATTCGCTCATCGATGCCATTCATGATTGCAAGGCCTGTGAGCTCGGTGATAACTGTACTCAGAAAGTACCCGGGGTCGGTGATCGACAGGCTGATTTATTGATCATCGGTGAAGGCCCCGGACACGATGAAGACATCCGTGGCGAACCTTTCGTTGGACGCTCGGGGCAACTGTTAGATCGTATGCTGGCAGCAATCGGTATTGCGCGAGAACAGGTCTACATAACCAATATCGTCAAATGCCGCCCACCCAACAATCGTGATCCGAGGCAGGATGAAGCACAACAATGCCGCGCCTACCTGGAAGCGCAAATAGAGCAGATTGCACCAAAAGTTATCCTCTCGGTGGGCCGTGTATCCGCCCATAATCTGCTCGGCAGCAATCAACCGGTTGGCAAGCTGATTCAGCAAATGCATAAACTGCCCGGAACCGAAATTCCGCTTAAAGTCACCTACCATCCGGCCTACCTGTTGCGTAACCCTTCAGCCAAGGCCATCGCCTGGCAGGACTTAAAACTGCTACACCAAATGTTGCGATGAAAAATTCCGAGTTGTGCTTTCGGCGCATGACCCTCGCCGACATAAGATGGGTCATGAAGGTCGAGCGCGAGGTATACCAGTTTCCCTGGACTGATAAAATCTTCAACGATTGTATTCGCGTCGGCTACTACTGCTGGATAGCGTTGCAACAGCAAAAAATTGTCGGCCACGCGGTCATCAGCGTTACCGCGGGAGAGAGCCACATGCTCAACCTGTCGATCGCCAGGGAACACCAACGCAAGGGCTACGGTAGGCAGTTTATCGAGTTCCTGATCGATGAGGCCCGCGAGAGGAATGCACAAACCATGTTACTCGAGGTACGTCCAAGCAATGCCGCCGCGATAAGTTGCTATAATTCGGCGGGCTTTAACGAAATTGGATGCCGCAAAGACTACTACCCGGCATCCGAAGGTCGCGAGGATGCCCTGCTGTTTGCGCGGCATATTTCACAAACGGCCGACCTGCACAACAGCTAGCTGCCCTTTCTAGTAAATTTGGAAGTTATAGATGTCCGATATTGACGAAATGCGTCGACGCCGCACCTTTGCGATTATTTCGCACCCGGACGCCGGCAAGACAACCGTTACCGAGAAGCTGTTATTGTTCGGCAAGGCGATCCAGATGGCGGGAACCGTAAAGAGCCGTAAGGCTTCCCGGCACGCGACTTCTGACTGGATGGAGCTCGAAAAGCAGCGCGGCATTTCGGTCACTTCATCGGTCATGCAATTTCCCTATCGCGACATCATTATCAACCTCCTCGATACACCCGGCCACGAGGATTTTTCAGAAGACACCTATCGAACCCTGACCGCGGTTGACTCCGCCCTTATGGTCATTGACTGCGCCAAGGGGGTCGAGGCACGCACCATCAAACTGATGGAAGTCTGCCGGCTGCGCGATACGCCAATAATCACTTTCATTAACAAGCTCGATCGCGAAGGTCGTGATCCGATCGACTTGCTGGACGAAGTTGAGGACGTGCTCAAGATTCGATGCGCGCCGATCACCTGGCCCATCGGTATGGGAAAAAACCTGAAAGGCGTTTTCCATTTGCTCAACGACTCGGTGCACCTGTTTTCGGCAAGTGATGCGGAAAAGATATCATCTGGTGAAGTCATAGAGGGTCTGGATAATCCGAGAATTGACGACGTGCTAGGCGAGATGGCAGACGAGTTGCGCGAAGAAATCGAACTGGTGCGCGGTGCGTCCAGTGAATTCGATCTGGATAGTTATCTGAAAGGCGAACTGACCCCGGTCTTTTTTGGTTCCGCCATCAATAATTTTGGCATGGCTGAACTGCTCGATGCCTTCAAAGAGTATGCTCCGCATCCCACGGCGCGCCCTGCCAGGAGTCGCAACGTTGCCGCTGAAGAAGACAAGCTCACCGGATTCGTGTTCAAGATCCAGGCAAACATGGACAAGCAACACCGTGACCGGATTGCCTTTATGCGTATCTGTTCCGGTAAATACACTCGAGGCATGAAAGTCAGGCATGTCCGTATCGGCAAGGATATGAAAATTCCGGACGCGCTGACCTTTTTTGCCGCAGATCGTGGTCACGTCGAGGAAGCCTATACTGGCGATATCATCGGCATCCACAATCATGGCACCATTCGTATCGGCGACAGCTTCAGCCAGGGCGAGCAACTTGCTTTCACCGGCATCCCCAATTTCGCGCCCGAGTTATTCAGACGTGCCCAGTTGAAAGACCCGCTTAAAATGAAAGCCCTGCTCAAAGGGCTGACCCAGTTATGCGAGGAAGGCGCAACCCAGTTATTCAGGCCGGTTGCTAACAACGACCTGATTCTCGGCGCGGTCGGAGTGCTCCAGTTCGACGTGGTTGCCCATCGTCTCAAGGATGAATATGGGGTCGACTGCCAGTTTGAAGCGGTTAATGTTAGTACCGCACGCTGGATCTCCTCTGCCGACGATAAGAAACTGGATGAATTTAAAAGCAAGATGCGAAACAACCTGGCGCTTGATCACGCCGGCGATCTTGCCTACGTCGCCCCATCAAGAGTCAACCTGACGATGACGGAAGAGCGCTGGCCTGAGATCGAATTTCTTGCAACACGAGAGCACGGCGACTATGAAACAGACTAGGTGGCTCGTTGTTGCCGCTGGTTTTGTTGTTTTAACTACCAGTCATTTCGCTGTCGCGGCTGCAGGTCTCGCAACGCGAGATCTCAATCCTATATTACAACCCATCTATTTACCTACGCTGGCACCGGTCAAGGAAGAGAACGGTTGGCTACTCGCTCACAGTCTTTATATAACCAACACGTTCCAGGAAAAAAGCAAGAACGGCGAGAGTCTCGTTATCGATGCGGAAAACTATCGCTACGAACTTGGCCTCAGTTACCGCAAGGACAACTGGTTAACACAGATAAACATTCCTTTCATGGCTAACAGTGGCGGTGAACTCGATGGACTCATCGATGGCTGGCACGACTTTTTCGGATTACCGGAGGGTGATCGAGATGACTTTTCCAAGGACGATATAAACATTGAATATGTGCGCGATAGCATCGTCGAATATTCGCAGGACAAGTCCAGTAGCGGTCTTGGAGATCTTTCAATCGCACTGGGTCATCAGCTTTCTGACGGGCCCGCGTATTTCGTCGGCATCGAGTTACCCACCGGTTCGGAATCCGATTACAGCGGTAATGAAGCGATCGACCTGGCAATCTGGGTCACCCATGAGAAACAGATCGATGCCGAAATGACCGTCTATGGCTTACTGGGACTCAGTTTTCCCGGTGACGACGGTAGCCTGGAAGGATTAATCGTCGATGAAATCTGGGTTGCCCAGGTAGGCCTCGATTACCGATTCAATGACAAATTAATCGGAACCGCACAGTTTGATTTTCACTCCGCAACGATTGAAGACAGTGACTTGAAAGCATTTGGCAACTCGCTCCAGATTCAGCTCGGCCTCGGCTTCCTGCAATTGTTCGAAAATCATCGGCTCGACCTGTTTTTCTCCGAAGATATCATGGTGGGTACCGCACCAGACATCACTTTTGGTGCCCGACTAATCAGGGATTTCTGATTCCGCCTCAATCCTCGAGCCGGGTGACGATTTGCGGATCGCTTTCCAGGGTTCGATGCACCGGACACATATCTGCAATCTCGAGTAATCGATCGCGCTGCTCCTCACTGAGATCACCTACCAGTGTAATCTTGCGCGTGATGCGCTCGATCTTGTCATTACAATCGATACAATCCTCGGCATGCACACGCTCGTGTAACAGCCGGATCGTCACATCCTCAAGTGGCAGCTTCTTGCGATTGGCATACATGCGCAAGGTCATCGAGGTACAGGCGCCCAACGACATCAGTAACAGGTCGTAAGGCGTGGGACCCAGGTCCGAGCCCCCGTACTTCAAGGGTTCGTCAGCTCGCAGGAAATGACTGGTACTGTACATACCACGTAAAAACTGTTGATTCAGTTCAGAGATCAGAACCTCGCCGTCAACAAGATCAGGTTTTTCGGAACTTTCCTCGTCTATTTCAAGATCAAGATAGCGGCTGGCCCAGGAGGCGATCGTAGCTGCGACATATTCTGCATCGGCAGCCTTGCTCAGCAAGTGGTCAGCCCGGTCAAGCGAGATGAAACTCTTGGGATGTCTTGCCGCCTGGTAAATACTGGCCGCCTCATCGATCGATACGATCGCATCGACAGGAGAATGAAACACCAGTAGTGCAGCATCCAGATCCCGGATTTTCTCGGTCGACGAATACCGGTCGATATCATCGAGAAACTGTTTTTTGATGGAAAACTCGCGGGCACCCAGTTTAACCACCGCCTCACCCTGTTGCTGGATCAGGTCGGCCTTATCCTGAAACAGGTGCGAAACATGTTGTGCGGTTGCAGGTGCGCCGATGGTTACGACCGCTTTTATTGAGTCCAGGTTTGCTGCCGCACCTAAAACCGCGGCACCACCCAGACTATGGCCTATCAGAATTTGCGGGGCTCGATATTGCGTTTCGAGTGCCTTTGCAGCGAGAATCAAATCTTCAATATTTGAAGAAAAATTGGTATTGGCAAAATCACCGTCGCTGTTGCCCAATCCGGTAAAGTCAAAACGCAGAACTGCTATGCCTTGCGCTGCCAGGGCGCGGCTGATTCTCGACGCAGCGGCAATATCCTTGCCACAGGTAAAACAGTGCGCAAACAACGCATAACTGGAAATATCTTCTGTATGCTCAGGCAGTTCAAGCAGTCCTGCCAGTTTTTCACCATTGGAATTCTCGAATTCCAGTTTTATTTTTTTCATCAGATGCTCACCAAGGGGTTATCATTCTGTGACTAAGGGTAAAGCGACAGGTTCCCGTTGAAGAAGCAGTTTAATCGATTTCTACGCTGGATATTGTTTCGCTGGGTAAAAGTCGAGGTTTTTCCTGCGGACAATCCGGCTTCAATCATAGATCCCGAGCGGCCAACGCTTTACGTGCTCGCCGATCGGGGCATCAGCGATTTACTGGTTCTGATCCAGATCAGCCACCGATGCGGCCTTCCCGAGCCGATTGCACGTATCCCGATCGACGCCTTGAGCCATCATCATTCGGTTTACAGCATCGCCTCGCGTAATCCGCTCATCGACTGGATCAAACGTCGGCGCAAACACTCGGCAATGCTGAACGACCTGATGCAGGCATTCGTTGTAGACGAAAACCTCGACCTGCAGGTCGTGCCGGTATCGGTTTTCTGGGGCCGTCCCCTGGCCCGACACAAAAACTGGTTACAGGTGCTGTTCGCGGACACCTGGTCGCTTGCCGGGCGCACACGCAAGTTTTTTACGATTTTAATTCATGGTCGCAACGCACGGCTGATTTTTTCGCAGGCGCTCGATTTTCGAGATCTGGTTGAACAGAATGGTAATGATGAACAGGATTTACAGGAATCGCTGATTACCACATTGCGTCAACAGCGAGAGGCGACTTTCGGACCCCAGATTAAAAGTCACCAACATTTGTCAGCGCAGGTCATCGAAGACCAGATTGTTCAGCAACTGATATTCGAAGAGGCTGGCAGTACCCAGCAAATTTTAACCAGGGCACACCGCTATTGCCGCGAGATATTCGCTGACTGCACTCAACTCACAATTGAAGTCATGCTGCGCCTGTTACGCGCCTTCTGGAATCGATTCTACAGCGGCATCAATATCTACAATGCCGAGCGAATTCGTGAAGCCGCCCTGACCCACCAGTTGGTATATGTGCCCTGCCATCGCAGCCATGTCGATTACTTATTGCTCTCCTACGTCATTTACAACGAAAACCTGGCGATACCTTATATCGCCGCGGGAGATAATCTTAATATTCCCTTCATCGGGCGCATTCTGCGTGGCGGCGGCGCTTTTTTTATCCGTCGTAGCTTCAAGGATAATCGAATCTACAACGCGGTCATGCGCGCCTATGTAAATCAGCTGATCAAACTCGGGGTTCCGCTTGAGTACTTTATCGAGGGGGGTCGCAGTCGCACTGGCAGAATGCTAAAACCCAAATTCGGCATGTTGGGCATGACGGTCGACGCCTATATTAAAAGCCAGGTCCGACCGCTCGCCTTTGTTCCGGTTTATATCGGGTATGAAAAACTTGTCGAACGAAAATCGTACCTGGGTGAGCTCTACGGACACAAAAAGAAACGTGAATCAACGCTGGGAGCTTTACGGGCGATATTCAGGCTTAAAGGACATTACGGCAAGGTAACTGCGAGTTTCGGTGAACCGATCGAGCTAGGCGGGTTGCTTGAAAAACACTGCAGCGATTGGTCAACTCGAGGCGCGAAAATCGCGCACAAGCCTGACTGGTATATCGCCAGCTTGCGACATCTCGCGCAGGAAATTATGTATGGTATTAATCGCGCCTGTGTCATCAATCCGGTGAATTCAATCGCAACCATTTTGCTGGCAACACCCAGGCAAAGCATCGAAATCGAGGAACTCGTAAGCCAGGCCAAATTACATCACCGGCTCATCCGCGGGGCTCATTGCCTGGCATCGATTCGCATCGAGGGCAAGGTGAACAAGAAACAAATCAAGCGCATTGCACGCGAGAAGATTATTCACATCCGCAAGCACGAACTCGGTGATATTGTTTATCTCAAGCCCGAAGACTCGGTCCTCATTGGCTACTATCGAAACAATAGCCTGCATAGCCTGGTTATTCCGGCCCTGATCGCCTGTTGCTTTGTTAATGTCCGGCGGGTCCCGCGCGCCAGTGTGCAACGCAAAATCAGGTTGCTCTACCCGTTCCTGAAATCGGAACTGCAACTCGAGTGGCAGGATTCCAGTCTCGAGGAAATTGTCGATGAGTGCATTGCCTGTCTTATCGACGCATCCCTGCTCGAACAGGTTGACAAGGATTTACGGCGACCGCGACGCAGTAATCACGAGTTCATACAATTGAACAGGCTGGCCCACATCGTTCAGCCGATCCTCGAACGTTACTACATGACCTTTATCGTGTTATGGCAGACTTCTGCCGAACCATTGCCCGAAGCAGCGCTAGAACATCGCTGCCACTTGCTCGCGCAAAAGATCTCGATGATTTACGGCATTAACTCGCCCGACTTTTTTGACCGACTGTTGTTCCGGGACTTCATCGAGACCATGCTCGAAAACGAATACCTGGTAAAAAACGATCAAGAGCAGCTCGAATTCGCGACGGAATTCGATTACGTCAGCCTCGACCTACGCAACCTGCTCAGCACCGAAGTCCGCAGCAGCATCCTCTCCCTCATAAAAGCCGCCCCCCAGTAAACAATCTCTCCACTAGGGGCCCGGTTATCAGTTTATCTTTGCGGGTACGCCGTACCGATGCGTCGGACCGATACATCCATGCAGGCTCGCGAGTACTGAGAAGGCAACCAATGACCCCCCTTGCGACTGGCTAGGTGGCCTGCGGCTTCCCGAAAAAGCATCGATTTTAAAAGGCAAGGCGAGACTCGACCTCCTTGTCTCGACTCGCCACAGGCCGCGTCCCTGCGGCCTGACCTTTTAAAATCGATGCTTTTTCGGCACCTAGCCTTTACGTCGCAAGGGGGGTCATTGGTTGCCGCCTGAGATACTAGAATCCTTGAGAAAAACCCGAACCAGAGTTTCGAATACGAAGATGATAGTTGCCCCCGTGGGTGAATGCCTGCAAAAGTGTAGCGCGGCAGGGATGCCGCGCTCCAAGCGAATACAGGGATGTACCAACCGGCGTTTGCGCCGGTTGGTAGCGCCTTTTGCGGGCATTCACCCACGGGGGCAACGGAGGGACTGTATACAGGGGTTAGAGCCAGATGCCGGGGAGTTGTTTTTTGCCGTGGCAGAGTTTTGCCTTGACAATGTACATCCAGGCTTCGCCAAAGTGCGTGGGGATCTCGATTCGCTGGTAGAAATGCGGGTACCATTCGAGGTCGTCCAGCATTCTGAACTGACGGTCGGTCACGTGGTAAACCTCACCCTCGATTGCATGCCTGCCATGCAGGCATACCGCGGGATAGTCTTCGAACTCATACATCGAGTAAATGCGATCAGTGGTGAAACTACCGAGGAATTCGGCGCTGTGCATGAAATGACTATTGCGATGGCCTTTTTTCAAGGTGCCGTAGACAAACACTCGATTCATAGCTTTTCATTAAACTGACGTATTTTTCGACGTTGCTTCTTGTCAGGACGGGCACTTGAACGGGGACGCTGCATCATAGCCAACTTGCGTTTCTCCGCCTCGACAACGCGCCGCTCGATGCTGCCTTCGGTTTCTCGGTACAGGTTCTGCGCGCTAGAAGCCGACCCACGACGATCGGTGACATCGGTAACAATCACTTGGTAGCGTTCATAGCCTCGATGAATCTCGAAACAATCGTTGATTTTGACCTTGCGTGAGGGTTTTACCCGATTTCCCGCCAAATGCACCTTGCCCCCGGTGACGGCCTCGCTGGCAAGTACCCTGGTTTTAAAAAAGCGTGCCGCCCACAGCCACTTGTCCAGGCGGACGGTATCTTCGCTTTCTTTCATCCACTCTCCGCTTATCCAGTTTTCTCGCTAATCATAATGCTTATGGACATATTTCATAACCCTGTCCGCCATTGAAAAACCACTTAGCACGGCTCCCTCGATGCGAGGTGCGGTACACCAGTCTCCGCATGCCCCGATCGCAGCCGACTCATCAAACAACGAATCTTCGCTAATCGGATTAATCGGTAACGCATGTCTCCAGCAATGCACCGATGCAGAAACCGGTTTGTCGGCACCTAGATCAGTTGCTTCCCAGAAGGCATCGAGCAGGGCATGCATGACGCGGCCACGAAAGCTGGCCACATATTGCTGTGACCATTCGGGTGAAGCCTGCAATACCCAGCAATCCGCATCATTGGCAGCGTCGGCAACCTGGTATCGTGAAATCCAGGATAACGGCGAGTCTAAAACGAACGCTGCGTCATAGGGAATGTTAAGTGCTTTCTCGAAAGCGAACATACCACTCCAGCATATCGTCATGTCTATATTTTCAGCAGGTTTTGAAATCATCGGAATCGAGCGGCACAAGTCGGCTACCTGGTGCGCTGCGGTTGCGATTATAACGATATCGTAAGCACCCTGGTAATCACCGCGTTCGTTGAAAAGCCGCCAACCCTTGCCAGCTTGCTGTTCCATCTCGGATATATTTACAGAAGTAACCAGGTCACAGCTAAGCGCCAGCTGCTCCGCGACCTTTAACATTCGCGGTACGCCGACAAATCTTTGTGTCGCCATGTCGCTATTAGTGACCTGGCCTTTTTGCAACTCGACGATCCAGCCGTCCCAGGGACGAACGATACCTTCGGTCTGCCAGGCCGAAACTATGTTCCAGAATAACGGGTTATTTACAGTGAAATACTGGGCGCCGTGATTAAATTCATAATCTCCGGCACGAAAGCAACCGATTCGACCACCGGGGGTTACATTCTTTTCAAAAATTCTTAAATCTTCGACCAGCCCCTTTAGCGCAGTGCCACAGGTAAGTCCTGCCAAACCTGCGCCGATAATGGCGACTGAAGGCTTTTTTTTCACCTGCTGCTTAAAGCGCCGGAAATTCGCCGGCGAACTTGGAAATCCACTCCTTGGCTGCTTCCTGGGGGTTGAGCTCGCGGCCTTCCGACCTCTCGATTTCCTTGCGATAGTGTTCGATATGGCAGATTTGTTCAATCATGCGCAAACGGAATACATCCTTGGATTTCTCGAACTCGATTCCAATTTCATAGCCGGCGCCTGCCTTCTCACACCAGACGACATTGCCAACCAGGTAATTGTCCTGGTTCAGAACGGGGATACAGATCCGCACCCGCTCCAGCAGTTCGAGCGGCTGATGGGAAACGAACGCGAGACCGCCGAGGCTGACATTGGTTATGGTCTGGTCTACGGTCTCGTCGTTTTCATCTTCCGCCCAGTCCAGCGTTACCTGTATCGGTACCCCGGAAGGGTGGCGGATAAATTTTCGAATCGTCGTGTTATCTGGCAATGGTTACCAACATTTTGTTAAGTTTCGCGACAAAACCAGCCGGGTCATCGAGTTGACCACCTTCAGCCAGTAATGCCTGGTCAAATAATATACTAGACCAGTCTGCGAACTTCTTCTTCGATTTTTCCGTATCGAGTTTCTTAACAATCGGATGATCAGGATTGATTTCAAGAATGGGCAGCGTGCTCGGCAATTCGTGCCCTGCTTCCTTGAGAATACGCTGCATATGCATCGCCATATCCTGCTCGTTAAGCACGATACAGGCCGGCGAATCGGTTAGCCGGTTGGTGACTCGAACATCGCTGGCTTGTTCCTTGAGCGCATCCTTCATCCTTTTCAGCAGTTTCTCGGCCGATTTCGCCTTCTTTTCGAGTTCCTTTTCCGAGGTTTCATCACCATCAAGATCAAGTTCGCCCTTTGCAACCGATTGCAACTTCTTGTCTTCGTATTCCATCAGGTGCGCAGTCAGCCATTCATCGACACGATCCGAGAGCAGTAATACCTCGATTCCCTTTTTGCGGAAAATTTCCAGGTGCGGGCTATTTTTTGCCGCCGCGTGGGAATCGGCTGCGATGTAATAGATCTTGTCCTGCCCTTCCTGCATGCGTCCGATATAGTCATCCAGCGAAACATTTTGTTCTTCATCATCGGTATGCGTGGTCGCAAAACGCAGCAGTTTTGCAATCGCTTCGCGATTGGCGAAATCCTCGGCCGGACCTTCCTTCAAAGCCCTGCCGAATTCCTTCCAGAATTTCTGATACTTTTCAGGATCATTCTTAACCATTTTTTCGAGCATGCCCAGAACCTTCTTGACCGAGCCACTGCGTATACTGTCGATCACTTTACTACCCTGCAATATTTCACGCGACACGTTGAGCGGTAAATCGTTTGAGTCGATCACCCCGCGAACAAATCGCAGGTAGCGCGGCATCAACTTTTCAGCATCTTCCATAATAAAAACGCGTTGCACGTAAAGCTTGATACCGGAGCGGGATTCACGGTCGTAGAGGTCGAACGGTGCGCGCGCCGGAATATAGAGTAACGACGTATATTCATTAGTGCCTTCCACGCGGTTATGGCTCCAGTCAATAGGATCCTCGAAGTCATGCGCAACATGCTTGTAGAACTCCCGGTATTCTTCTTCCTTGATTTCGGACCTGGCACGAGTCCACAAGGCCGAGGCCTGGTTGACCATCTCCTCTTCGATCACGGTTTCTCCACCTTCCTCTTCAGGCTCAACCGATTTATCCATAACCACGGGGAAATCGATATGATCCGAATAGGCGGTAATAATCGAGCGCAGTTTCCAGTCGTTTAAAAATTCGTCTTCACCTTCGCGCAGTTTGAGGGTTATCTCGGTGCCGCGCCCGGCTTTCTCGACTGATGCAATGCTATATTCGCCCTTTCCCTGTGATACCCACTCAACGCCCTGGTCCTTCTCCGTGCCTGCCTTGCGGGTGCGCAAGGTGACTTCTTCGGCTACGATAAATGACGAGTAGAATCCAACCCCGAACTGGCCAATAAGCTTAGCGTCGTTTTTCTCATCACCCGTAATCGAGTCGAGAAATGCGCGTGTTCCTGATTTCGCAATGGTGCCAATATGATCGATCACTTCTTCACGCGTCATACCGATACCATTATCGCTGATGGTTATGCTGCGCTTGTCCTTGTCATAACTGATCTTGATCTTGAGCTCGATATCTTCTTCGTACAGACCGGCATCCGAGATCGCAGTGAAGCGCAATCGGTCGCAGGCATCGGAGGCGTTGGATATTAATTCACGCAGGAATATTTCCTTGTTTGAATACAGCGAATGGATCATCAGATCCAGTAACTGGTTAACTTCGGTTTCAAAGCCCCGGGTTTCGGTATTTGCGGCTGCTGTCATTGTTCGTTTTCTCCGGCAGGAAAGTAATAATTAACGCTGGTATATGCGGTTCTTGGCGTCGATTTTCAAGCGTACTGGTATGGGTTCTCGTGGAAAATTCAGCTTATCCGGCCTACTGGATACTCTGGTTTAGCCACAATTGCTGAATCTTGTGTTTTAAAACCGAACGCTGCGCGGCATCGTCAATGATGTCCAGTAATTCCTGGTAAATTCGGCGCGCATCGTCGACAAGTCCGGATTTCTGCAGGCTTTCCGCGGCGTTGAACCTGGCGGTCTGGGCCCATGGATCCATCGAATCCGGTGCCGGCAGCATAGCGGATTGCAGGTATAGTAAAGCCGCTTTTTCGAACTGCTCGAGACCCCGGTACGAGTCCGCGATCCAGAATAAAATTTCGCGTCGTTGCTTGGCTTCAATTTCCAGGCGCAGCAATTGGTTGAAATGTGCGATTGCCTCGTTGTGCAAGTCAACCGTCTGCAGGTCGAACAAGACCTGTAGTATCCGATCTGTAGCTTCCGGTTTTACCTCGCGGTATTCACGGATCAGGTTTTGCAGCACCTCGTTTCCTTCTTCGTAACGGCCTCCCAGTATCAGCACCCGGGATTGACGCAATTGCCAGTCAAACCGACTCGTACCTTCGGGAAAGGTATTCAGACCTGACATCAAGCGGGTTGCCTCTTCAATATCGGTTGATCTTAGCGCCAGGTCGACAAGCAGATAACGTATCCCGGGTGGGATTTTGCGCGCATTGGAAAAAGTCTCACTGCGATTGAACAGGTTTTCCAGCAGGTTGCGCTCGGCTTCATCAACCTCGGCAAACGTTTCCATATACCCGGCCGCCGAGCGATTTTTTGTGTCGCTCTCGAAAGATGTCAAAATCAGCATCGCAAACAGGGAACGTGACTTGACCGGGGTGCTCTTACTCGCCTTGGTAGCCAAATCCAGCCATTTAATGTCGTCACCCAGCAACAGTTCAGATTGATTTCCCACCAGCTTGGCATACTCAAGGTACGCCTGCCACAGCCTGTCAACGGGTATCTGGAAAAGCTGCAATGGTGACTGAATTCCCCCCCGAAACAACGACTCCAGCGCAACCACACGATCGACCGGCGACATTTGCTCGGCTGCAAAGTATCCCAGGGCCCACAGTGTCGCCCGCTCTTCGGCGCTTACCGCCTCGCTTTTACTGCGCTTTTTGACCTGCTGCCAGAGTTCAGCCTTATCGATCTGATTTAATTTAAAACTCGCCAGCATACTGGTCAGCCTTGCCTGCCAGGCATCCTGTTCTCGCAGGATCCGGATCGCCTGTTGGTAGCGACCGGATTCAATTAGTACGCGTGCGCGTAGCAGTAACCAGGCCAGGTCGATGCTGTTAAAATCCTGGTCAAAACGCAGCATGGCCACGCGCGCATCCTCGATACGCCCGTCTTCGATATAGGATTCAATGACCTGTCGTCGCCAGGTTTCGTAATCCCCGGATTCGCTGGCTACACCTTGCCAGAGTTGTTGCCTGAGTATCTGGCGCGCGGTTGAGGTCTGGCCAAGCTCGAGGAAGGCCCTGGCCTGGTAAGTTGCGGCCTGCTGCTTGAATTGATTAGGAATGTCATGCGGCAATCCCTCGATCCGGATCAGCAATTGATCCCACTGCTTCCATTGCGCCAAAATTGCCAGGCGCTCCTGCTCCCAGAGAATCCATTCGTATAAGTCATCATCCATACTGGGCTGGGCCTGATCGAGCATCTTCAGGGTCAATCCTGGAGCCCCGGCAGCCGAAATTTTCTTGAGCAGATCAAGGCGCTCATCGGCACTTGCGGAGTAAGCCGTTCCCAGGCCTACAACAAGCATTAGTAATATTCTTTTAACGGCTGTCACTTTCCAAGGTTGTCCCAAAAAAAAAGCGTGCAGCCCGGGCATACACGCTTTTTGATCTAGCAATTTCGTTGTCGAAACGCTTACAGTTTTTCCCGGATACGCGCTGCTTTACCGGTGCGCCCTCGTAGGTAATACAACTTCGCGCGTCGCACCTTGCCACGTCGCTTAACCTTGATTTCGGCAATCATGGGACTATGGGTCTGGAAAACACGTTCCACGCCCTCACCATGAGAAATCTTGCGTACCGTGAAGGCCGAGTTAATGCCGCGATTCCGTTTAGCGATAACAACGCCCTCGTAGGCCTGCAGACGCTCACGCGTACCTTCCTTCACGCGTACCTGGACGATCACGGTATCCCCTGGCGAAAACGCGGGAACATCGGATTTCATCTGTTCCGCATCGAGTTGTGCAATTATGTTGCTCATGTCAATTCCTCAAAAAACTCAATTTCAGCGCGGTATTTTTACCGCTTCCGAGTCCGCTCATGCTCGGCAATAAATTCGTCCAGCAAGGCCTGCTGCCTGGTATCAAGCCTGACCTGCTTCAGCAGTTCCGGCCGTCGTTGCCAGGTGCGTCCGAGTGACTGCCGTTCCCGCCAGTCCTCGATTGCACGGTGATTACCGTTCATCAACACGCCGGGAACACGTTCACCCAGGTATTCCTCTGGCCGCGTATAGTGCGGATAATCCAGCAAACCCTGGCTAAACGAATCCTGTTGTGCCGAATCGTCATGCCCGAGAGCACCCGGGATCAGCCGGGTCATCCCATCGATGCAAACCATCGCTGCGAGCTCACCCCCACTGATGACATAGTCACCAATGGACCATTCTTCGTCCACTTCCTGCTGGATTAGACGTTCGTCGATACCTTCGTAACGACCACATAAAAAAATTACCGACCCGAGATCCACCTGCTGCGCCAGTTTTTTCTGGGTAAGCAATTGTCCCTGCGGGCTGAGATACACCAGGCGCGCATCGCGACTCTGTTCTCGCACTGCATGAATTGCGTCCTGCAGTGGTTGCACCTTCATTAACATTCCGGGGCCACCACCATAGGGCCGATCATCGACCGTGCGGTGCCTGTCCCGGGTATATTCTCGCGGATTCCAGCAGTGTAGCTCGAGCAATTTCTGCTCAGCGGCACGGCCGACAATCCCGCAACTTATCACCTGTTCGACCAGCTCGGGAAACAGCGTGATTACGTCAACTCGCATTTTAATACTCGGTCGACCAGTCAACCACCAGGCGTCGGTTTACGAGATCGACCTCCCTGACAATATGCTCCACTACGAATGGTATCAGGCGTTCACGTTCGCCTTTTAAAACCATTACATCGTCGGCCCCGGTTTCCATCATCGAGGCAACCTCTCCGAGTGGGTCGCCCTGCAAGGTTTCCACCGACAGTCCAATCAAATCAGACCAGTAGTATTCTCCGGCTTCCAGCCTGGGTAATTGCTCCGGTTTTATAAAAATCCGGCAACCGGTTAACTCATCGGCCTGGGTTCGGTCCTCGATCCCTTCGATGCTGGCAACCACGTTCTTACCCTGCAAACGTCCGCTCACGGCTACTGTTTTAAGCTCATCTCCCAGCTCTAGTAGCCAGGGGCCGTAACCTACTATGTTCTCGCGTGGGCTGGTATTTGAAAACACCCTGACCCAGCCTTTTAGTCCCTGCGAACCGAGGATATGCCCAACACAGATTAAATCATCATCGTGTTGGCTCATGCCCGGTTAAGCCGCGGCCTTGCGCGCTCCCTTGATCAAGTGGGCGACCCGTTCGCTGGGCTTCGCGCCCTTGGAAATCCAGTAATCGATACGAGTATCATCAAGACGCAGTTCCTGTTCCTGGCCACGGGCCTGAGGATTGAAGAAACCGACGCGCTCGATATAGCGGCCATCTCTCGGGCAACGGCTATCGCTTACCACAACGTGGTAAAACGGGCGTCTTTTAGAGCCGCCGCGTGCCAATCGAATTGAAACCATAAAAAATCTCCAATATACATCGACCCCAGAGAGCCAGAACACCCGTTGTCTGTCATAAGACAACAGTAGACCACTGACCCTGAGATCAGAAGACCGCGTATTGTACCTAAATAAACCCGCCTGTGAAGTCCGAAAGCCCTGTTTTTACGAGGATATTTCCGGAAATGCCCTTTTAAAGTCGTGATTTTTTAACCAGAGCAAGGAAGCAGCGCGCGCAGGACGTGAGCGTATAGATAATACGTGATCGTTCGAGCACGATGCTGACGCGGCTATTGTTAAAAAAGCGCGACTTTAAAAGGGCATTCCTCCCGGGGGGAGTCTGCCTTTCATACCTCGCATCATGTTCGCCATACCGCCCTTGCTGCCCATTTTTTTCATCATGCGCTGCATTTGTTTATGTTGTTTGAGCAGTCGGTTGACATCCTGAATCTGGGTTCCAGAACCCTGTGCGACCCGGCGTTTGCGCGATCCATTGATAACTTCGGGCTTGCGTCGTTCCATTGGTGTCATCGAGTCGATGATGGCAACCATGCGTTTCATCTGCCTAGTATGCTGTGGGTTCTGCATCGCCTGCGAGACACCGGCGCCCATTCCCGGTAACTTGTCGATAAGATTACCGAGACCACCCATATTCTCCATCTGGGTGAATTGATCACGCAAATCCTCGAGATCAAAGCCCCTGCCCTTCTTGACTTTGCGCGCAAGTCTTTCCGCTTTTTGATGATCGACATTTTCCTGTGCCTGCTCCACCAGTGACAGGATGTCTCCCATACCGAGAATGCGCGATGCGATACGATCAGGATGGAATGCTTCAAGTGCATCGGTTTTTTCCCCGGAACCGATAAATTTGATCGGCTTGCCGGTAATATGCCTAACCGATAAAGCCGCACCGCCACGGGCATCGCCATCGATCTTGGTGAGTACAACGCCACTGAGCGGCAGCGCATCATTGAAAGCTTTTGCGGTATTGGCGGCATCCTGGCCGGTCATGCTGTCAACCACGAACAGGGTTTCAGCCGGATCTACCGCGTCGTGAACAGCGCGAATTTCATCCATCATCTGCTCATCGATGGCCAGGCGTCCGGCAGTATCGAGAATCAGAACATCAACACTGGACCTGATTGCCGCTGATACCGCCTCACGCGCTATGGTGACCGGTTTCTGTTGGTTACTGCTGGGGTGGAATTCGACACCAACCTCCGCGGCCAGTGTTTTCAGCTGTTCGATCGCGGCGGGACGATACACGTCAGCGCTCGCCACCATAACTGTCTTTTTCTCGACCTCGCGCAACCTGCGCGCCAGTTTAGCGGCCGTGGTAGTTTTACCGGCCCCTTGCAGCCCCGCCATCAACACGACAACCGGGGATTTACGGTTCAGGTCAATAACGGACTGGGATTCCCCCATGATCGAGACAAGCTCATCATTGACAACCTTGATCAAGGCCTGGCCGGGGGAGAGACTCGAAATAACATCCTGGCCGAGAGCCTTTACCCGCACAGCCTCGATGAATTCCTTGACCACCGGTAGTGCGACATCGGCCTCCAGTAGTGCCATGCGAACCTCGCGCAGGCTATCCCGAATATTATCTTCAGTGAGCCGGCCCTGGCCGCGCAGGTTTTGCAGTGTCTTGGATAATCGATCGGTCAGGTTTTCAAACATCGGATGCTCTGGTAACTAAAAAACGACCGAATTATAACAGCGGGTTTATCTTGAGACCCGTCAGAATTTGAATATTTCGCCACCTTTAAGCTGGCGTACATTGAAATCCGGCATTGCATCGACACATTCCTGATAAATCTGGTCTTCGTCTCCGGGCTTGAAATGGGTCAGCCAGACATCAGGGCGATGTTTCATTTTCAAAACATCATCACCTAACAATTGGGGACAATAATGTTTCGATATCTTGCTGATTTCAATGTCATTATTCGCAAAAGCCGCCTCGACAAACAGTAAATCTATATGTTCATAGCCATCGAGAACATCCCAGAGATTATCATTGGTCGTGGTATCACCACTAAAGGCTATGTTCGCCTGGGGGGTTGACAGGCAATAACCCACCCCGGGTACGGTGTGATTGACCTGTATCATTTCGATTTCACGTGACCTGATATTCACCTTATCGCCCGGATTCATGACCTCAAATTTAATCGAAGGTTGTTCCTTAGATGGTAACTCTGAAAAATCAGGCCAGATGACCCAGTTAAAAATATGTTCCTTCAATGCCTCGATGGTCTTCTCCTGCGCATGCACCACGATGGCTTCATCATGCACGCCATACATACTGTCGGCGAGCAGCGGCAATCCCACTACGTGATCCATATGAGAGTGAGTCAGAAAAATATGACGAATACCGGTCATGTGGTTAAGCGGCAGATCGCCCAGACCGGTGCCTGCATCAATTAACATATCGTCATCTACCAGGAAGGAGGTCGTTCGCAGGTTTGCACCGATTCCTCCTGCCCACCCGAGTATTGTAATTTGCATATAATTTAATAAAGAGTTTATCTGAAACGAACGCTGAAGCTTTCAGCCGTACCGCTGAATTTATAGCAAAGGGTTACGGGATTTGTGCAATTATTTGCCTGCATAAATAATGCAACGACATGGAGGACCTGCGAGACATCGGATAAGGCAAGGTACGCTAGTGCGGTTATTCCGATTTTCAGTTACACTTTAAAGCTTGAGTCACTGATCGAAAACAATGTCCCCCACCACCGCAAGCGCGCTCGCCGTCCTCTTCTATTGCTTGTCCGCATTTTTAATTTTCAAACAGCTGGGTGCGGAACATCGCCAACGCTGGGTTGCACTGGTACCCGCGATTCTGGCGATGCTGCTGCAAGCGGTAGCATTGAACACCGTAATCATCCAGGCTGAGGGCCTTAATCTTGGCTTTTTCGCCGCTTTTTCACTGATTGTATGGTTGATCTCGATCCAGATTTTATTGAGCAGCATTTATCGTCGCATCGAAAGCCTCGGTATCGTCGTGTTTCCGATAAGTGGATGCGCCAGTTTAATCGCCAGCCTGCACTTTGCCGACCATTTGATCATCGTAAGCAATAGCGAAATCAAGGGGCACATCATGGTTTCGATAATCGCCTATAGCCTGATCACACTGGGCGCATTCCAGGCTGCATTACTCGCCTACCAGGATCACTCGATCCGGCAGCATCATCCGGGTGGTTTTATTCGATTTCTACCGCCATTACATGATATGGAAACCCTGTTGTTCCAGTTTCTCGGTTTTGGCTTTATCTGTCTTAGTGCCTCGCTGCTGACCGGTTTCGTCTACCTCGAAGATATATTTTCCCAACAGCTGGTGCACAAAACCGTATTATCGATTGTCGGCTGGGTTATTCTCGGGGTCTTGCTTTTTGGCCGTTTCAAGTTTGGCTGGCGTGGCAGAACCGCAATCCGCTGGACCCTGTCAGCATTCGTTTTCCTGATGCTTGCTTTTTTCGGCAGCAAGCTAGTACTCGAGTTCATCCTTTAACTTTCAGCGAAATTATTAGTTGAACGAAATCCCGTTATATTGGCTGTTTATTGTTTTCATCGCCTTGATCATGATGTCAGCCTTCTTTTCGAGCTCGGAAACCGGGCTTATGAGCCTGAATCGATATCGGCTCAAGCACCTTGCTGGCAAGAACCATGGGGGCGCGGTGCGTGCCGTAGAGTTACTGAAGTACCCCGACAAGCTGATTACGCTGATTTTATTGGGTAATAACTTCGTCAATGTCCTGATCACGCAACTGGCGACCTATATCGGCTATCGCCTGTACGGCGAGGCCGGCATTGCACTTGCCGCGGGATTGTTGACGCTGATTTTATTGCTGTTCGCCGAGGTGACACCCAAGACCCTGGCGGCAACCAACCCGGAAAAAATCGCCTTGCCCGCCGCCTACGTGTACAGGCCTCTGGCCAAGGTTTTTTTCCCCCTGGTCGTGATTATCAACTGGTTGGCCAAACTGGTGCAAAAGCTGTTCCTGATTTCCGCTAAAAGCTCGGATCAGGACGCACTCAATTCCGAGGAATTGCGAATCGCGGTTCATGAAACCAGCGGATTAATTCCGGACTCGCACCGCGATATGTTGCTCAGCATACTCGACCTGGAAAAGGTAACGGTCGACGACATCATGGTGCCACGCAGCGAAATCATCGGCATTGACCTCGAGGACGACTGGCATGAAACCCTTAAACTGATAACCAATCTCTCCTATACCCGAATCCCAATTTTCTCGGGTAACATCGACAACATGGTTGGGACCGCGTTGGTGCGAAAAATCCTCCCGTTGATATTGAATCATGAGTTCAATCCGGACAGCCTGGTCGAGTTAACCCGGGAGGGGTATTTCATTCCCGAGGGAACACCACTCACCACGCAACTAATAAACTTCCGCAAGAACAAGCGACGAATTGGCTTTGTCGTCGACGAGTATGGCGATATCCAGGGCCTGGTAACGATCGAGGATATCCTCGAGGAAATTGTTGGCGAATTCACTACCGATCCCAGCGCCCTGCACCAGGACTTTTTCCGGGATGCGGATGGCAGTTTCCTGATCGACGGTTCGACCCATGTACGCGACATTAACCGTAACCTTGAAATTCTGCTGCCGGTAGAGGGTCCTCGAACCCTGAACGGACTGATCCTGGAGCACATGGAATTTATTCCCGAGGCTGGCACCAGCCTAAAAATAAACGACTATCCGATCGAAATCATGCAGGTCAAAAACAACATGGTGAAGACGGCACGCATTTCCCTGTTCCAGGACCGGGAAAGCACCGAAATACAGTCTGAGCCGGATTGAAATGGCCAGGCAAAATGCCCAGTTTCAGTGTCGGGAATGTGCTATCGCGTTGCCGAAATGGTCGGGCCAATGTCCCGATTGTAAGAGCTGGAACAGTATCGAAGAGTTACCAACCCTGCCCGCGGGCCCCGGCACCAGGGCCAATTGGCATGGGAGCGCAAAACGAGACGAAGTGATTACCCTCGATCAGGTTCCGACCAGTGAAACACCTCGTTTTGGAACCTGCATCGACGAACTCGACCGTGTACTCGGAGGTGGCCTGGTGGAAGGCTCGGTCGTACTGTTGGGGGGCGATCCCGGAATTGGCAAATCGACCATCCTGTTGCAGTGTCTGACCCTGGTCAGCCAGGACCGGGATGCACTTTATGTTACCGGGGAAGAGTCACCGCAGCAGGTTAGTTTGCGCGCCAGTCGTCTCAATCTTCCCGGTGATAACCTGAAATTATTAAGCTCGACCTGTGTCGAGGAAATCATCTTGCAGGCCGATGCAATCAAGCCGGCAGTAATGGTTATCGATTCGATCCAGACAATATTCAGCAACAGCCTGCAGTCGGCCCCGGGCTCGGTAAGCCAGGTTAGAGAAAGCACGGCGATGCTGGTTAGATTCGCCAAACAATCCAACGTCGCGATTTTTCTGGTCGGACATGTTACCAAGGAAGGCCAGCTGGCCGGCCCCCGGGTGCTTGAACACATGGTCGACACCGTGCTCTATTTCGAAGGCGATGCATCGACGCGTTACCGCGTGATTCGAGCGGTTAAGAATCGTTTCGGCGCTGTCAACGAGCTCGGTATCTTCGCCATGACCGATGAAGGCTTGAAGCCGGTCAGCAATCCATCGGCGATATTCCTGGCCCAACACGATGAACCGGTATCGGGCAGCGTGGTCATGGTCTCACGTGAAGGTACGCGACCTTTTCTAGTCGAAATTCAGGCACTGGTGAGCGAATGCCACGGCGGCCATCCACGGCGCCTGAGCGTCGGCCTCGAATCTAATCGATTGGCAATGCTGATCGCTATTTTGCAACGCCATGGGGGTGTCCCACTCTACGACCAGGATGTATTTATAAACGCGGTGGGTGGCGTAAGAATTGCCGAAACCGGAGCAGACCTCGCAATCATGCTGGCTATTCTTTCCAGTTATCGTGATCGTCCGTTAAACCAGCGTTCCCTGGTTTTCGGAGAGGTTGGGCTATCGGGGGAGATAAGGCCCGTTCCCAATGGCGAAGAACGGCTGCGCGAAGCCAGTAAACATGGATTCGAAACGGCGATAATTCCAAAGGCCAATATGCCGAAAAGCGGTACCTTTAATAATCTAAAGTTAATTCCGGTCAGTCATTTAGCTGATACCGTAGATACACTATAATGGCGGAAATTCGACAGCGAGTTACGACATGGCTGAAAGCAAAGACAAACTCAAGGATTTCGAAAAATCCCTGCAGCACCTGGAAAAGATCGTCAGCAATATGGAATCGGGCGAACTGGGGCTGGAAGAGTCGCTCGAGCAATTTGAACAGGGTATCAAGCTGGCAAAGACTTGCCAGGATACACTCGCTAATGCCGAAATACGCGTTGAACAATTAATCGAAAAAAACGGTTTGCAGCAGACTGTTCCCTTCGAAGACCTTGATGAAGATTGATGCCCAGGTCTTTGAGTCCCTGGTTGAGGAATTCCAGCAAAGAGTAGACAAAGCGCTCGATCACTGGCTTCCACAAGCCGATGTTTATCCGTTGCGATTACACCAGGCGATGCGATATGCGGTACTCGCTCCTGGAAAGAGAGTGCGGCCGGTCCTCGTATACGCAACTGCATCGGCCCTCGGCATTGACCTGGAGAGGGTCGATGGCGCCGCTGCTGCAGTTGAAATCATTCATGCCTATTCACTGATCCATGACGACCTGCCGGCCATGGACGACGACGACTTGAGGCGCGGTCGACCCACCTGTCATCGCGAGTTCGACGAAGCCACGGCCATACTCGCGGGCGATGCCTTGCAGGCGCTGGCTTTTTACATCATCAGCCACGACCCACAGATGACCGATGATGCAGCGGCCCGTCTTCAAATGATCGAAAAGCTGGCCCTGTTTTCCGGGTCGCGTGGCATGGCCGGAGGCCAGGCCATCGACCTGGCCGCGGTGGGTAAGACGCTGAATATCGCCGAACTTGAAACCATGCATATTCATAAAACCGGTGCCTTGATCCGCACCTGTATACAACTGGTAGCGCTCAGCACGAATAACCTGAGCCGACAACAACTCAAGGCGCTTGATTCCTATGCCAAACATATTGGTCTTTCGTTCCAGGTTCAGGATGATATTCTCGACGTCACCAGCGATACCGCGACCCTGGGAAAGACTCAAGGCTCGGACAGTGCCCGCGATAAACCGACCTTCCCGGCAATTATTGGTCTTGAGGCATCACACGAAAAAGCCCAGGAGCTGCATCAGAATGCGTTACAGGCACTTACGATATTTGGTGAGGAGGTCGACATTTTAAGGTATATTTCGGCCTGGTTTGTCGAGCGGAAACACTAAGTGCGATCAAGTGCTTCTTCTACATTATAATTACGGATTCAGCGTCGCTGTGCTGTTTCACGGCGAGGAGCACTCGTGCTGGATAGCAACACATTGACTAAAATTAGCGAAACCTTTCCGATTCTGGCGCAGATCGACAGCCCCATGGATTTGCGCGAGCTCGACGAAAACCAGTTGCCCGAACTGGCGGAAGAGATTCGCGCTTTCCTGTTGCAGAGCCTGTCAAGCACCGGCGGGCACCTTGCCTCCGGACTGGGATCGGTGGAAATCACGATTGCATTGCACTACCTGTTCGAAACACCACATGATCGCCTGATCTGGGACGTTGGTCATCAATGTTACCCGCATAAAATACTCACCGGTCGACGCGATCAAATGGCTGGAATGCGGCAAAAGGATGGCCTTTCGGGTTTTCCTAAAATATCCGAGTCGGAGTACGACCATTTTGGTGCCGGCCATTCCAGTACGTCGATCAGTGCCGCCCTGGGTATGGAGATTGCTTCAAACTCGCAAGACATTAAGCGTAAGAACGTGGCTATTATCGGGGACGGGGGTATGACCGCCGGTATGGCCTACGAGGCACTCAATCATGGCGGCGCCATTGATAACGATTTACTGGTTATTTTGAACGATAACGAAATGTCGATTTCGCCCAATGTCGGCGCCATGTCGAAATACCTGTCCAGTATCTGGTCGGGGAAGATTTACTCCAGCCTGCGCTCGGGCAGTAAAAAAGTATTAAAGCGCATTCCCAGCGCCTGGGAGCTGGCTAAACGCGCCGAGGAACACGTCAAGGGGATGGTGACGCCAGGGACGCTTTTCGAGGAGCTCGGTTTCTCTTATTTTGGGCCCATAGACGGTCATAACCTGAAAGACCTGCTTTCGCTGATCCACAATCTACAGCAATTGCCAGGCCCGAGAATGCTTCACATCGTCACCCGCAAAGGTAAGGGCTACCCGCCGGCCGAAGAAGATGCCTGCAAGTTTCATGGAGTTGGCCCGTTCGATCCCGAAACCGGTGAAGTTAAATCTTCCGGCAAACCAGGCATGCAGTCCTATACCAATATATTTTCTGACTGGCTGGTAGCAAAAGGCGGTAAGGAGCCAAAATTGCATGCCATAACCCCGGCGATGCGTGAAGGTTCGGGGCTGGTCAAATTTTCACAGGAAATGCCGGAGCGTTACCATGATGTCGGTATCGCCGAGCAACATGCGGTAACCCTGGCGGCCGGGATGGCATGCGAGGGTCTCAAACCCGTGGTTGCGATATATTCAACCTTCCTGCAGCGCGGTTACGATCAGTTTATACACGACATCGCGGTCCAGGGTCTCGATGTAACTTTCGCGGTTGACAGGGCCGGTGTCGTCGGTGCTGACGGCGCAACTCACACTGGTAATTTCGATATCGCTTTTTGCCGATGCATTCCGGGCATTATCATGATGGCCCCGGCCAACGGCCAGGATATGTTCGAATTGCTGAATACTGCCTATCAATACCCCGGTCCCGCCCTGGTACGCTACCCCAGGGACAGTGTTGCACAACCCGCGGCGGTGAACGTTGACGATTGCGCCGAAATTGGGAAAGCGATCCAGACAAGACCTGGAAAACAAACTGCATTGCTGGTGTTTGGTAGCCTGTTTAGCATCGCGCAACCAATCGCCGACGAGCTTGATTTAAGCCTCGTCAACATGCGTTTTATCAAACCACTTGACGAATCCCTGATTAAAGAACTGGCGGCCAGTCACGACTACCTGGTGACGCTGGAAGATGCCAGTATTATTGGTGGTGCGGGTTCGGCTGTGCTCGAGTATCTTAACCAGCAACAGATTAATACTCCACTTTTACGCCTTGGACTCAGCGATGCATTTCCATCCCAGGGCAGCCGCGAACAGGTACTTGAAGATTACGGAATCGATAGCGCCACGATACGAAATTCTATCGTCGAGTTTACCCGTAACTAATCGGCGAACCGCTAAAAACTGAACCCGGTTTGAGGCTTCCAGATTTATCACTACAGGGAAGCTGGTGCACAGCGCGGTTTAAATAATGGCGTCCGCATACGCTTTATCCTACAATGCATCTTGTCGAGTAGTAAAAATCGACATAAATATCAACAAGCTACAGAGTAAAGTTATGTCTGAAACAGTATCCGGCACAGTTAAGTGGTTTAACGATGCCAAGGGCTATGGTTTTATTTCGCAAGAGGGTGGAAAAGACGTTTTTGTTCATTACAGTGCCATTCAGTCTGAAGGTCATAAAACACTTCAGCAAGGTCAGGCCGTAACGATGAAAGTTACGGATGGTGCTAAGGGTCCACAGGCCGAAGACGTTGCACCCGCTTAATTTATAAGAATAACAATAGATATATACCTCAATCCCTGATCCCAGTCTCTAGCAGACAGGTTCAGTCAACCGGCGAAATTATCGATTTCGTTAAGATTGAGATTTTGTCTAATAATCTGGAAGTTCACAGCAAGCACACTATCGCCATTGCTCAATGTTAGTGGGATAATTGGCGTGATGAAAATTTGCCTTACCCCGGTTGCTCGGTATAATAACCAACCTGTTTACTCGGTTATTGCAATACCGGTAAATTCCGCTTCGTGTGTCACGCATTCAATGGTCTGCCTCGATACGCACAGTTATTGCTCAAGGATCAAGTCATGAATGGTGAACCAGCTCAGTCAACGATTTCGACGATTCCCGATGTCCAGGGAACCGCGGACACGCGTAAACTCGCTATCAATAAAGTCGGCATCAAAGATATCCGCCATCCTGTAATTGTCAAAGACCGCTCTGATGGTAAGCAACATACCATTGCCACCTTTAGCATGTTTGTGTTCCTGCCACATCAGTTCAAGGGCACTCACATGTCACGCTTTGTCAGCATACTGAACGATCACGAGAAGGAAATATCCTATACCTCGTTTAACGATATGCTCAGGGAAATGGCCGAACTGCTCGAGGCAGAATCGGGCTATATCGAAATGAAATTTCCCTACTTCGTGAACAAGAAAGCACCGGTCTCCGGGGTTGAGTCGCTGCTTGACTACGAGGTTTCGCTGGTTGGAGAAATCAACGCCGGTGTTACCAGCACCCGTATCAAGGTGCAGATACCTGTTACCAGTCTGTGCCCCTGTTCCAAGTCGATTTCGGACTATGGCGCTCATAATCAGCGCTCCCACGTAACACTTGACGCCAGGACCAGTGGATTTATCTGGATTGAAGAACTTATCGATATCGTCGAAAAACAGGCTTCATGCGAACTCTACGGTCTGCTCAAGCGCCCCGATGAAAAATACGTAACCGAACGAGCTTATGACAATCCAAAATTTGTTGAAGACATGGTTCGAGATATAGCGGGTGAATTGAACAAGGACGATCGTATTCGGCAATACGTACTCGAATCAGAGAACTTTGAGTCGATTCATAATCACTCGGCCTATGCTCTGATCGAGTTTGACAAAGACGCCGCTAACGAAGTTTAAATAGAGATCCAGTCGAATCCTTCATTCTGATTGGCGAGCACCGGAGCCGGCACGTCATCCAGTTGACGAATCAACCGGTCGACAATCACCGGGGCATTGTTCTTTTCCGAAATGTGAGCGGCAATCAGGCAGTTCAGTCTCGCGGTATCGATTTGTTGCAATAATTCTATTGACTGATGGTTCGACAGATGCCCGAGATTTCCACCGACACGCTGTTTCAGCATATCCGGATATGGCCCTGATTCCAGCATGTCGGGATCATAGTTAAATTCAAGCAATAACGCATCGAGACAGCTAAATGCTTCGATGATATGCCGGGTTACATGTCCGGTATCGGTCAGAATGCCGAGGCGTTTGCCATTATCCAGCTGATGAAAAATAAACTGCAAAGGCTCGCTCGCATCGTGGGGCACGGTGATCGGCATAACCTCGATTCCGCCAATGGTTACAGTATGACCCGCGACAAGCCGGTGGTACTGGAAATTCGGCGCCAGCGCGGCGCGGGCGGTACCGACTGCAGTCCAAAGCGGAATATCGTGGTTTCTGCAAAGACGTTCGATACCACCACTATGATCACCGTGTTCGTGGGTGAGCAACACCGCGTCTATTGAATCCGGTTCTATTTCGAATCGGTCCAGGCGCTGCGTGAATTGTCTTAATGTAAAACCGTTATCAACAAGCAGCGTGGTATCTTCATGCTGAACCAGGGTGGCGTTGCCCCGACTGCCGCTTCCCAACGATGCGATACGCATACTATCTGATTTTCTTATACAGCAAGTCCAGGAAAGCCGCTCCGGCTGGAGAGGTATCAACATTTCCTGCTCTCGTTTCGATCATTACTCGAGTAAGTTCATGGGTTACTTCAGCCAGAACCACGACGATCTTCTTTTCGACAGTTTCACTAGACTTGGAAAAAAACGAAAACAGCCCTTTATCGCCTGTCTTATCGGTAACCTGAGCGTTGATAGTTATAGCTCCCTCACCCGACAGGCGATTTTTGAACTCCGACTTTTCGATTTCGAAATTCATTCGTTCAAGCTGATGGTAAACCCGGTTCCAGGCAATCTGGTAAGGATCTTTTACTATCAGGTACGGAGATTGTTGACTCGAATCAATGCGTTGGAAAGCCCGCGGACTGAACAACTTAGCGCTGCTGACCTGCTGCTCTACCTCGGCCTTTTGCAAGCCCAGGAATATCATCAGGCGTGACAACATTTCAATTTCGAGTTCAGGTTCGGGCTGCCGAAAACGCCATTGATTATCATCGTTATCAATTTGCTCGTCATCAATTCGCTTTAGACTCTCACCCAATTCGACTTCGTACCCGAGCTCAGTACCTCGATGAGCGATATAGATTCGACTAGCGTTACCAACCTGATCTAATTCTACTCTGGTCCTGTATTGATCCTGACTGGCGGAAAGATTTTCACCGACAAACAAACTTTTTAACCATGAGGTGCTTGCATCGCTGGGACCCTGCTTCGTCAACACCCATTCTGTCTGCATAATCCCGATGACCGGTTCATCAACCATCAGGCGATAGCCTTCCGAGAACCAGAAGTTCTTAATCAACTTGTACAGATTGTCGACCGGTTCTTCAACGCTAAGCCAGTAAAGGTCTCCACTTCCCTCAAGCCGAAGTGAATCTACCCTGGCCAGCACCGGAACTTTGCCCTTCGCGGTTGAGTCAGCGCCGGAAAATCCAGCGGGTAATTCAAATTCGGACTCCTGGTTTAAATCGGATAGGTCTGGGGGCAATTCCAGATTACTATCCAGTGATGCGTCGAGGTAACGTTTATCTGTACCCGTGCTGCAAGCCATAAGCAATATTGCAAGTAGCAAAAACGATGCAGCTCGGATAAATTTCATAGTGCCCCGCAATCAGCTAAAGCTTGCCGCAACGGCGGTTGATACTGCTCGTCTAAAACTGTCATCGGTAAGCGCAGATTCAATTCGCCAAAGCCCATTTGGGAAACGGCCCATTTGACCGGTATCGGGTTTGACTCTATGAACAGCAGCCGATGTAATTCAGCGATTTCCGCATCCGCTTCTCGGGCCTCGGCAGCTTTACCCTGCAGAGCGAGCTGGCACATATTCGCCATCCTGGAAGGCACTACATTGGCGGTGACGGAAATAGCACCATGACCTCCGTTTAAAATAAACTCACAGGTGGTGGAATCGTCGCCAGTTAACAAGGAAAAACTGTCATCGACCTGGCGCTTGATATCGGCGAGTCGTTCCATGCTACCGGTCGCTTCCTTGATACCCACGATATTACCAACTTTTGACAGTTCGGCGACGGTATCAGCTTGCATGTCACAAGCGGTACGCCCCGGGACGTTGTAAAGGATCTGCGCGATATCGACTGCACCGGCTATCGCCTGATGATGTAATACCAGGCCTTTTTGTGTCGGTTTATTGTAATAAGGCGTTACCAACAGCGCGGCTTCAGCTCGGCTCGATTTTGCGCATTTGGTGAGTTCGATAGCTTCCGCGGTCGAATTGGCACCGGTGCCGGCAATCATCGGCAAGCGTTGCTTAATCATCTCGTAGCTTTTATGCAACAAGTCGCAGTGCTCGTCGGGACTAAGCGTTGCCGATTCGCCAGTCGTACCGGCAATCACAAGCGCCTCGGTTCCTTCACGCACATGAAAATCGATCAGCGCTTCCAGCTGCGAAAAATCAACGTCACCATTGCCGAGCATTGGTGTCACCAAAGCTACGATACTGCCTTTAAACATGGACAAACCCTGTTCTCCCATGGCCAATTAAGGAGCGTATGTTATAAAGACTGATATGAATGTACAAGAAATTGCTGCCTATTCGGCAAATAACTCATCGGAAGGCCAGGCCTTGATAATAGCCTGAATTAGTGTCGCCAGCGGAATTGCAAAGAAAACACCCCAAACCCCCCAGAGACTGCCAAAGAATACAACCGCGACAATGATCGCAACCGGATGCAAGTTGACCACTTCAGAGAACAGTAAAGGCACCAGCAGGTTACCGTCCAGAAACTGGATAAAGGCATAAATAGCCATTAGCCAGCCAAACTCGGAAGTGAAGCCCCACTGGAAAAAAGCAATCAGGGCCACAGGGATCGTCACCACGGTGGCACCGACATACGGAATAATAACCGACAGGCCGACCGCGAGGCTTAACAACACCGCGTAATTCAGCCCCATAATCGCAAACGCAAGGTAACTTGCCGACCAGATGATCAGGACTTCAATTACCTTGCCACGCACGTAACTGGCGATCTTGATATCGAGTTCTGCCCAGACGGTGCGCAGCAATCTGCGCTCTTCGGGCAGAAAATCAGCAAGCCAGTGAAGAATCATTTCCTTGTCCTTTAAAAAAAAGAACACCATCAGCGGCAGTAAAATCATGTAAACCAGGAAGGTGATTACCCCGACTACCGACGACAGCGATATGGTCACCACGCGTTGTCCCATGGACGTCAGTTCGAGGCGCGCCAGAGTCAGGATTTCCTCAATCTGTTCCGTGGAAACATAGTCGGGATACTGTTCAGGTAGCTGTAGCAGTAACTGCTGTCCCCTGTACAGCATGTTCGGCATTTCGCGAAACAGCTCGCTGAGCTGCTTTGAGAGCAATGGCAATAACACGAAGAACACAAGGATAATTGCTGTAATCATGAGTGCGGTCACAAAACTCGCAGCGACCGTTCGCCCAAGATTGATCTTGTGCAACTGCACCACCATGCCCTCAGCCAGGTATGCAATAATCATGGCGACAATAATCGGCAATAAATGGGCATGCAGGACAAATACCAGCAGCGCGCCGGCAATCAGGATAAATGCAAAAATCACCGTTTGCGGATCGGTGAAATGGCGACGGTACCACTGCTCTAGAATCTCAAACATGATGCGGAATTTTATTCATCGTAAGCGCAATTCAAGGCTACTTGTTATTCTTGAAGTAGGAACGGGCGAACTCGAGTAATTTTTCCATTACCGTCACCCGAAACTTCTGACGTTGACGAACGAACGAGAATGGCCGACTCAATGGCGGATCGAGTTGTAGTTCACAAAGCGTGTTCAATTTTAATTCCTTGCCGATAATCGAGCGAGAAATTATGGTGATACCCATGCCTGCTTCGACGGCGCCTTTAATCGACTCCGGACTACCAAGTTCAAGACTGAAGTTCAAATCGTTGGGATTGATCTTTTCCTCGACCAGGTACTGCATGATTACATCGCGCGTACCGGAACCCTCTTCGCGGCTGACAAACGGATACTTCACTATATCGGAAGCCTTTACCTTGCCACCGCGCTTCGCGAGCTCGTGATCGGGCGCGGCAATCACAACCAGTTGATCATCGTGACACACTTCGACTATCAGGTTCTTATTGCTCACCGGCGACTCGACCACGCCAAGGTCAATCACATTGTGTTCAACCATCGATACAATACCTTCAGAGTTTGAAACCTTGAGTCGCAGGTTAATGTCCGGGTAGCGAATCTTAAACTCCCCGAGCAAGGCTGGCAGCATGTATTCAGCAATCGTGGTACTTGCGCCTATGGTCAGTGCACCACTGATTTCACCGGTCAAATCACGAACCGTATTTTCCATCTCGGAATACAGGTCAAAGATGCGTTCGGCAAACTCGGAAACACGTTCTCCGGCCGGGGTTAAATTGACTTTATTATGGGTGCGATCAAACAGGCGTGTATTGAAATACTCTTCGAGTTGACGTACCTGGAAGGTTACGGCTGGTTGGGTCATGTGCAGCGCTTCTGCCGCTTTGGTAAAACTTAGCAACCTGGCAACGGTGTGGAAAACCTTGAGTCTGCGATCGCTCATTGCGTGCGTTAGCCCATTTATCCGGGGTAACATTATATATTGTTTTTATAGATACCTACAGAATAGATAAATTTGATTGATGATTGCCGTCAAAAATGGTTCGGAAATTATAGATATAACATTAAAAAAAGATTGTAAATATTTGGATGACAACTATTCTTTGGGTTCATAGACTTAAAGAACACGGCGAAAACAGGGAAAACCATGCGCTACTTGATTTACCTGATGTTCCTGGCCTCAATGACTCTGAATGCGGGTACGATTCACAAATGGGTCGATGAGGAAGGCAATGTCCACTACGGTGATGCACCGCCAGTTGCCGCCAAAACCGAGGGCGTGCGCGTGCAGTCAGCCCCGAGCAATCCCGGTAAGGCACTACCCCGGCTATCCACGCCAAAAAGTTCCGAAAACACCGGAAATGGCACAACCGCAGCTGCTGACAACAATAATATCCCTGAAGACCAGGCCAGACTTGCTTGTGAAAAGGCGCAAGAAGACCTCAAGGTCATAAGTAATAGTGATCGCGTCAAGCTGCGATCTGCCGACGGCAGCACTCGCTATATGACGACCGAGGAAATCGAGGAACGTAAAATCCAGAGCGAAGCCGACGTTGAGCGCTTCTGCCAGTAAAGGGACTTTGTACTTAATTTTCTGTTAACCGTTGGTGGAACCTCTATAATGCGCCGAATTAATTGTAAGGTGCATCAGCACCGCGTATGAATACCTATGAGAGCTTCCCGTTTCCACCTGGCAACGCTTAAAGAAACCCCGGTCGATGCCGAAATAATCAGCCATCAGCTTATGCTCCGTGCCGGCATGATTCGCAGGCATGCTGCCGGAATCTACAGTTGGTTACCGCTCGGTTTACGAATACTGCGAAAGGTAGAGCAGATCATTCGTGAAGAGATGGACAGGGCCGGTGCACTTGAATTGCTGATGCCCTCCTTTCAACCCGCAGAATTATGGCAGGAATCGGGGCGCTGGGATCAGTTCGGCCCGGAATTACTGCGCCTCCGGGACCGGCACGATCGTGATGCCTGTATCGGGCCTACGCATGAAGAAATCGTGACCGATATTTTTCGTCGTGAAGTTAACAGCTACCGCCAGTTACCGCTTAATTTTTACCAGATCCAGACCAAGTTCCGCGATGAAATCAGGCCCCGCTTCGGAGTTATGCGCTCGCGGGAATTCATAATGAAAGACGCCTATTCCTTCGATATCGACAAGGATGGCATGCAGCGCTCTTACGATATTATGGATCAGGCATACATTAATATTTTTGATCGTTTCGGGCTTGATTATCGAGCGGTTAGCGCAGATTCAGGCGCAATCGGAGGTAGTACCTCGCAGGAATTTCACGTCCTTGCCGATTCCGGAGAGGACGCAATTGCGTTTTCCGAGCAGGGCGATTTTGCCGCCAATATTGAAACTGTGGAGGCGTTGCCACCGGCAACCGAACGCAGCGCGGCCAGCGCTGAAATGCAAACCGTCGATACTCCCGGCATGTATACCATTGAGGACCTCGCCAACGGTCTCGGCGTAAGCGCGCAGCAATGCATGAAGACCCTCATCGTCGAAGCCGAGGACGGAGGCCTGGTTGCACTGGTATTACGGGGTGATCACGAGCTGAACGCGCTCAAAGCCGAGAGGCTCGATGGCGTTGCCAGCCCTTTGCGCCTGGCCCAGCGTGAGCAAATCACCACTACCCTGGGTAGCGATATCGGTTCCATCGGCCCTGTCGGATTAAATTTAAAAGCCATTGTTGATCACAGTGCCGCGGTGGTTGGAGACTTCGTTTGTGGCGCGAATCAGGATGATAAACATTTTATCAATGCCAACTGGGGGCGGGATTGCGATGAACCCGTCACGGCTGATATCCGTAACGTGATTGATGGCGATCCCGGCCCGGGCGGCACCGGGCAATTAAAAATTCTGCGGGGCATCGAAGTCGGACATATTTTCCAACTCGGCCAGAAATACTCGGAATCCATGAAGGCCGCTGTTCTCGACGAAAATGGCAAAGGGGTAGCTCCATTCATGGGCTGTTACGGCATTGGCGTCACTCGGGTGGTTGCAGCGGCTATCGAACAAAATCATGATGAGCAGGGAATTATCTGGCCGGCAACGCTGGCACCCTTTCAACTGGCAATCTGCCCTATTAATTACCATAAATCAGAAGCCGTAAAACAGGCAACTGACGATCTATACCAGCAATGTCTTGCGCGAGGCCTCGAGGTATTGCTCGATGATCGTGCTCTGCGCCCCGGGGTTATATTTTCCGACATGGAGCTGATCGGAATTCCACATCGCATTGTCCTGAGCGAGCGCGGGATCACGGCACAACAGTTCGAATACAAGGGCAGAAGCGACGATAGCGCCCAGGAGTTACCGCTCGACGAACTTATCGCCTTTGTTGATAAACTTTATCCCGATCAATGCGCCCCGGGATAATCCAGTTCGCGGCAATCGTTACCCTGCCCCTGCTGGCAATTGCCGCGGTCGAGCCCGCTAGTGCCTCGACCGACCCCCAGCTCCGACAGCTGCTGAAAGAGGCCATCGAATCCGATGCCGGTTTTGAAGATCGCTTCGACGCAGAAGTCTGGCTACTGGATATGTCACGCCGGATGGAAAAGTTTATCGAAGAACCAAAATCACGCATCGAGTTACTGAAACTGATTCACTACGAGGCTCGACGAGTAGGTATCGAACCGGAACTGGTGCTCGCCGTGATCGAAGTGGAAAGTCGTTTTGACGAATTCGCAATTTCGGTTTCCGGTGCGCGCGGCCTGATGCAAGTCATGCCCTTCTGGCTTAACGAAATCGGGATTTCGGACCAGAATCTTTTCAAAATACGCACTAACCTGAGAATGGGTTGCACGATTTTACGCTATTACATGGACATGGAGCCCCATGACCTCGGACGCGCACTGGCACGCTACAACGGTAGCCTTGGAAAAACCATTTATCCCAACAAGGTAATCAACGCGCTGCACGCAAACTGGTTCAAGCAATAATTATTGCTTTTCCATTACGCAGATATCAATAAGTGGCGAGCGGTCGCTTCAGTGCCGTTTGCTGGTAATTCTGTAATTTAGATAAACCCCAAGGGCGCTAATCGTCGATAAAAGTACCAGGGGTCCGATCACTGAAATATTAAACAGCATATCGAGTGATGGCGAACTGCTGGCACTGTAGATTACCCGTGCATAAATATACGACTTGATGGAAATGCCCAGAATTGCCGCAACAATAAAATGGCTCAGCTTTGCGTACAAGATTCCGGAACTGTAATTGACCAACGCGTGGGGGAAACCCGGGAACACGCGCATCGCAAACAGGGAAAAAAAATTATCCTGTGCATGTAAAAACTTGTAACTGCGTGAATTCTGGATTTTTTCCTTCCACTCCAGCGATAGATACTCTGAAAAATAGTAGGCGCCCAATCCGCCCAGTGTGCCGCCTGCCGCCAGGATAAAAGTTGCCATCGGCGGGGTATAAAGCGGTGCCGCTACCCAGAGAAATATCGACCCGGCTAGCGCAAAGGTAAACAGCAGCGCCTGTGCCAGTATCAACACCACGATCAGCCACCAATGCTGGGCATATTCCCGAGCGACAATCAGTAGCTGCCTGGCATCAAGCAACCCCGCTATCTCCATTACCAGGCCCAGGCTTACCAACAAGGCGACGATTGCGAGTTTTATTTTATAGTTGGTACCCAAACGACCGCCTGAAATAGTAAAGTTTTCGCTGCGAAGTACTCTACTCGAAATCGCCGATGCTTGCAGGCCCCCAAAGCGCATGACGCAGCAACCATTCATCCTGTTTAATCAGCTGCAATTCGAAGCGATATATTCTTGCCCTTAAAGAGGATAAGGCATCGACATCAGCAATCGCGCTACCCGCCATCGCCACATGCATCCGCACGATCGCTTCATTTTCAGTGAGCAATTCTATAGCGTCGATTTTGGTGAACAAATGAATATTTTTATGCCGGAAGAAATAGCCGCGCAGCAACCCGGTCAATTGTTTCTTGTTGTAACTTTTCTGATCGGAGTAGTCGCCATGCATTAGTTCGGCCAGCGCATCCGTATCACGGCTTTCCGCCGCATTGACTCCCGAGTCGATGTAAGCACGAATCTCGTCTTGCGGTGAGACAGCGTTATCGCTGCAGGACTGGGTCAGAATAGCCACCCACACCAGGCAAAGAACTTGGCTGAAGGACTTCATGCCGATACCCGATTTAAAGATCGTAGCGTGGCGGGGCTACTTTGAGAACTTCCTCGATCGTGGTCAGGCCACGCGCCACCTTTTGCGCACCAGCAAGATTTAGCGGCTTCATGCCGTCCTTGATAGCGGTCTTACGAAATTTTACGAGATCGAAATTATCGGTGATATCGTGTTTCAATGCATCGGTCAGCGGCATCATTTCGTAGATGCCTATGCGCCCGCTAAAACCCGTCTGACGGCATTCCAGGCAACCTTCTGCAGCACAAATTTTTTCCGGTGCAGATGTAGTCCAGGGCTTGATCAAAGCCTGCCAGTCGATCAGCTCGAGGCTGGTTTCCTGTTTACAATGCGGGCATAAGGTACGTACCAGGCGTTGCGCCACTACCCCGATCAGGGTCGCGGTGATCAGATAAGGCGGCACCCCTATTTCTGCGAGACGCGCGATAGCAGAAGGTGCGTCGTTGGTATGCAGAGTCGACAACACCAGGTGTCCTGTCAGCGCCGCCTGAACCGCCATTTCCGCGGTTTCCCGATCTCGAATCTCACCTACCATAATAATATCGGGGTCCTGGCGCAGCAGGGTTTTAACCCCGGTGGCAAAATCCAGGTCGATGTTATGCTGAACCTGCATCTGGTTGAAACTGGGTTCAATCAATTCGATCGGATCTTCGATCGTACAGACATTCACTTCCGGCTTTGCCAGGTGCTTAAGGCTGGTATAAAGCGTGGTGGTTTTGCCCGAACCTGTAGGACCGGTTACCAGAATAATCCCGTAAGGACGCGAAATCATGTTGTTCCATATATCCGATTCCCGCTTTTCGAGACCCAGTGCGGCGAAATTCTTGACCAGTACTTCGGGATCGAAAATCCGCAGTACCAGTTTCTCGCCAAACGCGGTGGGCATACTGGAGAGGCGCAACTCGATCTCGATGCCATCGGGGGAAAGCGTTTTGATACGGCCATCCTGGGGCTTGCGCTTTTCAGCAACATCGAGGCGCCCCATAATTTTAATCCGGCTTACTACTGCAGCGGTGATATTGGCTGGAATTTCGTAAACCTGGTGCATGACACCATCGATCCTGAAGCGCACGTTGCCCTGCTCTCGTCGGGGTTCGATATGAATGTCACTGGCGCGTTGATTGAACGCGTACTGCATCAGCCAGTCGACAATACTGACGATATGCTGGTCCTCGGCGTCGACTTTGCCGGATTTACCCAGCTGGATGAGTTGTTCGAGGTTCTGAATATTACCCGGCAGCTCTCCAAGACCCTTATTACCAGCCCCATCCATGGCCTTGCTGACGCTGTAAAACTCAACCAGGTAGTTTTTCAATTCAGCCGGATTAGCCAGCACAGTAGTTATCTTTTTATTGACTATGCGTTCGACTTCATCCATCCACTCCAGGTTGTAAGGATCTGTAACCGCAATAACAACCTGGTCTTCGGCAACTTCAACCGCAAGAATTTTAAAACGCGACGCATAAGCGTAAGACATGACCGAGGTGCAGGAGCCAACGTCCATTTTCAAAGGATCGAAATGA
>JAOTXY010000091.1 GCA_029862125.1 Gammaproteobacteria bacterium | reverse complement strand
GGATCGTTGGCAGAAAGGTGAGTCCCTCAGCTCGATTGCCCGGCTGTTTGACCGATACCATTCATCGATTGAACGTATCATTAGAGAACATGGTGGGATACGCCCGCCCGAGCGTCGACGATCGCCATTTCAGCGATAATATGTTATCGAGTAAAAATCCTTATAATTCAGCTGTAAGGCACCATGGTACTAACTACGATTAAAACCGGCTTGGGGTATCTCGTCACGCTATTGAGAAAGATCGGCGTGATTGAGCTTGGAAGTCAGTCCGTCGAGCGCATATTCAACTACGTCCCTATCTCAGACGAAGTAAGCACATCCGGCCAACCATCAGAAGCAGAATTGAAGCTAATCCGTGACGCCGGGTACAGCACTATTGTAAATCTCGCGCCGCACAATACCGAGAACAGCCTTGATGATGAATACGGGTACGTCACAAACTTAGGCGTCAACTACATTCATATTCCGGTAGACTTCAAGAATCCGACGAACGATGATTTCGTACGATTTGCGCAGACCATGGACGACCTTAAAGGAACAAAGGTTTGGGTTCATTGTGCCGCGAATATGCGGGTTTCAGCGTTTATATACAAATACCGTCGCGATATCCTCGGAGAGCAAAAAAAGGTTGCAATTAAAGATTTGAAGAAAATTTGGGAGCCATATGGTGTATGGAGATCGTTCTTACGCAAATCTAGAAATGGCGCCTAACAAGCACATGCAGTAGGACAAAGTGCTCGTTGCGCTGGCATATTCTCAATAGCAGACGCTGAAAAACAAATCCTGGGCTTCAGAGAACGGCCAATAGCGGACGTTTTCTCTATCGTCATAATGAATGATTATCAGGAGTCCCTAATCCCGCCGTTCCCGACTGGGATCGGAGAGCAATTCTTTCTAATATAAGTAAATATTGTTTTCTGATCCCGTTTTTTATTCCTTACCCTGACCCACAAATAGTCCCCAACCTTAATCATTCTGATTGACCACAATCACTTTGCGATGCGGGAACGGAATTTCTATATTATTCTCATCGAGTGCCTTTTTGACCTGTTCTGGCACGGAATACAGTACATCAAAATAGTGCTCACCCTTGCAGAACGGTCTGACAAGGAAATCGACCGAGCTGTCGTTGAGCGTTTCAACTTCGATAAAGGGCTCAGGATCTTTCAGAATGTGTGGATGACTACTGATAACACCTTCAATCACTTTACGGGCAGTATCAATATTCTCATCATAGGCGATACCAAAATGCATATCCACGCCACGTACTTCATAATGTGAATGATTGATGATCTGCTCACCCCAGATCTTGCTGTTAGGTACAATGATTTGCTGGTTATCGAAGGTCTGAAGTATAGTCGTGAACATATCAATTTCGGTGACACATCCGAAACGTCCGGTGGCATCAATAAAGTCACCCACTTTGTATGGCCTGAAAATTAACAGCATGACCCCAGCTGCAAGGTTTGTCATAGCTCCCTGTAACGCCAGACCAACAGCCAGGCCCGCCGCACCCAGTAACGCTATAATGGAAGCTGTTTGTACACCAAAGCGATTGAGCACAGCAATAAATACGAATGCAAGAATAACGTACCGCGCGAGACTGCCCAGAAAACGCAACAAGGTATCATCCAAGTGCTTGTTTTTCTGGCTTAAGCCAGTAATCGCTCGATACGCCCTTTTGGCGATCCAGAATCCCAGCAGCAGAATAACAATAGCCAGTAAGATGTTAGTCGCCCATTCAATCGCACCGGGCAAATACTGGTTGATATCAAATTTTTCGAGTAATTCTGTCATGTGCTTCGCCCTTTATGATTGTTGTGATAATGCATAGTAATAAGAAACGATAAGATGGCATGTGCCAACATTTCATAGGCACGCTAACGATTCTAACAATTAGCAGGCATATAGACATCCCGCTTAATGTAAAGAATTGTTAAACTTCAAATGCTACGCAATCTCAAGTTTATTTATATTTTCGCTGGACATGCCTCATAAATTTAACACTTTTTAAGCATCCGGCATGTCAAACTTATTTCCCTGACGGGGTCTGATTTCTCCAAAGCCGACGCTGAAAAGCCTTTTACCAGTGGCGACCTACGGCCAGAAAGCGACACTTAAGGGGGAGGCGACTCCGAAGGCTGGGGGCGAACAACGAGACGAGAAACCGGAGCTCGGAACCCATAAGTAAGCTGATTACAGCTTGTTACTCTTTGAAAGCACCTTTTTGGGCCAACTGCGCTTCCATATTTTTCAGCTCCTGATCGCCGGGAATAACAATATCCGGATTCAGTTCAAAATCCAGTAAGCGGGCTCGTCCGCGGTATTTGATCTGATTTAGAATCAGCTTGATGGTCTCTAGGCGTGCAAGATGTTTATTGTCGGAGCGAATAATGAACCAGGGGTTTTCCGGGGTATGCGTCTTATTTAACAGCTTATACTTGGCCTTGGTAAATTGATCCCACATATCCTGGGCCTGCAAATCCACTTCGGACAGTTTCCACTGACGCAAGGGGTCGTTTTTCCTGCGCTCGAATCGTCGTGACTGCTCTTTTTTTGAAACCGAGAAATAGAGCTTTAATAATTGTGTTTTCCCATCGCTGATAAAGCTTTTCTCGTAGTCGTTAACGCGGTTCATAAACTGACGATATTGAGGCTTACTACAAAACCCCATGACCTGCTCGACCATTGCACGGTTGTACCAGCTGCGATCAAATAACACTATCTCTCCAGCATGAGGAAATTGTTCAATATAACGTTTCATATGAAGCTCGGTGCGCTGGATATTCGAGGGCCTGCCCAGAGCGACTATACGATAGTGTTTTTCGTTCATATAACGCGTAACACGGCGAATAGTGCCGCCTTTACCGGCTGCATCACGCCCATCGAACAAGATGATCGCTTTTCGATCGGATTTTTCGAGATGGACCTGCATCTTAATGAGCTCGGCCTGATAAGGTTTCAGATCCTCAGTCTGAAGATGGGCGGTCAGGGCTGACTGGATAATAGATTTTCGCTGTTTTGACTTGAGTCGAGTCAGTAACGATTGCGCGTGATCAGCATGGTTCTCAAAATTGTCGATTTCCCTAATGTCTTCGATGGTTTCACGGATGTTCGCGATATGTCGAGTGGTTTTTCTTCGATTATTTCGCAAATTGATATTCTGGTCAGTCATAAATTATTCTTTAATGTCGTTAATAAGTATTGATATTGCATCCATCACCATGTGTCATCTTACCCTTCGAACGGGGCAACAATTTGACCTATATCAAAATAGAAAGGGGGGTGAGTTCAACTTATCGATGAAATTTGGTGGTCTGCTTTTGAGAATTTTTTGTAGGTGGATACTGCTTAATCCGAAATTCAAGTATTTTCCCTGAATAACCAGGTGATTTCTCTAAAGGAGACACTCATAAAGCTGGCTAGGAGTCTATCTTCGGCCAATAGCTGCCGCCCAGGTTCGGTGTATTACTCAAATGGCTGATGGCCCAGAATCCTTTTTGCGTTATGATAATCGCTGGTTTATAACCGGCGATTCGAGCTATGCCGGAATGCCATTTAGGAGGAGCAATGAAATTTAAGCATATATCTGTATTTCTCATTCTGGCTGCAACCACCACCGTTTTTGCGGGTGAGCGTCAGAACACCAAAATTACCGCCACCCCAGTCGACTGTGGTGATGGATTCAGCTGCGAGCGGGTCGTTGGCAACTCGAAAGGTAATCACGAACTCGACTGTACCGTAATTTTGTCGGACTCCATTCAGCCGGGACAAGATTACCCTGTTATAGCTTGGGCGAATGGCTGGGAACAGGGTAATGTGCTCGGTCAGTGCGTCACCGATGGTTACCTCCCCGGATTAAAGAACTGGGCTGCCGACGGGCCATATATTGTCGTTGCAGCTAATGCCTGGTCAGCAAGGGCACCCGACGTGCTGCAGTGTCTTAAATACGTAGTTGAAAATGGCGATTATCCCGCTGGTAGCCGGGTGGGTCTTTCCGGCCATAGTCAGGGCGGTGGTGCCGTAATTAAAGCGGGCAATGGTGGCAAAACTGGAATCGACGTAACGGCAACCATCCCGATGAATCCGTACGGTCCAAACTGGGTTGACACTGGTAACCAAGACGGCCCTATGCTGTTGCTTGGGGGTGATGCGGATACGACGACCCCGGTTAGTTCATTCATTAGTGTCTGGGACGAAGTGCAGTACACTAAACCAGAGAGTATCCTTGCGGTACGTCTCGGTGGGACCCACAACAACGATGCATGGGGCGTGAGAGAGGATGGTTCTACGATGACCTGCCAAGAAGCTGCATTAGTTGATTTTGGTGAGCTTTACGGCCCGGCGACGGCGCTATGGTGGGACCTACACTTGAATCAAAATCAGGATGCACGCGACGACCTCGAGGATTTGTTAGGCGGTGACGACTGGTGCGTAAGTTATCCCGGAGACCCGAACTGCTAACATTCAAGATATCCAAGGCACTTAAGACCGGCATCAAACTTATCGATGCTGGTCTCTTGGAGTAATTGGGTTATTTAGTGCCTCAGTTAGATTGGTTGCTGCTGCCGATTTTCCTTATTTAAGAGGCTGTTTTCTACAAAGCTGACGCTGAATTGGCCACCCCGGGCTGCGGGAAACGGCTGCCATCTCAACCGAATCTCGAGCGTCCGCTTTTTAGGTTCCACTACTCTATTATTAGATTGAATTTAGACTGCATCGGAAACCATAATCTGGTGGTTTTAGCAAAAGATTAAATCAACAACTTACCGAATTTTATTCATAAAATATTCATAAATTCATAAAATGCGAATATTTCGCATTATTGAATTTGAATTAAGCTACTGAATTTAAAGAGAAAAATGGTGCCGGCACGAGGAGTCGAACCCCGGACCTACTGATTACAAGTCAGTTGCTCTACCAACTGAGCTACGCCGGCAATTTCATTTCATATGATGGCCATTACGACCGCTTACAGGGCTTATACTGCCCTCTGGTAAGGGCGCGAATTTTATTGTGTTTGCCCTAGGTTGGCAAGCACTCGGTCGGAATCTGGTTGATCCCGGTATCATAGTCGGCATCGTCGAGTAGCAGCAGGTATTCGGTTTCGCTGGACTGCTCGGCATAAAGCCAGAAGATTGTGCGTTCCCGATATCGTGCTTCGGTTTCGGCCTTGAAACCCAGTTTTTTAACCCTGGTTGCGTGCCGGTCAGCGTTTTTCTTGAGGCCGAAAACACCGAGCGAAAGAAGGTATGGATTTTCGGGATTATTGACGATTATGTGATCCCTGATCCCCTTCTTGGCAAGACCATTGGCGGTCCTGATTGCATCTTCACGAGTTTTGTGGCCCGCGATATAGACCATTACCCCCTGGTAATCTTTCTCGAGGCTGGATTTCAACTCGGTGTCGGCGCGCTTGCCGCTATATCGTCCGCTAATTTCGACCGCCCGCTCCCGGTCTTTGAACGGGCCTATTGTATAACAGACCCGCTTATCGCTTGAATCTTCGACCACCAGCGATTCGTATCTAATCTGGGCTGGTTTTTCGACTTTCGCCTCCGCCTCCTTCGCCGTCGCTTCGGCGACAACTTTTTCCTCGCTAACGATTTCGACCTTGGCCTCGCTCAACAATTCCAGCTCGACGGCGGCGGGAATTTTTTTCTTCTCTGCGAACAATTGCTCGTAAGGCAGCAGCCACTGGAATGCGGCAAAGGCGACATTAACAATCAATAATAACCCGAGAAATACTTTCATTGAGCGGCCAGTCTAGCCATCCCTAGAAACACCAGGTCGGGTACGATGCGGGCCGGCATTTGCAGTACGCTTTGCACCTCGACCGCATCGCCTCCGGCAAGCAGTATGGTTGCTTCATTGTCAAAATAGCTGGTCCAGCGGTTCACAAGCCCGGGCAATAAATCGATTGAATTGTGGGTGTAGTTTATATGAATCGCCTCCTCAGTTGAACAACCGGGTTCGGTGGTTTCAGCAATCGCTGGATCGTCAAAATCGATATGCTCAAATATGCGCTTGAAAACGTCCAGCGAAGTGTTGATACCGGGCAGGATTGCCCCGCCCAGGTGTTTTCCGTCCGCGCGCAACAGGTCGAGCGTCATCGCGCTGCCGGCATCGATAATAACAACGTCTCCACCTACCAGTTCGGACGCTGCGATCAACGCCATCCAGCGATCAACACCCAGCCGCTCGGGCTCTCGGTAGCCGTTGGTAACACCCAGGGCCTGTGGCATCGATACGAAGCGAGTAACTGCGGTGTCGAATTTCTGTTTCAGGCATTGCTCCAAACGGGCCCCGCGGGTCTCGTCGAGCACCGAGGCGAAATAACAATGCTTCGCCGGCAGTTGTTGCAGCCAAAGGCCCAGGCGTTGCGTCCAGTCCTGGTTGTAAGCACAGGAATAGCTGGCCTGCAGCTGTCCGGCTGTTTGCCACTGCGCCTTGAGCTGGCTGTTACCGCAATCGAGCAGAATCATTCGCTGGCAACCCGGAGCGATATTTCGGCAGCCGAATGAACCTCGATGCCGTGTTCGGTTTCCAGCTGGAGCTGTCCATCAGCAGTGATACCCCTGTTTATACCCGCAATGCGATTGTCAGCGGTAACCACTTCAACCGGGCGACCATGAAAAGCATCGAACCGCTCAAACTCGCTAACCAGGCCCTGTACCGCGTCGGACTCAAACGCCCGGATCGAATCAATGACAGAATCTATCGAGGTCGTCAGCACCTGCGTTCTATCTACCTGGTTCACGGCGATCTGTTCAAGGCTGGTGGCCGGCTGGGAAATCCCGGTCAGCTCGTCGGCGCCCATATGGATGTTCAGTCCAAACCCGACCGCGAAAAAAAAGCGATCATCGCCGAGTGGTCTCGATTCGATCAGGATACCGCCGAGTTTGCGCCCATCGCTGAGTACATCATTAGGCCACTTCAGGGATATTGCCGCATCGGCGCTTTGCCGCAAGGCCCTGCATAATGCGAGGCCGGTAACGATGCTCAGCAAACCCTGCCGATTAGCCGGTATTTGCTTGGCAATACCGATGGTGCAATAAATATTGCGCGCAAAGGGTGATAGCCATTGCCGGCCGTGCCGACCGCGCCCCGCGCTCTGCGCCTCGCTGAACGCAACCACTTCGCGCTGGTGGAGGTCGTGGTAGTCCAGTGCGTCGGCATTGGTAGATGTGGTGTTATGACAGTAATGCCAATCGAAGCCGTGACGTTCAACTGCCTGCCTGGCGGCGTTCTCGTTGATGGGTTCGCTACGCATCACGCTGGAACCAGGCCTTGCGCGCCTCCCGCTGCTGATCGGTGATTTTTAAAACACAGGTACTTTCCGTAGCGGCCTGCAACTTGACCTCGAACTGATGCAGTTCATCGCGACGAAAAGCATGAACCTGCCAGACTTCCGCCGGACTTGCCCGTAATAATTTTTTCTCGAGTTGCCCCAGGTTGAGCTTCAACCCGTCAACTGCGATGATCTGATCAGCGGCTGACAGGCCGGCATTTTGCGCTGATCCGGCCTCGGTAACACGCTGAATCGTGAGCCCTGAATCGCCATCTTTCAGTAGCGCACCCAGGTCGACCGTGGGCAGGTCGCCCTCGACCTCCTTACCGCCCTTGTCCTGTGCATTTTTCGCAGCACGTTGCAGCATCTCGATACCGACCAGGCCTAACAGTTCGTCCAGGGGCAACTCGCCGGTACCGTCAATCAACTCGCCGAGAAAAGGTTCAAGGTCCTGGCCGGCAATTTCGCTGACCAGTTGCTGGATACTATCGGGCTCGACGCTCCTCCCCTGTTCACGATACCCCTGCCACAGGTGGCGCATGACATCGTCGAGGCTTTGTTGCGAAGCGGTCAGTTGGCGAATTTTCAGATCGATGCAAGCTGCGATCAGGCTACCCTTGGCGTAGTAGCTGACAATTGCGTTGGCCGCGTTTTCGTCCTGCTTGTAAAACTTGGTCCAGGCGTTGAAGCTCGACTCTGCAGCGGACTGGCGCAGACGACCCGAACCCCGTTGTACCCGGGTCACGGTTTGCGCCAGCAATTCCAGGTAACTTTCCGCGTCGATCAGGCCGCTACGCAGCAACGCAAGGTCGTCGTAGTAAGACGTGATACCCTCGAAGGCCCACAGTAAATCGGTATACACCTCGCGCTGCAGATCGTATGGCTGGTAGACACTGGGCTTGATTCGCTTGACGTTCCAGGTATGGAAATACTCGTGGCTGCAAAGCCCGAGAAAATCACGGTAGTCATCGTCCACCTTCGATTGTCCCAGTTTTGGCAGGCTGGCGCGGCTCGCAATCAGGCTGGTACTGGCGCGGTGCTCGAGGCCACCATAGCCCTCACCGACGACCATCACCTGGAACTGGTAATAATCCATCGGCGCAGGTTCGCCAAAAAAGCGGATATGGTGCTCGCAGATTGTTTTCAAATCGGCTGCCAGGCGAGCCTCGTCACATTCGAAACGACCGGTCAACACGATATCGTGTGGCACTCCACAGGCTTCAAAGGCGATACAGGTGAAAGTGCCCATCTCGACCGGATGATCGATCAGGTCGTCGTAATCGAGTGCTTCGTACAATCCAAATTCGTAGGCATTCGCCTGCTTGCGTTTGAGCGAGGTCGCCAGTTGCCATTCCTCGCAATAATCCGCGAGCGGTTTTTCGATCAATACCTCGCAGGGATTGTCACCCTGGCCGAGTACCTCGAGAAACACGCTGCTGCCGTTATAGTAGCCGTGGCTGTGATCCAGGTGCGCCGCACGAACTGACAGGTCTTTGGCGTAAACCTTGTACTCGATCGTCAATTCACCCTCGGCGGCGGCGACCCGCCAGTTGGATTTATCGATCTGCTCGATTTCAAGATCGCCGTTTTCATCAGCGGCGCGCAGGTCGAGCAGGTTGCGCGCAAAATCGCGAATCATGTAACTCCCCGGAATCCAGTTGGGCAGGCGCAGCAGCTGCCCCTGGGGATCGGGCTCGTCAATACGTATCGATACATCGAAGTAATGGCTACTGGGACTACGGCTGGTAATCTGGTATCTGATCATTTAGAAAAACTGTTTATCAAGCGCGGTCGAAGTGTATCATTGGCGGCTTTGACGCAAAATCTAAATAGCTGGACAGATGACCGATACGCTTAAACACTTGAACCGCTACTCTACGCCGGCCGCCGCGCTGTGTGAGCCCGCCCCTGACGACAAGCAGCTGCGGCTCATCCTCAAGACCGCGTTGAGCGCCCCCGATCACGGACGCCTGCACCCCTATCGGTTCATCAGCATTCGTGGCGATGCGCGTCAAAAGCTGTCCGGGATTTTCGGCCGCGCGACGCTTATGCGCGATCCCGATGTCGAGCCCGCCTACCTGAAAAAACAGAAAGACAAACCATTACGCTCACCGCTGATCGTGGTGGTCGTCGCACAATTGATAGCAAGCCCCAAGATTCCGGAGATCGAACAAATGCTTTCCGCGGGCGCCGCCGCGCACAACGTGCTTTTGGCCTCCAATGCACTCGGCTTCGGCTCTATCTGGCTTACCGGTGCGAACGCCTACGATGCTTATGTCTGCACCGAACTCGGTCTAGAGGACAACGAGCGCATCATCGGTTTCATTTATATCGGCACACCATCAATCGAAATTCCTCCGCGACCTATCCCTGAAGTATCGACCCACCACAGCAAGTGGGAATGACACCAGGGTTGGAATAACCATGCCACTGTTGCCTGAAACCGTTTCAGATTTCGATGCGCTCCTCTTCGTCGGGGTGCCCGTAAGAGCATAGAAAACCGCCGACGAATTCGATCGCGGGATCAAACGGGTCGCCCACCCCCACTTTTGCCTCGACCTCATCACGATAATCCTCGGCGCTGTCCCTGGGCCGATAACCCAGGTGAGCCACCTTGTGATTGGAAAAGAAGACTTCCCGGTTATCGGAAATACCATAAACCACGGTGTGGCCTATACGCTCTGATACGAGGCAACGTTCCACCAGTTGAATCAGGTCGTCAAAACTCAGCCAGGTCGCCAGGTGCCTTCTATCAGCCGGCTTTGGAAAGCAGGAGTTAATCCGCAGGCAGGCCGATTCAATGCCAAACTTGTTAAAGTAAAGTTTCGCAAGGTCTTCAACAAAACACTTCGAGACTCCGTAGAGCGTATCGGGATTATGGGGGGTATCGGTATCAGCCCCGACCTCACGGCGCTCATAGCCGACGGCATGAATCGAACTCGCATATACAATGCGCTTGATCCCGTGCCGTCGGGCAGCCTCGTAAACGTTGTAGCCGCCCTTAATCGAGCTCTCGAGGATTTCGGCCCAGGGTCTCTCTACCGGCGCCGCTCCAAAGTGAACAATCGCATCACAACCTTCCACCACCTGCATGATTGCTTCGAAATCTCCGAGTTCACAAGCCATTGCCTCTTCATTGTCCGCCAATGCGCCCATGTCATCGCGGTCGGTAAGTCGCAGCGTTGTCGCCAACGGCGCCAGGCCCCGGCGCAGCTCCCTGCCGAGATTCCCCGCGGCACCCGTGATTAACAGTCGATTAAAACGTGGCATGGCTTGCTCCTGAAGAAAAACAGCCGATATTGTAGCGCATCTGTTAGGGATTCAAGGCAGGGTTTTCCGGACTGTCGGCGGATCGATAGGACGCCCAGTCCCCCGGCCGAATCCCGTTCCCCGGCGGTTACCGTAAATCGATTCAGCTTTAGCCCCGGATCGGTTAAAATCCCGCGACTCAATTCCGATACAGATCCATTTAATGTCCGATTCCAGCGCTGAAACCAGCGACAGCTCTAATTTTATCCGCAATATTATCGACGCCGACCTGGCTTCGAACAAGGTATCGACGGTGGTCACACGCTTTCCGCCGGAGCCAAACGGTTACCTACATATCGGTCACGCCAAGTCGATTTGTCTGAATTTCGGCATCGCGCGTGATTACAATGGTCGCTGCAACCTGCGCTTTGACGACACCAACCCGGAAAAAGAAAGCGTCGAATACGTGAATTCGATTCGACGCGATGTCGAATGGCTTGGGTTCAGCTGGTACAGTAACCCGTTTGCCTCCGATTACTTCGATCAACTCTACGCTTATGCTATCGATTTGATTAAACAGGGCCTGGCTTATGTCGACAGTCAAAATGCCGATGAAATTCGCGCCAACCGCGGCACGTTGACCGAGCCGGGCGTCGATAGCCCCTATCGCGATCGCAGTTCGCAAGAAAACCTGCAGCTGTTCGAAGCAATGCGCAACGACGAGTACGAGGATGGCGAACATGCGTTGCGCGCCAAGATCGATATGCAATCACCGAATATCAATATGCGAGACCCGGTGCTGTATCGCATCCGCCACGCGACCCATCACAACACCGGCGACAAATGGTGCATTTACCCACTATATGATTTCACCCATGGACTGTCCGATGCAATCGAAGGTGTCACCCACTCGCTTTGCACACTCGAGTTCGAAGATCATCGCCCGCTTTACGACTGGATCCTGGATAATCTGGAAACCCCGTCGCGACCGGTTCAGATCGAGTTTGCGCGCCTGCAACTCGAGTACACTCTCACCAGCAAGCGCAAGCTCAACATGCTGGTCAACGAGGGACATGTCAGCGGTTGGGACGACCCACGCATGCTGACTATTTCAGGCATGCGCCGGCGCGGGTTTACACCCGAGTCAATCGTTTCCTTTTGCGATGCAATCGGGATTACCAAGAAAGACAGCACTATCGAAATGGGCGTGCTTGAAAACGCATTGCGCGAGGATTTGAATGTCCGCGCGGTCAGGCGCATGGCGGTCATCAATCCGCTCAAGGTCGTTATTGAAAATTATCCAGCGGACCAGGAAGAATTTTTCGACGGCGCCAACCATCCACAAAACCCCGACTACGGCACCCGCGAAGTACCCTTCTCGCGCGAAATTTACATCGAACGCGACGATTTCATGGAAGACGCACCAAGCAAGTTCTTTCGTCTAAGTCCCGGGCGCGAAGTGCGTCTGCGTTTTGCCTATTACATCACCTGCAAGGAAGTCATCAAAAACGAAGCCGGGGAAATCGAGTCGCTGGTCTGCAGTTACGATCCGGAAAGCCGTGGCGGCAAAAGCCCCGATGGACGCAAGGTCAAGGGCACGATTCACTGGGTCAGCGCCCGTCACGCGGTGGATGCGCGGGTCAATCTTTACGACCGCCTGTTTACCTCGGCTAACCCGGGTGCGGCCGCGGATTTTCACCAGGCACTCAATCCTGACTCCAATATCTTGATGGATAACGCAAAGTTCGAACCGTCGATTGAACTGGCCAACAACCCGATCGCCTACCAGTTCGAGCGGTTGGGTTATTTCATCAGCGACTATGATTCCAGCAACGATAATCCGGTCTTCAATCGCACCATGACACTGCGCGATAGCTGGGCCAAAATCGAGCAGTCCCGATAACTTGAGCAAGCCAGTCCTCCAGCATTGTTTCGAGTTCCTGTCGCGTTTCTCGCTGCGCTTCCAGTATCGAGTTGCCGACTGGATCGCGTTTTTTTTGCGTAATACCTCGAACCAGGTTTCACGCCAGGTAAGGGCAAATATTGCGCTTTGTTTTGCCGATCTTGATAAAGCCGGGCAACAACATCTTTACCAGGAATCGATTCGACATACCTGTTACGCGATGACCGAACTCGCCGCGGTCTGGTGCTGGCCGGTGGAAAAAATCCTGGCACGAGTCACGTCGATCGAAATCTGCGAAGAGTTTGATCGTTCTACCAAGGGCAGGATTATCCTCGCACCCCATCTCGGCAGTTGGGAGACCCTTGCCATTTGGCTGGGTAAATCTTGCAGCCCTATGATGATGTATAGACGTCGTAAAAACAAAGCGGTGGATAGTTTCGTCAAGGATGCGCGTGCGCGCAGCGGCGGAACCCCGGTTCCAACCAAGAAGCACGGCTTGCGCAAGCTGCTGATCGGATTAAAAGATGGCGCTAGCCTGATGATTCTTCCCGACCAGCAGCCCGCCAGAAACAAGGCTCAAATCGAAGCTGAATTTTTTGGTGTCAGTGCACCGACCACGACCCTGGTACGAAACCTGAGCCGCAAGGTCGATTGCGATGTATTTCTAGCCAGCATGAAGCGCAGCTCGCCTCCTGGCGAGTTTGCACTGAGTATTCAGCCACTAGAGCACGAGCGCCTGGCAGCCGATGAAGCCAGCAGCACCCAGTACATGAACGATCAGATCGAACAATTAGCCCGCCAGTCCCTGGAGCAGTATCAATGGGGTTACCGTCGATTTAGCAACAACGCCTACGCGTCTGTAAAATAAGGATACCCGTTCATGCTGTCCAAGTTTATTGCGGGCTATAACCGCCTGGTACTAAAACAACCGCTGGCAACGCTGATTGTC
>JAOTXY010000090.1 GCA_029862125.1 Gammaproteobacteria bacterium | reverse complement strand
TCCCTGCGCGAATTACTGCGTATTCTGAGCCAGCGTGAAACGGCACCGCAACCCGCTCCAACCGAAGCCCCGGAGCCTGACAATGGTTAAGTTTATTGTCAGTCTGTTAATCCTGGTAATCCTTGCGCTGGGCGCAGTATTGCTGGTACGCGAAGACCCGGGCTTCATGCTATTGCGATATCGTGACTACACGGTCGAAACTACCCTTGCATTTGGGCTGGTGGTACTGATCGTACTGGTTATCGCGCTTTACTACGGCCTCAGGTTGTTGCGAGGCATCTGGCGCCTGCCGCGTACGATGCGACGCCAGTCGCAAAACCGGCGTTATGCCAGGGCGCGGCGGCAGCTCAACCAGGGCCTGATCGATCTTTCCGAGGGGCGTTTCGAAAAGGCGGAGCACCACTTGATGCGCCTGGTCGATTCCAGTGAGAGCCCGTTGGTGCATTACCTCGGCGCGGCGCGTGCAGCCCAGCTGCAGGGCAAGCATGACGCCCGGGACAAATACCTGAAAGATGCGCACGAGGCGAATCCTGATGCCGAGCTCGCAGTCGGTGTCACACAGGCCGAACTCCAGCTTGCGCATCAGCAAACCGAGCAGGCGCTGGCAACACTGACGCACCTGCACAGCATCGCGCCGCGCCACGACTACGTGACCATGCTGTTGGCGCGTGCTTACTTTGATCTGAAGGACTGGCAGGCATTGGTCGAGATTCTGCCCGAAGTGCGGCGCAAGAAACTGCTCAAGGAATCGCGCCTCAAGAAGATGGAACAGGCCGGTTATCGCGGAATTCTAGATCTCGCCAGCGGTGACCAGGCGGGTTTTGAAGAAGCCTGGAGCAAGATCCCAAAAGCCTTGCAATCCGATGCCGTCATGATGCGTTACTATCTCGACCTGATGGCGCAACAGGGTTGGTACAGCAGTAAGGCCGAACAGCTTTTCCTCAAAGCGCTTGATAATCAATGGGATGATGGCCTGATCGAGTGTTATGGACGATTCGAGGCAAAGGACGCGAATGTGCAACTGGCGCGTGTCGAGAAATGGCTCGATGAATTCGGTCACAACGAGAACCTGTTACTGGCCCTGGGGCGGATAGCGGTGCGCGCACGCCTGTGGGGTAAGGCCCAGGGCTACCTTGAAGCCAGTATCGGCGCCAGGGCAACACCGGCTGCCTGTCACGCACTAGCCGAATTGTTCGAACATCAATTGCAGCAGCCCCTCAAGGCTGCAAGCTATTACCAGCAGGGACTCAAGCTTAGCCTCGAAACAAAAAACTGACATGGTTTTGAGGCGATATGGAAACCTACGATAAAAAAGCCGCCGAGCTTATCGAGCGCAGTTACCAGACCCCCGAAATCGTGAATCAGCGCCTGCGCACGCTCGCCGCACTCGCACTTTCCAGTGGTGAATCCGTGCTCGACGCGGGCTGCGGTACCGGGCTCTTGCTGGAACTTGAAGCGCTTGCCATTGGTTCCGATGGCCGGGCCGAGGGAGTTGACTTCAGCGAGGACATGCTTGCACATGCGCGTGCGCGCTGCGGTGGGCTTGAGCAGGTTAATCTGCAGCAGGGCAGCGTTGAAACCATGCCGTTCGAGGACGCCAGTTTCGATGCGTTAAGCTGTACCCAGACATTGCTTTATGTAAAGAATATGGATCAGGCCTTAAAAGAGTTTTATCGCCTGTTAAAGCCTCGCGGCCGCATAGCCATTATCGAAACTGACTGGAGCGGAGCCATCATCAATAGCGAGGACCAGGTTGTGACACGCAAGATTCTTGATGCCTGGGGCCGCGCTGTAGTCAATCCAAACCTGCCGCGCCGGCTGCGCCCGGTTCTCAGGCAAATCGGTTTCAGCGCACTGCGCGTGGAAGCGATTCCGGTGTTGAACGCGAGTTACTCGAAGAGCAGCTTTTCGGCGAACATGCTGCAGAATTTTGCCACTACCGCACGCAAGCTGGATGCAATTTCGAAGGCGGAATCCGAGGCCTGGCTCGATGGTATCGAACGACTTGTTCAAAAAGACGAGTACTTTTTTTGCGTAAACCGATTCCTGTTTAGCGCGGTGAAATAGGGTCATAGTCAAGCGGAGTAGCCATGACACATCAATACCAGGGTAGTTGCCATTGCGGCGCAATTAAATTTTCATACGAAGGTGAAGAGATCACGCAGGCACTGCGCTGCACCTGCTCGATTTGTCGTCGCAAGGGCGCGCTGATGAGCACCGAGGCGATACCGGTGGAAGCGCTCAAGATCGACGCAGACCCGGATGATGTCGGTCTTTACCAGTTCGATAGCAAGGTTGCCAGACATTACTTTTGCAAGCAGTGCGGTATTTATACCCACAATGAAATGCTGCGCATACCGGGCCATTGCAGGGTTAACCTCGGCTGCATAGACGACATCGATACCAGTGGCATGGAAGTGACCGTGTTCGATGGCGCAAACCTGTTGTAGCTATTGACTTGATCGGGGAGTAACCGACATGCAGAACATCCTCGTAGTAATGGCGGACCAGTTAAGTGCACTTGCACTTGGCTGCTACCATAACGCCGTTGTAAAGAGTCCGCACATCGACCGCCTCGCCGGGGAAGGTGTTATTTTCGATGCCGCTTATAGTTCCAGCCCGTTGTGCACACCGGCGCGCTACGCTTTTATGACCGGACAGAATGTTTCTGCCTGTGGCGGTTATGACAACGCATCCTACATGCCCGCAACCATGCCAACCTTTGCGCACTACCTGCGCCTGATGGGCTACCGCACCTGTCTCTCCGGCAAAATGCACTTTGTCGGGCCGGATCAACTGCACGGTTTCGAAGACCGGGTCACGACCGATATCTACCCGTCTGATTTTGGCTGGATTCCCGACTGGACCAAACCCGACCAGCGTATCGATCTCTGGTATCACAATATGTCGAGTGTCAAACAGGCGGGCGTCGCGGCGATCACCAACCAGCTTGCTTACGACGACGAAGTCGGCACGCAGGCGCAACGCGTGCTCTACGATCATGCGCGCAGTGAAGATGAGCGCCCGCTGTGCCTGGTAGCGAGCTTTATTCATCCGCACGATCCATACGCCACGCGGCAAGAGTACTGGGACCTGTATGAAGGGGTTGATATCCCGCCGCCATCTGTACCCCGCCCGACAACCCAGGATGCGCATAACGCGCGGCTCGAAAAAGCGATTGCGCTGGATGCGGTCGATATCGGTGAGCAGGACATTATCAACGCGCGCCGCGCCTATTACGGCAACGTCAGTTACGTAGATGAATGGCTTGGACGTCTGCGAGCAACGCTCGACGAATGCGGCATGGCTGATAACACCACGATCATTTTCACTGCCGACCACGGCGACATGCTCGGCGAATTCGGATTGTGGTACAAGATGAGTTTCCGCGAATGGTCGAACCGCATTCCGATGATTGTGCACCAGCCAAAGCGCTTCGCTGAACGGCGCGTGGCAACACCAGTGGCGCAGGTCGACGTATTGCCGACACTGGTTGACGTGGCCGCGGAGACCACGGGCGGTGATCGTCCGTCCCCGATCGATCCGCTACACGGACGTTCATTGGTGCCGCTTTGCGATGGTGATGCCAGCAATGATCCCGATGCCTGTATCAGTGAGTACCTTGCCGAGGGCACCGGCGCGCCGATGCTGATGATTCGGCGCGGGCACTTCAAGTACATATCCTGCAGCACTGACCCAGAACAGCTCTTCGATCTCGAACAGGATCCTCTCGAGCTCGAAAATTTAAGCGATCACGAAAAGCTCGAAAGCTTTCGTCAGGAAGCTGCCGACTACTGGGATTCCGAGACAATGCGCGATACGGTAATTCGCGATCAGCAGCGTCGGCGTTCGGTGCATGCGGCACTGCGCATCGGTCGTTACCAGGGCTGGGACTTCAATCCGATGCGCGATGCATCCGGGGAATATACGCGCAGCCATATGGACCTGACCAAATTTGATATTACCTCGCGTTACCCGAGGCCGAAGGCGTTTAATCCGAAAAAGAATTGAACCAGTCCTGGCTTAAACATGATGCCAGGAATGGCAGACCCTGTTATTTGGGGTCAGTCTTGCCCTGCTAATTGAGATTATTGATATGCACGATTGAGATATCCTGATTTGATCTCGGGGTGATGGACAGGACTATTGGTTTGTTTTACGCTACAGGTCCACGAAGTGACTTGAAATATGACCTCTGAAACCACTGTTGAACCGTTGAACCTGTTGCTGGTTGAAGATAATGATGCGCATGCGGAAATGGTCAAGCGCAGCTTTGCGCAACACAAGCTTATGAACCATATTTTCCATGTCGATGATGGCCAGAAGGCACTCGATTATATCTTCCGGGAAGGCGAATATACTGACCTGGAAAAATACCCCAGCCCGCACTGTGTTTTACTCGATCTTCGTTTACCCAAGATTGACGGCCTCGAGGTGTTGCGCCGTATAAAATCCGACGAAAACACCCGCAAAACGCCGGTCGTGATTCTGACGACTTCGGCGGCGGACAAAGATGTCGCACAGTCCTACAAGTACCACGCCAATAGTTATATCGTTAAGCCGATGGATTTCTCCGAGTTTGAGTCTTTAATAGACAATCTCGGACATTATTGGCTCGCCTGGAATCAAAATCCCTGGCGCTGATAGGCCCCCATTTATTGCACCCGGGCATCCCGGTGATTTATAAATTATCCCGTCTATACTTACGAATACTTTCGTAATATAACAAATAGATCGTGGATAATGGTGTCAGAGTGGAAACACCCCGGGCGTTGGTAGAAAACGTTCTACAGCTTATCAGCCTGCCGGAAATTTATTTACGTTTACAGCAAACGATCGATGATCCGGAGCACAGTCGGGAGCAGGTTGCCGAAATTATCGCTTACGATCCTTCCCTGAGTGCACGAGTACTGCGTATTTCTAATAGTTCCTATTACGGTTTTGCGCGCGAGATTGAAACTGTTTCGAGCGCGGTAGGTATTATCGGTGAGCTCGATCTGCGTAACCTGGTATTGGCCACTACCGTAGTGGGTTCGATGAGCGCATTAAAATATCGTGGTATCAATATCGATGAATTCTGGTTGCACAGCTTGCGCTGTGGAATCACCGCGCGCCAGATTGCAAAAACGAAAGGCGGGCCTCAGTCAGAGATTCTGTTTCTTGCCGGTATGTTGCACGATATCGGTATTCTCGTTATTTACCAGCAGGACGAGGTCCTGGCCGATGCGGTTAAGCGCCAGATCGAAGAGCAGCATCAGCTGCGTGACCAGGCAGAGCGTGAATTAATGGGCTTTGATCACGCCGAGGTTGGTGCCCTGCTGATCGAAGCCTGGGGATTATCGGAGGCCCTGAGCGAGTTAACCCGTTGTCATCACCAGTATCAACTGGCCAGGAGCGATCAGCAGGCAACCATGATCCTGGCCTTGGCGAACCTGTTGACCAGCAGCGATCTTGCGCAGGACGGCGAATATGATAGCAGGCACGAGTTTTTGATTGGAAAACTGGAGCTCGACGAAAATAACCTGGATGAAATCGTTGAAACCAGTGAGCAACAGTGCGCGGAGGTTAAAAGTATTATCTTAGGATAATAAGGCGCCTGCCGATAAAACGGCGAGAAGTTTGCATACGGTGATACAAGATTCAAACGCAGCGCCATGCCCATCCAGCCAGAATATAATATCTTACTCGTCGAGGATGACCCGGATCATGCGACCCTGATCAATCGGGCGTTTGAAACCGAATCGCAATGCAGGCTGGTTATTACCACGAGCCTGGCCCAGGCAAAATCGCTGATTAATCATACTCCTCCTGATTTGGTGATTACCGACATCAGATTGCCGGATGGGCAGGGTACCGAGCTGTTGGCTCCCACGAGCGGTTTCCCGACCATCGTTATGACCAGTCATGGCGACGAAAAAGTGGCGGTAAACGCGATAAAGTCTGGCGCGACCGAGTATATCGTTAAAACCCAGGAATCCATGACATCGTTACCGCGCACCGCGAACCGGGTGATGCGTGAATGGCGTCTTATCATCGACCAGAAACTTGCCAGGGAAAGGCAGCAACGCCTGACCGCGATTCTCGAAGCGACTCCGGACCTGATTTGTATTGCTAACCTCGATGGCTTTCTGACTTATATCAACCAGTCAGGCCGAAATCTGCTCGGAATCGGCAAGAACGAAGACATCCGCCGTATCCGCCTTGCCGATTTTCACTCTCCCGCCGATGGCCAGAAGATTTTGAGTCAAGGTATTCCCCAGGCGATACGTGAGGGCATGTGGACTGACGAAACCACTTTTATGTCGCTTAATGGTGACAAGGTGCTCACGTCCCAGGTACTGATTTCGCATCGCAACAATCTAGGTGAGATTGAGTTTTTCTCAACCATTGCGCGCGATATTCGTCATTTGCGCGCGGCCGAAGAACGCGTCGAGTTTCTTGCCTATTACGACACTTTAACCGGCTTGCCGAACCGTAATGAGCTTGCCAAGCGTCTCGATATGGAAGTCGTGCGCGTGCGCCGCAACCAGAGCTTCGGAGCGCTTTTTTTTATTGACCTGGATAACTTCAAGAACATCAACGATTCGCTCGGACATCCTGCCGGTGACCTCGTGCTGCAGGAAATGGCACAGCGATTAAAGGGACAGGTGCGCGGTGACGATACCGTGGCGCGACTCGGAGGCGATGAGTTCATCGTCATCCTGTCGAGCTTGAGCCGGGATGGCCGGCAGGCTATTTCCCGTGCGCGTGAAATCGCCAACAAGATTCGTGACACGATCTCGATGGAATGTCGAATTCATGAAACCGATTTACACGTCACCGCGAGCATCGGCATCTCGATGATCTCGGAGGAAGCAACCAGTGGCCATGATTTGCTGCGCTTTGCCGATACCGCGATGTACGAGGCCAAACGAGAGGGGCGTAACCGGCTCGAATTTTTCAGCGAAAGCATGAGCAGTGAAGTCACTCGTCAACTGGAGCTTGAAAACCAGTTGCATCGAGCGCTCAAGGAAGACCAGTTCCGCCTTCACTATCAACCCCTGGTTAACACTGCAATGGAAATTATCGGTGTGGAAGCCCTGATTCGCTGGGAGAATCCAGAGTTGGGCCTGGTTGCGCCCGCGGAATTTCTCGACGTGCTCGAATCATCGGGACAAATTGTCGATGTGGGTGGTTGGGTCATCGAAACCGCGCTCAAGCAGATGACGCTATGGATGGAACAGGGCCTGGTTGCAGAAGACTTCATGCTATGTATTAACATCAGTCCTCGACAATTCCGCGATGCCCAGTTTGCGAAAAATATTCATGGGCAACTCGCGCGCGTCAACGTGCCGTCGCAAAACATCATGATGGAAGTCACCGAGCACAACATTATCCATAACCTCGATGATGCGATTCTGCGTATGAAGGAACTCATCCATAGCGGCATCAGTTTCTCGCTTGACGATTTTGGTACCGGTTACTCGTCGCTGGCGCATTTAAAAAACCTGCCGGTAAACCACATCAAGATCGATCGCTCGTTTGTCAAGGATATCTGTGACGACCCGGGTGACCAGGCCATGGTTGCATCGATTCTGGCGCTTTCAAAGCACCTGGGCCTCGAGGTCGTTGCCGAGGGTGTCGAACAACTGGACCAGTTTCATCTGTTAAAACAATATGGTTGCAAGATTTACCAGGGCTACTATTTCAGCGCGCCGCTGTCCCCTGACAAGATGACCAGGTATCTGGAAACAAAACTCCCCTCGGAATGACGCTAATCCCGGGAATTGACAGTTGATCTGTTACCACGCCTCTCCCGTATAATACCTGCAATAGATTTGTAGGAAGATGGGTGAAAAAATCGGATAAATTCAGGCCGACGACTCTCGGCATACTATGCCTTTTACTGCTGGGTTGTGTTTACACAGGCGTCGATTTCGACGCGGCAAAAGCGCATCATGGTAACGGCGAATTCGTTAGTACCAAACAGGATTCGTTCCTGGGACATTTTTTTATGCGCTTGCGCGAGGACGACCCGCCACCGCGCGATCCCGAGGAAATCAGGTCGATCGTCGGCACAGCTGACCTGGATTTGGTCGAGTCTTTCGCAACCCGGCCGCGGGTGACCTGGATCGGGCATGCAACCGCGTTGGTGCAATATAACGGCATCGGCTATTTAACCGATCCGCACCTCACCCAGTACCCGTTTTACTACGAATTTGCGGTCGAGCCACGCTATACCCAGCCTGCGCTGAGCTTCGAGCAAATGCCAAAGGTTGATTTCATCTTGCTGTCGCACAACCATTATGATTCGCTCGATCATCGTACCGTCGATATGTTTGGCGATTCGGTACTCTGGTATGTGCCGCTGGGACTAAAGGCCTGGTTTGTCGAACGCGGAATTTCCGATGAGCGCGTAATCGAACTCGACTGGTGGGAGAGTCATCGCTTCAATGACCAGGTCGAAGTGACGATGACGCCGGCACAGCATTGGTCGAAACGCACGCCCTGGGACACCAACAAAACCCTGTGGGGTGGATGGGCTGTCGATATTGCAGGTTTCAATAGCTGGTTTGCCGGGGATACCGGTTATAACGAACGCTATTTCAAGGACATTGGCAAACGCCTGGGCCCGTTTCGCCTGGCGATGATTCCGATCGGTGCCTATGCACCGCGTTATTTCATGGAGAGCGCACATGTCGACCCGGCCCAGGCGATCGACATTCACCTCGAGGTAAACGCGCAGCAATCCTTGCCGATCCACTGGGGCACCTTCCAGTTGACCATTGAGCCGATACTCGAACCCGCGCAACTACTGGTTGAGGAAATGAAACGGCGCGGTCTCGACCTCGAACAGTTCCAGCCCGCCAGGATCGGCGACACCCTCGTCCTCAATTAATCGCAGTTACGACCCTATCGGTTATCGAAATTTACGTTAGCCATCTTGGAGAATAGCCCACAAAAGTGTAGCGAGGCATGGATGCCGCGGTCCGACGCTTCGGGCTTCAAGCGATTCCATGGATGGACCAACCGGCGCTCGCGCCGGTTGGGAGCGCCTTTTGTGGGCTATTCTCCAAGGTGGCGACTGGATTGCCTTCGGCTATTTCTGCACGGTTCTTTTAATGGTTTTACCATTGACGGCGTGACTGACCGGACTTATTGTGTAGGGCTACTATGAGCCGTTCCCGGGAAACATAATGTCCAACCTCAACCAAAATTTTATCGCTGGCGAATGGCTCGCCGGTGCCAGTGAAATCGCCAATATCAACCCCTCTGATTTGTCCGATACCATCGGTCAGTACGCCCAGGCCGATAGTGCGCAACTGCAGCGAGCGCTCGATGCCGCGCAGGCTGCGCAACGCGAATGGGCGGATGCCGGGCTCGAACGTCGTTACAACGTGTTGATGGCCATCGGTAATGAATTGATCGATCGTTGCGAGGAACTCGGCACCTTGCTCGCGCGCGAAGAAGGCAAAACCCAGCCCGAGGGCAAGGGCGAGGTTTATCGCTCGGGCCAGTTTTTCACCTACTATGCCGCCGAGGCACTGCGCCAGATCGGTGACAATGCCGACTCGGTACGTGAAGGCATCGAAGTTGATGTACGCCGCGAACCGGTGGGTACCGTGGCCGTCATTTCCCCGTGGAATTTTCCGATTGCGACCGCGGTATGGAAAATTGCGCCCGCGCTCACATTTGGTAACGCGGTGATCTGGAAACCCGCCAACCTGGTGCCCGCAAGTGCGGTCGCACTTGCAGAGATCATTTCGCGGCAGGACGTCCCGGCGGGATTGTTCAACCTGGTTATGGGCTCGGGCAGCGGAGTCGGCCAGGAACTCGTCGAAAGCCCGCAGGTCAACGCGATCAGCTTCACCGGCTCGGTCCCGGTGGGGCGCGGCATCGCCCAGTCGGCGGTTACCAATTTCACCAAGGTTCAGCTCGAGATGGGTTCCAAGAATGCACTCGCGGTCATGGATGACGCCGATCTCGATACCGCGCTCGCCTGCGCTCTGGGTGGCGCTTTCGGCAGCACCGGTCAAAAATGTACCGCCTCGTCACGCATCGTTGTGCACAAGAACGTGCATGACTATTTCGTCGAACGCCTGGTCGAGGGTGCGCGCAATATGGTAGTCGGGCACGCACTCGAAGCGGGGACCCAGATCGGGCCGGTTTCGAGCGACGCCCAGTTGCGGCAAAACCTGGCCAACGTAGAACTTGCCAAAAAAGAAGGTGGCGAGCTGCTTTGTGGCGGTGAGCATGTCGAGCGTGAAACCGAGGGTTACTTTATGACCCCGGCGGTATTTGTCGGTACGCAGAATGACTGGCAGGTGAATCGCGAGGAACTATTTGCACCGATCGCCTGCGTCATCAAGGTCGATTCCTACGACGAGGCACTCGCAACCGTGAATGACACCCGTTTTGGATTGACGGCTGGGATAGTTACCAGCAGTCTCGCGCGTGCGACGCATTTCCGCCGTAACGTTAAAACCGGCTGCGTGATGGTTAACCTGCCGACAGCCGGTACCGACTACCACGTGCCCTTCGGCGGACGTGGCGAGTCGTCTTACGGCCCGCGCGAACAGGGACAGTATGCCCAGGAGTTTTACACCACGGTCAAGACGGCCTATATCGCGAGCGGTAATCCGGCATGACCGAAACCTCGTATCGCATCGATTCGCTGCAGTATGCCAACTGGTCCGAAAAGATCTTCGAACAAATGCGCGCCGGCGGGGTCGACGCGGTGCATGTCACCATTGCGTACCATGAAAATTTCCGTGAAACCGTGGCCAACATGGAACAATGGAACAGTTACTTCGAACGCTTTCCGCACCTGGTTTTCCAGGGTTTCACCGGTGACGATGTGCGTCTCGCGCGAGACACTAACCGCACCGCGATTTTTTACGGCTTTCAGAATCCGTCACCCATCGAAGACGATATTCGCCTGCTCGAAATCCTGCATACGCTCGGCGCGCGTTTCATGCAGTTGACCTATAACAACCAGTCACTGCTGGCCACCGGCTGTTACGAAACCGAAGACACCGGCGTGACACGCATGGGGCGTGAAGTGATCGCGGAAATGAACCGCGTCGGTCTCGTCGTCGATATGAGCCATTCGGCCGAGCGTTCGACCCTGGATGCGATCGAAATCAGTACCCGCCCGATCGTCGTGACCCACGCCAATCCGGCCTTCTGGCATCCTGCCCTGCGTAACAAGTCTGATGCGATCCTGAAAGGGCTCGGTGAAACCGGCGGTATGCTCGGTTTTAGCATGTACCCGCATCATCTCAAGGATGGCAGCGACTGCAGCCTGCAGAGTTTTTGTCAAATGATTGCCGATTGCGCCGAGATCATGGGTGTCGATCATATCGGGCTCGGTTCCGACCTGTGCCAGGACCACCCGGATTCGGTGGTCGAGTGGATGCGCGTCGGCCGCTGGACCAAGAAAATCGATTACGGCGAGGGTTCGGCCAGCAATGCCGGCTTCCCGCCGATGCCGGAATGGTTCAATGACAATCGAGACTTCGGCAATATCGAAAAGGGCTTGCTCGAGATTGGTTTTGACGCTACAGATACCGCGAAAATCATGGGTAATAACTGGCTACGCTTCTTCGATGAAAACTTTGGGCCGGACTATTAAGTTATGAGCGATTGCGCAGACAACAATCCGATGCCGGCGTCGGAGGGCTACCGCAGATCCCCCGAGGTTGTGATGAGGCTGGCACGCATGGGTAGCTTTCACCAGACCCGGCTGTCATTCATGCGTACGTTATTGCGGCGCCTCAAAAAAGAAGACTGGAAATTCAAACGCAACCTGTGGGCGATCGATGAGCAGGGCTTCGGTCGTGCGGTATACACGGTATACGGACCCGAGCGAACCTACTCGCTGGTTGCCTTTTCGCACGAATTGCCTGATGAAATGCGCTCCGATCGTGTCATCGCGACGGCCTGGGATGCGACTTTCGCCCTTTACGATGGTATTCCGAGCGAAGCCGATCTCGACCGTCTCGAGCAGAACGTGCCGAAACAGGAAGCAGGCCGAATTTCCGACTCCGAGCTCAGCCTGTCGCGGGCGAATCGTTCGGTGCGGTTATGGCAACACGTTATCGACCGCCTTTCGCAAGGCCGGCAGCCTGATCGCGACCAGCTTGAAGCGGTGGGTTACCTGATGCGTACCACCGCGGTTTACGGTTCCGGCAAATTTGGTGCAGCCGATCGGCTGACAATTGCCGAACGTCCGGAGCTCAGCGGCCCGTTTCAGGCCGAATTGTTATCGGTGTGGCTGACACGAGCTTTTTCGATCGACCTGGTCGAACATATTGCCAGGGCACGTGGTGGCGATCAGGCGGTTACCATTGATCCCGAATTGCGTCGTCGCATCGGCGTGGGTAATTCCACCGGTCTCGGCATGGCGCCGTTTCTGATTAATCACCCGGCGTTGCTCAATAACTGGATGATGGCACGCGAAGAGGCTTTTGCACGCGTGCGATCGCTTCCGCAAGCAAAACCGGCGGCAGTCAAAGAATTCAAGCAGCATTTCGAACGCGCGCGCTTCAACGTCTCGCAATGGCATTCGCAGCACCCGATTCAGATTGAAAAGCTTAAAGCGCTCGGCGCTGATCTCGAGCAAATGGCGAGCTATATCGAGCACGAATCGCTCACCGACGATCATCCCTGGGACCGTTTTTACCGTTGGGCCGAAGATAGCTTGTCGTTGGAAGGTCAGGAGCAGTTGCTGTCCCTGTTACTGGAGCCATACGGTGAGCTGGTCGATGAGCTGACGCAATGCATGGATGCGGATGAACACCTCAGTTTTTTTATCGATGGCGCGATGCCGGTCGCAGGCTTGCGCGAAATTATCGAAACCCAGTGCCAGTGGGCATTGCGGGTTGATTATGACCAGCCCGAGAATCAATCGCGCTTCTGGTACACCTCGGCCGAAAAACTTGAGCCTCGTGTTGGTGAGCGTTTTGTCGAACTCGGCGCTGAGTATGAACTCCCGCTTGCCGTCGGTTGTGATATCAAGCAACTGCATTCGGCATTGTTGATATGGGACGACGGACCGACCACGGCTGAATTCCTGCTGGCCCATCCCGAGCATCGCCACACCGCACGGCGGGTTCAAAACCTGGCTTCACATCCCTTTGCCGAAATCCAGGACAACCTGATCTCGGCCGACATGCTGCCGATCGATATTTTGCGTTGCAAGCTGTCGTTCTTCGGCGCCACCAAGTTCGATCCGCGCTCGGACCGTTGGGTGCGCATCTGCATGTACCAGGATGCGCCCTTTCCGCCCGAGCTACTCGCAGCGGCACCGTGAGTTATAACCTCACGCTCGCTGAAACCGAGTCCCACCTGCGCAAGGCCGCGCGCGCCCGTGGCCTCGAATGGGGGATCGCCGAAGAGGCGGGCAAGGCTGCACGCTGGCTGGCCGCTT
>JAOTXY010000089.1 GCA_029862125.1 Gammaproteobacteria bacterium | reverse complement strand
CAGCATTACCCATGAGGTTATACAGCTGCCTGAGGACGGTGCTGAATTCCGGACATGTGATGGCAAACTCGCCGTTCCAATTTGCGGCGAAGTCGATCCGCACGGCCCCATCCGCATTCACAAATACAAGATGCAGAAGACGGTTGCGGAGATTTTCAACGCCATGGAGGCGTAGGCCTGCGTCAAGCAGGCGGCTCTGCTCGTCCAAACCAATGAGGGAATGCCTCATGAACTTGGCGTGATCTCTGGCAAGAATTGCCGCCGCCGGGAGGCCACCCCCAAAGACTCTACCTGAGAGCCAGAGATCAACGATCCCTACGAGTTGGTGCAGGGCAGTGCCTCGCAAGTCGTGCAGGATACGAGTAACCTCGATTGACCCCTGCTGGGCGGCCCTGATATTACGGGTACTATCGATAACCCGAGCTACGCTATCACGTGTTACAAGCGCCTCGAATTCGTTCAGAACGGTGGGTTGGCTTAGGTCTCGTGAACTGTACTTGCCTAATGCTTCGAGCCATTGGTACAACCATCGAAGCTCGTCCAATGACTGAGCCGACAGTTCGCTGAGGTTGCAGGCCTGAGTCTCGCCTGAGAAGCGCGTTGAGCGATGGTTGACGATGCTTGCTGCCGGCACCGGATCGACACCCATGTCCTCACTGATAGTCATCGTGGTGTTTACCTAAGTTGTCTTTATTCGGCTCTATGTGCATTGAAAAATACGGTTACCTAACAGTATTTTCAAGAGGCCGTTGGCCTCTTAATAATTATTAGTGGGAAGTATAGAACCCCCAGTTTCAAGCGCGATATCCAGTGTCCACTCCTGACCGGAGATTGCCTCCTGGGGTTTGCTTTTAAGCGTCCGTTATCGGGAAAACTGACGTTCAAGCTCGATGAATCAGCGGCGGTAAAAAGGACAGCCCTTTTACCACCGCCTGTCATCGATAATTTACAACTTATTCCTCGTCGTCATCGTCGTCGTCGTCATCATCATCATCGTCATCGTCATCGTCATCGTCATCGTCATCGTCATCATCCTTCTTGTCTTTCTTTGCCTTCTTGTCCTTTTTCTTTTTATCTTTTTTGGCCTCTTTGTCCTTCTTTAACTCATCATCGTCATCGTCGTCGCCACCCTTCTTGGCTTTCTTGTCTTTCTTTGCCTTCTTGTCCTTTTTCTCTTTCTTCTTCTTATTGTCTTTGTTCTTATCCTTGTTGTTTTCCTTGGCCTCTCTCGCTTCCATGCCGGTAGCCGCCTTTTCCGAGGCCTGCTCAACAGGATCGGAAGACTGTGCAGAATCGCTTTGTGCGAGAATCAAGCGCGTATCGGTTTCCTGCATATTCTGTGCAGCCATAATCGGGCTGGCGATAAACAAGGCAAACATAACTGCTAAAAATCGTAATATCATTTAATTTATCTCTACTTGGAAAAAACCGGATTGTTGGCGGCCGGTCATGAACCTCCGCTGAACGGCGTGGAGTATATAGTCAATTTCAACCCTGCACCGTGAAATATTTCACTCAGAAATTGCTATTCGATGCAGCGGAGTTTGTCTATGGCGTGGCGACTGTTGAGCGACGGCCGTGACAGGCATCCAGGAAATGAATGGCGTGATCGATGTCCCCACAGGCCCACCGTGCCATATCAAAATGACGAGAGATCAAGTTGGGCACTTCAGCGACATTCATGTACCACTCCGCGAGCGTCCGCTTGGCCGAAGATTGCCTCCCACCAGAGTTTCATGAGCGTCTCCTTTGCAGAGAGCTGACGCCGAGATTCGATTTCTCAGCGGCGGCTAATGACCTGTAACAGACATTTTAACGTGGGAAATCTTTTAGATTAGTCTGCTTCCAACAATAGGTTGTCGTCATTCCTGGGCCAGGATCAAAATCCTTGTCCACTACACCATCTGGTCTAAACATTGCCCCGTCACTGGCACTAACACCCCCTGGTAAAACTCTCTAACGTCGGAGAGTACTTCGTCACGAGATTTAACTTCGTGTGACGTTGTTATATAAACAATAAGCAAAACCACGAGGAGAAAAAATATGTCAAATAAAATACTGGTTGCGCTGGATGGAAGTGATGGTAGTAAACGGGCCCTGGGAGCCGCAGTCACGCACGCCAAATTAACGAGTTCCGATCTTGTGTTAGCCTATGTTATCGATTGGTCACCCTATAGCTTTCACACCCCCGAAGAACTGGAAGAACGTCATCAAAGACGCGAATCAGAGATTCAAAGGGCGAATGATTCAGTACTGACTCCTGAAATTGCGGCTCTTGAAGCCCAGGGTTTAAAGGTGGAGACGGTTGTTCACCACGGGAAGATCGCAGAAACCCTGCTTGATTTAGCCGATCAGCACGGTGTTACCCAGATTTATATCGGCCGTCGGGGGGAATCTCGTATGCACACATTGATTTTTGGTAGTGTTTCTGCCGCCCTAGTTCAAACATCACCGGTTCCGGTCACGGTTGTCCCTTAATAAAAACTTAAGAATAAATCTGTTCGTAGGAGGAGAGATAAATGAAACGATTATTTTACATACTCGGTGTATTGCTGTGCTCGACGACAGCCGCACAGGCAGGCATTGACGAGGCGATCAATTCGGCGACGGCGCCAATTGCGACCTTAATAGGTCAAATCGTATTTTTCAAGATTCCAGTATTCGGTGCTCAACTGCCGGTCGTGGTTTTATGGCTGGTGGCAGGAGCGGTATTTTTTACGTTTTACATGGGTTTTATCAATCTGCGCGGTTTCAAACACGCGATTGAACTGGTGCGGGGTGATTATGCCGACCCCAATAGCCATGGTGAGGTTTCTCATTTCCAGGCACTGGCGACCGCGGTATCTGGAACAGTCGGCATTGGTAACATCGGGGGTGTCGCAGTTGCGGTCACCGTTGGTGGAGCGGGTGCTACCTTCTGGCTAATAGTAGCGGGGTTTCTGGGGATGTCGACCAAGTTCGTCGAATGTACCCTGGGTGTCAAATACCGCAACGAATTTGAAGATGGCCATGTTTCCGGCGGCCCGATGTACTACCTGCGCCAGGGGTTTTCCGACCGCGGTATGGAAGGCTTTGGCAAGTTTATGGGTACCTTTTATGCGATCGGCATATTCATCGGTGCGCTCGGTATCGGCAACATGTTCCAATCTAACCAGGCCTATGTACAGCTGAATAACGTATCGGGTGGCGCTCTGGATGGCCTGGGCTGGCTGATCGGGTTGATTCTTGCCGGTGTCGTATTTTCTGTAATCATCGGCGGAATTAAATCAATCGCCCGCGTCACTGAAAAAATTGTTCCCTTCATGGCGATTTTCTATTGCGTGTTCGCGATTATCGTTATTTTGATGAATGCCAACACTATTCCAACCGCAATTGGTAATATTTTCGACGGCGCATTCACTGGAGAAGGAGTCGCTGGCGGTGCGCTTGGTGCAATGATTATCGGTTTTCAGCGCGCCGTGTTTTCAAACGAAGCCGGAATCGGCTCTGCGTCGATTGCCCACTCGGCGGTCAGAACTGATGAGCCGATTACAGAGGGTGTCGTCTCCTTGCTGGAACCTTTCATCGACACGATCGTAATTTGCACCATTACCGCGCTGGTAATCGGTACCGCCCAGGTGGCAGCCCCGGATTTTGCTGGCGAGGCACAGGGTGTGGCCATGACCTCGGCTGCTTTTGAACGTGAATTTTCGTGGTTCCCGATACCGTTGGCTTTTGCGGCTTTGATGTTTGCCTTTTCTACCATGATCTCCTGGTCGTACTATGGACTCAAAGGCTGGACTTACCTGTTCGGTGAAAGTGAAAGGGGGCAAACCATTTACAAACTGATTTTTTGTGCCTTTGTCGCGCTGGGGTGTGTGGTGCAACTAGGACCGATTCTGGATATTTCAGACGCATTGGTCTTCCTGATCTGTGTACCTAACATTCTTGGGCTCTATTTCCTGGCCCCAATCGTAAAACGCGAAATGAACTCTTACTTTGATCGCATCAAAAGCGGTGAAATAAAGAAGTTCAAGTAACTGGCAACATGGTAGAAGAGCCCGGACTGGTCCGGGCTCTTTTTTTTGACCGGCGTTAAGTTGACGAGCCAGCAACGATAGGCGACCCCTAAGAGGCTCTAATATCTTTGCCCAACTTCACCCGTAGCGGGCACTTTGTCCGACTGCAATCGCCCACCGGGCATTATCTCCTGACATCACTAGATGAAAATATGAATCTACGGATTGCAGCGTGGAATTTTTTAAAAGATGGACAAGTGGAGACGTTTTTGCGACCTTTACCCTCTGTACGAAAATAATCAGCTGGACTTATCGCCCACCAAGAGGCCACCGCCAGCAAATAAAACCGAGGAGTGAGTCATGACAAATCAAGACAAATATACCCGTTGGCTGATTACTGAAGCCAAAAAAGGGCGCATGTCGCGCCGCGAGTTCCTGGGCAGATCCAGTGCAGTTGGCATTTCGTTGGCTATCGGAACAGGTCTTTTCAACCAGGCCCATGCCGCAACCCCGAAAAAAGGTGGGCACATGCGCATGGCCATGGGACACGGTGCCACGACCGATTCCCTCGATCCAGCGACTCTTACCAATGGGCTGCAGTGGGTTGTTGCCTACGGTGTTGCCAATACCCTGACCGAACTGGATGCAAGCGGCGCATTGGTTGGCTCGCTCGCGACTGAATGGTCATCCTCGCCAGATGCAGCCACCTGGACGTTCAAGTTGCGTAAGGGAGTCGAATTTCATAATGGCAAGACGTTGACGGCTAAAGATGTCATCGCGTCGATCAACTATCACCGTGGCGAGAAATCAACCTCGGTGGCCAAGCCGCTAGTAGCCTCCGTCACCGAAATCAAGGCCGATGGGGACCACACCGTCGTCATTTCTCTTTCAGACGGTAACGCGGATTTTCCCTTCAATTTCAATGAAGCAACATTCGGCATTTATCCCGCAAAGGACGGAAGCATCGATTGGAAGGCGGGTGGCTCAGGACCGTACATCCTGACCAAGGAAGATCCGGGGCTCAGTTATGCGTTTAAGCGTAATCCGAACTACTGGAAGAAAGGTGCCGCGCATGCGGACACTATCGAGATCCTATCGATCACCGACTCTTCAGCACGAACAAATGCACTTCTCACAAACGAAGTGGATGTCATTGACCGGGTCGAACTCAAGACTCTATCGCTGCTCTCGCGGCGTCCGGAAGTCATCATCGAGGAAGGTTCCGGTCCCTTGCACTACACCTTTCCAATGCTGACCAGCATTGCGCCGTTTGACAACCTGCATGTGCGAAAAGCATTGAAGCACGCGATCGATCGCGAAGAGATTGTCGATAAAATCCTGTTTGGACATGGCGTGATTGGGAATGATCACCCGATCGGGCCCTCCTACCGCTATCACGCGGCTGATATCGAACAGAATGCTTATGACCCGGACAAGGCGCGGTTTCACATGAAGGAGTCTGGGCTTGGTAACATTACGATAGATCTGAGCGCTTCGGATGCCGCCTATAGCGGTGCTCTTGATGCGGCGGTTCTTTTCCAGGCGTCGGCAAAGAAAGCCGGTGTTAATATCAATGTTGTGCGTGAGCCGAATGATGGGTACTGGTCGGATGTCTGGATGAAAAAGCCCTGGTGCGCCAGTTACTGGGGCGGCTACGCCACCGAAGACACCATGTTCACAACGGGCTTTGCACCAGGGGCGGCCTGGAATGACACGCAGTGGGATCACCCACGTTTCAACGAGCTCCTTAAATCCGCACGGGCCGAACTCGACGCAGGCAGGCGAGCCGACATGTATCGCGAGATGCAGATCATATTGCGGGATGAAGGCGGAAACGTAGTGCCCATGTTCGCCAACGAAGTTCATGCACGCAATGCGAAGATCGCGCATGGTGATCTGTCCTGGACGCGTGGATTCGACGGCCGCCGGATCATGGAACGCTGGTGGATGGCCTGATCGGAAGACGTTTCTCATGCTCCTCCCTCGCAGGACGCGAGGCGGAGCATGAGACAGCGAGTGCGATTCCTGATCCCTCACCTTAAAACCCGTTGCATGATATAGCCGCCGTTCTATCGGGCTAGAAGTGAGTGTACTCTTTAACCCGTTAGTACAAATGATCAGTAATATAAACTCCGATTCTAGCTTCGATTACAGATAATGGTGGTTACCAGAGTCAACCATTGCTGGATTCCGATGCCCGATGGATCTCGCCTCGGTGCAAGGCTGTGGTTGCCCGATAGCGAAAAGCCTTGTCCGGCCATTCTCGAATACCTCCCCTATCGAAAAGATGACTATTCGGCGAAACGGGATTCAAACACCATCGCCCATTTCGCCAAACACCAATACGCCTGCGTTCGAGTTGATATGCGCGGGTCGGGTAGTTCGGATGGGGTTCTTTACGACGAGTACACCGACCAGGAAATAGACGATGGGGTTGCAGTAATCGAATGGATCGCCGCACAACCCTGGTGTAACGGCAAGGTCGCCACCATGGGAATTTCCTGGGGTGGAATTACCGGATTGCAGCTCGCGCAACGAGCACCCTCAGCACTCAAGACCATTATTGTATTGGGCGCAACCGATCAACGTTATTATGACGATGCAGGATATTATCTGGGTTGCATGGTGGGCCAGACACTGGGATGGGCGGCGATCATGTTTGGCTACAGTACGCGTCCACCCGACCCCGAACTTGTTGGTCAAAACTGGAAGACACTGTGGCTGGAACGGTTAGAGAATACGCCACATTACCTCGAGCGTTGGTTTGAACATCAACATAATGACGATTACTGGCTTAACAATTCGGTAGACACCGATTATGAAGCTATCAAGATTCCGGTTTACGCGGTCAGCGGCCATGCGGATTGCTGGCCAAACACGGTGCCTCGACTCCTGCAAAATTTGCAGGTCCCGGTGCGCGGCTTGCAGGGAGCATGGTGTCATCGCTATCCCCACCTCGGCATTCCCGGCCCGACGGTAGATTTTCTCGCCGATGCGATTCGCTGGTTCGACCAGTGGTTGAAAGATGACGAAACTGGAATCATGGAGGAAGCGCAGTACCAGGTCTTTCTGCAAGACAGCGTAAAACCACAAACCTATTACGATGAACGTCCCGGGCGCTGGGTTGGACTAAACAGCTGGCCATCGGATCAAATCGACACCGAGATATTTCATTTAAGCCCCGGGGCGTTGTCTAAAGAGTCCGTATCCGACCAGTCGATGGGAATTTGCTCGCCACAAACAACAGGTCAACTCTCGGGGGAATATATGCCGTGGTTCTCGTTCGGGCCGGCCGAAGAACTGCCCGGCGACCAACAGCAAGAAGATGCGGGATCGCTGGTTTTTGATACCGGTACGATGACCCAGCCACTGGAAATTCTGGGTAACGCGGTTGCGGCGCTGAAGTTGAGCAGCGATCAACCACAAGCACTCGTGGCCGCGCGGTTATGCGATGTCTGGCCAGATGGATCCAGTACCCTGATCACGCGTGGCATATTGAATCTGAGTCAGCGCAACGGTAAGTCAAAACCCGAGCCAATGAATCCCGGGGAAAAAGTAGAGGTCGAGGTCGAGCTGAATCATAGCGCTTACGTCGTGCCCGCCGGGCACAGGCTCCGGCTGGCAATATCGACGAGTTACTGGCCGATGGCCTGGCCATCGCCGACCAACTCCCGGGTGACAATTTATTCGGGCTCTAGCGTGCTAAATTTGCCGGTGATTCATAGTAATGAGGAAAGTGCACCGCTGACTGAATTCGGTAAAAGTGAAATCGGTGAGCCCGAGGTCACCACGGTTTTAAGACCGGTTAGTCAGAATCGGGAAATCAGGCACGACGCCGAGCAGAATCTCAACCTGCTCGAAATAGTCGCGGATAATGGCAAGACCCGTTTTGAGGAAACCGGCATGGAAATGGGGTCAAAGTCATTATACCGATTCAGTATTGACGAGTCGGATCCCCTGTCTGCTATCGCCGAATACGATTGGAAATGGGAGTATGGCAGGGCAGACTGGCAAACAAGAACCCACACCTACACTCGAATTACCTGTGACCGGACACATTTTTATCTGTACGCGGTATCGACTGCATGGGAAGGCAATAACCGGATTTTTCAAAAGCAATGGGAGCGAAAGTTTAAGCGAGACCACTTCTAGTGTACGCGGCTTGAAATTCCGGGTGAGGGCAAACTTTGTCCGTTGGCACGAGACGAATCCAGGTGGAGGCTTATTCTGGCAATCCAGCGATACGCAGCCCGTCCAGAATTGCATTTAAAGTTTCTTTGTCGCGGATTGGCCAGCGTTCGCGCAACCCGGATATTGTCATAGCCGGAGCCAACTCCAGCAGCTTGGCGACCGTAGAACGCGCTTCGTCCATTCGGCCCAGTTGTACCAACGCGGGCGCTAATATCCGGTAGGTGGTATCCCAGCCTGCATACATGCGAGCAGATTTTGTGGCCAGGTCGCAGGCTTCGGTTGGGCGACCGCACATGAGATGGGCCATTGCCGCCGCGGTATAGAAAAAGAATGCACCGGGGTCCCCTGGGCTGACGCGAATAGCATGCTCAATACAGGCGAGACCATCCTCCGGGTTCCCACAAACATTTTGCACGGCGCCAACCAGAAAGGTGACAAATGCAATATTGGGATTGAGCTCCCGGGCACGATTGACCGCCTCGAGACCCTCGTTATAGTCACGTGCAATCATCACCAGAACGAAACCTGCGAGCACCAACACAATCGCATCGTTTCTGTCAGCTGCAATTGCCCGGTGCGCCAGCGCAATCGCTGTTCCCGCATCATCATCTCCATAGGCTCCCCAGGCTCGAGTCAGTCGTTCTTCGTAGCCCCAGGCAAGGTAGGCCAGAGCGAGGGCATAGTTCGGATCGAGTTCGATGGCACGATGCAATAAATTTAAAGCCAGTTCGTTGGGTTCTGGCCGAATCGCGAAAAGATGTGGCAGGGCCTGTAGATAGAGATCGTATGCGCCGATATCTTTGGGTGGTTTTCGTTTCGAGCGCGCTATTTCAGCCTGGCGCAGCGAGGGCTCGATCGCGCCCACGACACTTTCCGTGATTCTATCCTGGAGCGCGAAGACATCCTCAAGGTCGCCGTCGTATTTATCGGCCCACAGGTGGGTTCCGGTATCCGCTTCAATTAACTGGCCGGTGATGCGTAGTTGATTGCCGGCCTTGCGCACACTTCCTTCCAGTACATAACGCACTCCCAGTTCCCTGGCGATCTCGCGAATATCGACGTGGCGCCCCTTGTAGACAAAACTGGAATTACGTGCGATGACAAGCCATTGTTTAATTTGTGATAGCGCGGTAATGATGTCTTCCGATATGCCATCGGCAAAATATTCCTGCTCCGGATCGTTACTCATGTTGGCGAACGGCAGCACGGCGATAGAAGGTTTTTCTAATCCACCTGGGTCAGGGTCGACTGGCTCCGGAACTGGTGCGATCTGATTTACCTCCACTTCCGGCAGCGCTGCACCCTGTCGCAGCTTGACAGCAAAGGCTCTTACCGGCTGATCGAAGCCTTTTAGCATTTGCTCGCCCAGGCTTTCGAAGTCGTACGGCATTCGGGTTGGTACCGTTTCCGACACGGCACCCTGCACCACGATGCCACCCGCTTCGGCCAACTGCTCCAGTCGCTGTGCTAACACAACCCCTGCCCCTGTTATGGTGCCGTCGGCAATCACCACTTCACCGAGGCTGATACCGATGCGTAATTCGGGCCGGATATCGTCGCCATAGGCCGCGTTTAGCGCAGTATTCTGGACCTGGAATGCGAGCGAAGCGGTGACCGCATCTGACGCCCGCTCAAACTCGGCGACAAGTGCATCGCCGCGCAATTCGTGAGCTTTACCTCCATAGTCTGCGATGGTGCTGGCAAACTGATGGAAAGCGGCCTGCATACGTTCGTGCGCGAGGATTTCGTTGGTTTGGACCAGTGTTGTCGAAGCGACGACATCGGCGTGCAGGATGACCGCCAACTTGCGTGAGAGATTGCTGCTATTCATCGACCGTTCACTTTAAGAGCAATTTTGCTCAATGTCGAATTGATCAAACATTGCTTTTAAAGTGGGCGAAGTTACGCGGGTTCTCCGCCGAAATGCTCCCAGAATTCCTTTTTCGGATGGCGGTGAGGAAATTCCGTATCGGGAACGGGAAGCTCGAGAAAACGGCAGAGCGGATCCCACCCATCGGCAACATTAAACACCAACAGCCGGTCCGCCGGTATCGTGTCGCGCACTTTCTGGTTGTTCAATCGATAAGCCGCAATCGCGGAGTCGCGGTCGGTGAAATCGTCAAATGCCTCGTTTAGAAACCAGCCGGACATAGTATCAGCGACATCTGCTATGTGCGTGGGCAATTCAAGATCTTTATAGATGGCAAAGAACTTGCCGATTGTTCCGTTGAAACTGTTCCACCAGACGTCTTCCGGACGTTCGGTATGAACAACCCTTGCGTCCGGAAAGGCAATGGCGGTTTCGTGCCAGACATGCGCGCCAGGCCAATCCACCTGTGAATTATAGCCCTCAAAAACATCAGCCCAATTGACCTGTTCACCGGCCGCAATTGCCTTCCAGAAGAGGAGATGTGCCGGATTTTCCATTACCTCCAACATATGGTGACACGGACCAAGGCCCAGAACACCCAACGCCTCTTTCATCGACATCGTCCCCGTTCGACCAAAGCCTGACCCGATAACTTTTAACGACATTTTGCGACTCCTCGATTTATTATTCTAGATTCGAACCTGCTGTAAATTATACTTGGCAAAATGGTCTGTGACCATTGACCACTTTGTTTCGCAACATCGAGTTGTTTCCGACCTGGTTCTAGGCCTTGTTAAACATGGCAAGATATTCAACCGATCGATTCTGGCTTCCGATGTGGATCGCCAGGATATTGTTAAATTTGACGTGGCTGTGATGGGCATGCTTTTTTGCGTGCCAGAACACGTTGCGTAACCTTTCATGCTGATGGGTGGTAATCATGACGAATTCCTGTGGTTTCATATGTTCAATATCTACCCGGTCCAGGTTAGCCTGGCGGATTATCTCCTCCCAGCTTGCACAATCAGAACCACAAATCATCACGTACTTACCACCCATTTCGACCAGCCACCTGGAAATCTCGTGTTGGCGTGCGCGGCTGACGGTGTCCTCGATGGCGAGCACAACCTTAAACGGTGCGAAGTGCTCGATGACGGGCAAATCGGTATGTTCAGTGAGTTGAATATATTCAATCGATGTCATGCATGTCTCGCACAGTCGCATTCCTGTATGGACTAGCAGATCCTTAATAGCCAATCGTAATTAGTGCACGACTATTGTCACACGGAACCCGGGGCGTCGATATAATACCCCTTTTCTTCCAAAAACGGTTGCTCTCCGCCCCATGCCATGGTGAATTTCAACGTCTATCTTCGAGCTTGAGACTTGAAAAACTGCGGTTAGATAGCAACTACTTCTAATACTATTGACGTGTCAACGGAAACTACCCAGTATTAAAAAGTGCGATACCGGCAAATAACAGTACTAATTTTTGCAACCATGCTGTGGACATGGGCCGGTAACTCCATGGCGGCACCAGCCAACTCTACTAGTCCGGATCCAGAACAAAACGGTGGACATTTTGCAATCACCGCCCAGGCGAGCAAGTTGTTTGGCGAACAGGGACCGACCCCGATGATGATCGATATTAAACCCGGCAGCCCGGAGAATGTAGTCCGTGCCGGTGCCAAGCGGGTTATCCCGGTCGCGATTCTCGGATCCAGCGACCTCGATGTAATCGGAATCAACCCGCGCACCATCAGGTTAAATGGTGTCGATATCATGTTGGTCGGCAAATCTGATAAGAGTTTATGCCACCAGGCAGATATCAACGACGACACCTACGAAGATCTGGTCTGCGATGTGCGCACAACAGGCTACAAGGTTGTTGAAGGCGAATACACGATTATCCTCAAGGCGGGAACCTATAACGGCGAGTCGTTAAGAGGCGAGGATCGGATCAAGATTGTAGGCAACTAAAAAATCGACCTCCACCCCGTGTTTTGACACATCAGGCAAACCGACCTCGTGTAAAAAATAGTCCTACAGGACGTTATTAGTTCCACTAGCACGAAGTAGGCCGATATACTGGCAATCACTCTTTTAGCTTCGTCGAGGTGCACATGGCAAAAATTATCCACAGCATGATCCGTGTGCTGGATCTCGATCGATCAAAATCGTTTTACCAGCAAGCCTTTGGACTTGCCCCGTCCCACGAACTCGACTTTGAGGATTTTGCCCTGGTTTACCTGCGCAATGAAGAAAACGATATGGAAATCGAGCTCACCCTCAACAAGGGCAGAACCACGGCTTACAAGCACGGAAACGGTTACGGGCATATAGCCGTGTGCGTCGATGACCTCGACGCCGAGCATGAAAGATTTAATACGCTTGGCATTGAAGCTACCGATATCGTCGAGTTTTCACCGGATAATAATTTGCTGGCGCGCTTCTTTTTTGTCACTGATCCGGATGGTTACGAAATTGAGGTATTGCAACGACACGGCCACTACCAGTAAAGATTGCCCCATCAAGCAGATATCAGGCGATGGTGGAACGCTGCAGGGTTTCCCAGTCCTGGCCGAGCCCAACGCTCGCGTCGGAGGCTTCGAGCATGCCCTTGCCCTTGATAATGTCGGCGGCACGTTCGGCAAGCATGATCGTCGGCGAGTTCAGGTTACCGTTAGGGATGGTTGGAAAGATCGACGAGTCGACCACGCGCAAGGCATCGATGCCGTGCACCCGGGTTTCCGAATCGACTACCGCCATGTCGTCCTCTCCCATACGACAGGCGCAGGAAGGGTGATAGGCGGATTCGACCGCGCTGCGCACGAAAGCGTCGATGTCTTCGTCGCTTTGAATCGATTCACCGGGTTGAATCTCGGGACCCCGAAAAGCATCCATCGCCGGCTGGCCGATAATTTCACGCGTTAACCTGACGCAGGCGCGATAGGCCTCGATGTCTTCCTGGCGCTGCAGGTAATTGAAAATGATTTCGGGCTTGTCCTGAACGCTCGGCGTGCGCAGCTTGACTGTACCGCGACTAAAGGGCTTGTTGTGCCCAACGTGCACCTGGAAACCATGCCCATCGAAGGCGGCGTTGCCATCATAACGCATCGCACCGGGTAGGAAGTGATACTGGATATCGGGCCATTTGACACCGGCCTTCGAGCGAATAAATGCGCAGGACTCAAAATGATTGGTCGCACCGAGACCTTTCTTGGTGAGCAGCCAGCGAGTGCCGATCAAAAACTTTCGCCAGAGACTAAGCTCGGCATTCAGCGTAATTGGTTGCTGACAGCGAAACTGAAAATAAAACTCGAGATGGTCCTGCAGGTTTTCACCCACACCCGGC
>JAOTXY010000088.1 GCA_029862125.1 Gammaproteobacteria bacterium | reverse complement strand
CGCATCTTTAGCAGCTGCGACAAATCGGTGTCCTGATCCAGCTTGAGCTTGCCGGCGGAACGGCTGACTTGTTGTTGCTCGGCAGCGACCGCGGGCAGGTCATACCCCAGTAATGCCAGCGACAGTATTAGAATTCCGATTGTTTTCATCGTCTTTTCTTAATGGTTGTAATGTTTACGTCTTTTTTTATGGTAACCACCGTGCTTTTTACTATGGTAACTACCGTATTTTTTATTGTGGTAACCACCATGACCGCTATTATGGTAACCACCGTGACTGTGGCTGTGCCGGCGATGATGCCTGTAGTGGTGCGGCCGATGGTGGCCGTAATGCCCACGATGGCGGTAGTGGCCGTGGTGGCCGTGATTTAACAGCGCACCGAGCGCAATAAAAGCAACCGCCGGACCCACAATGCTATGGTTGTGGTGGGCCTTTGCCGGCACACTGGCCAATGCCAATACGAGCGCGCTGCCTGCCGCAATCAAACCCAGTTTGTTTCGTGTCAAGTTAACCATTACTATCTCCCGTTGTGCCTGGTAACGACGCCAATTTAGCGCGTGCTGTCTTAATCCAGGCTGAACCAGAAATATTTTTGATGAAAATGTTACCCAATTAAAGCGGACGCTTATGAATAGCCTTCGACTCGATTCTGCAAGCTTTACGCCCTCCAAGATCGTTTGTATCGGCCGCAATTACCTCGAGCATATTCGCGAACTGGGCAATGAAACCCCAGATCAGATGGTGATTTTCAACAAGCCGAACTCGGCGATTTCGGCAACGCTTCATGCAACGCACGAAGAACCGCTGCACTATGAGGGCGAAATCTGCTTTATGGTGCGTAACAGAAAATTGCATGCTGTTGGTTTCGGGCTTGATTTGACCCGGCGCGAGCTCCAGTCAAACCTGAAAGCCAGGGGTTTACCCTGGGAGCGGGCCAAGGCCTTCGATGGCGCGGCATGCTTCAGCGATTTCATACCACTTGGCGATATCGAGATTGCTAGCCTGTCTCTGCAACTCGAGATCAATGGTGAACTACGCCAGGATGGCGGTTACGAATTAATGATGCACAAGCCAGAACAGATTCTGCTCGACATCCAGCAATTCATGACCCTTGAAGATGGTGACGTTATCATGACCGGCACGCCAAAAGGCGTGGGACAGGTCCATGTCGGCGATCAATTTGTCGGCAGGATCAAAACCGGGGACCAGCTACTGGTCAGCAAGCAATGGCTGGCCGAGGAGCAGACATAAAAAAGGCCGGAACGCATCCGGCCTTTTTTACATTGAAACGATTTCTTTACAGCGCCTTGATCTGGGCATTCATGCGGCTCTTGTGGCGCGCGGCCTTATTGTGACTGATCAGACCGTGAGTGGCTGCACTATCGAGTATCGGCACTACCTTTTTAAAGGCTTCTTCAGCAGTTTTCTTGTCGGCGGCAGTAATCGCGGCCATGGTTGCCTTAAGATGAGTCCGCATCATTGAGCGGCGACTGGCGTTGTTCTGGCGACGCTGTTCGGCCTGGTTTGCACGTTTACGCGCGGATGCTGAATTTGCCAAGGTTTACTCCTGGTATCGGGCTTGAAAAACGAGGCGCGCATTATCTTCACTGCACCTGGCGCTGTCAACCCGAATTCGGCCGAAATGACTGATACAGCGCGACTTAAAATGCTAGAATTCGCCGCTTTGACAGGCCGGAAACCAATCTGTTTATACCCCTGAAATGAGCGCGCTGATTAAATCCACGGTCTCGGTAGGCTCGATGACGCTCCTGTCTCGCGTGCTGGGGCTCGCAAGGGATATCGTTATCGCCCGCTTCTTTTCCGCCAGCGACGCTGCGGATGCGTTTTTTGTCGCCTTCAAGATCCCTAATTTCCTGCGCAGACTATTTGCCGAGGGTGCGTTTTCACTGGCCTTCGTGCCGGTCCTGTCCGAGTACCGCAGTAACTACACGGCAGCTCAGACCCGTGATCTTATTGATCGCGTCGCCGGCACGCTGGGCTTTATTTTACTTTTACTAAGCCTGTTAGGCGTTGCTGCCTCACCGCTGCTAATCAGTATTTTTGCGGCTGGTTTTATCGATCAGCCCGCCAAGTTTGACCTGACTGCGGATATGCTGCGGCTGACCTTCCCCTACATCCTGTTGATATCGATGACCGCGATGGCCGGTGGCATTCTCAACACCTGGAAGCGCTTCGCGGTACCCGCTTTCACCCCGGTCCTGCTCAACCTGAGTCTGATCGGTTGCGCCATGTGGTTGAGCCCCCGACTCGACGTGCCGATAACCGGACTTGCCTGGGGTGTGTTGCTCGCCGGTATCTTGCAACTACTGTTTCAATTGCCCTTCCTGTATCGCGCGCAATTATTGCCACGACCAAAATGGGGCTGGCGCCACGAGGGTGTACAAAAAATCATCAAACTGATGATTCCAGCGTTGTTTGGGTCATCGGTGGCGCAGATCAACCTGCTGTTCGATACCTTTATCGCATCTTTCCTGATCACCGGCAGTGTCTCCTGGCTCTATTACTCGGACCGCCTGCTCGAATTCCCGCTGGGTGTATTTGGTATCGCACTGGCAACCGTGGTCTTGCCCAACCTGTCCGCGGCGCATTACAAGGAAGGCGACGATAGTTTCAACCGGACCCTGGCCTGGGCAGTCCAGTTGTCCCTGATCATTGCCGTACCGGCAACCTTCGGCCTGTTTATACTGGCACAACCCATACTGGCGACACTGTTTGAATACGGCGCTTTCCAGGCAAACGATTCGATGATGGCGGCCTACAGCCTGATGGCTTACAGCCTCGGCTTACCGGCGTTTATTATGATTAAAATCCTCGCCAACGGATTTTACGCGCGACAGGACACCAGGACACCGGTACGTATCGGTATCCAGGCGATGGTACTTAACATGGCCTTAAACGTCGTTCTTGTTGTCTCCATGCTGCAAGCGGACTTCCTCGCACCGCATGTCGGGCTGGCACTGGCAACCTCCGCCGCGGCCTATTTCAATGCATTCCGGCTGGCGCGCGAATTAAGGCGCGATGCCATCCTGGGCCCACTTGAAACCTTTAGCAAACCACTACTTAAAATCCTGTTGGCCTGTATTGCGATGGGCCTGTTAATTCACTTCCTGCTGCCGGAGCTGGAGTCGTGGAGCGAATGGCGCTGGTACCAACGCCTCGCCCAACTGGCGTGGATGATCCTGCCGGCAATCTTGTGCTATAGCCTGGTGCTTTGGATAATGGGCTTTCGCCGCAAAAATCTTATTGCCTGATCTCTGATGAAGTTAATTCGTGGACTCTACAACCTGAGGCACCCGATACCTGCGAGCGCGGTTACGATCGGCAATTTCGATGGCGTTCACCGTGGCCATCAACTCGTCATCAGCCAGCTAAAACAGGTTGCTGCCACGACTTCCCTGCCCACCGTGGTGATCATCTTCGAGCCTCAGCCGATCGAGTATTTCGCCCCCGACAAAGCGCCAAAAAGGCTCGCGCGGTTTCGTGAAAAGATTGCCTATTTAAAGGCGCAGCAAATCGACTACCTGCTATGTCTGCATTTCGACCATAGACTCGCCGCACAAAGCGCCGAGGATTTCGTCCAGCAAATTCTCATCAACAGCCTGAACACGAAGCACCTGGTGATTGGCGACGACTTCCACTTTGGCAAAAATCGCCAGGGCAATTTTCAGTTTCTTAAGGACAACGCCGAGCGTTATGGCTTCATGGTCGATGAAACCGAAACCCTGATGATCGATGGCGAGCGCGTCAGCAGCACGCGCATCCGTGAGAGTATTCGGCAAGGTAATTTTGAAAAAGCTGCAGAGCTGCTCGGTCGCCCCTACTCGCTGTCGGGTCGCATTGCACATGGGCAGAAACTTGGTCGCAAGCTCGGATACCCGACTATTAATATAAAAATGGGCGATAAAACCCTGATCGTTAAAGGAATATTTGCGGTTAACGTGAAAGGATTGGATAATCGCGTGCTGGAGGGCGTGGCCAGCATTGGCACTCGCCCGACGGTTAACGGCGTCGACACTATTCTCGAAGTATATATTCTTGATTTTGACCGGGACGTGTATGGCTATAGCGTCGAGGTTAATTTTTTGCACAAGATCCGCAACGAAGAGAAGTTTGCTTCGCTCGAAGAATTAGCCGCCCATATTGCACAGGACACCGAGAAGGCAAAGGCCTTTTTTAAACGAGATAAATGACAGTTGGCTGACTACAAATCTACATTAAATTTACCTGACACCGAGTTCCCGATGCGCGGCAACCTCGCCAATCGTGAACCCGAACGTTTGCAGAAATGGCAGGATAAAAACCTTTACCAGCTCATCCGGGATGCGCGTGTCGGCCGCAAACGTTACGTGTTGCACGACGGCCCACCCTATGCCAACGGCGATATTCATATCGGCCACGCGGTCAACAAGATTCTCAAGGACGTGATTGTCAAATCACGAACCCTGAACGGAGAAGATGCGCCCTACGTGCCGGGCTGGGATTGCCATGGATTGCCGATCGAGCACCAGGTGGAAAAGAGTTTAGGCAAGGTTGGAGTCAAGGTCGAGGCCGATGAGTTTCGCCAGGCTTGTCGCGACTATGCGCTCAAGCAGATCGACCAGCAGCGTATCGATTTTATCCGGCTCGGCGTGCTGGGTGACTGGTATAAACCTTACTTGACGATGAACTTTGATACCGAGGCTAACATCGTGCGCGCGGTTGGCAAGATTATCGAGAACGGGCATGTCGTGCGTGGAGATAAACCGGTCCACTGGTGTATTGATTGTGGTTCGGCGTTGGCCGAGGCCGAGGTCGATTACAAGGACAAGACCTCGCCCGCGATCGACGTGCGTTTCGCGGTAATCGATGAAGCCGCATTCGTGGCTGCGCTGGAAAGCGAAGCCGACGATCCCGGGGAAGGCCCGATATCGTTACTGATCTGGACCACCACACCGTGGACCTTACCCGCAAACCTCGCGGTTGCACTCAACCCCACAGAAGAGTACGTGCTGCTGCAGGCCGAGACCGGGCTGGGAACGGAACGCCTGTTCCTTGCCAGCGACCTGATGCAGGACGCCCTCAAACGCTATGGGATAGACGACTATAAAATAGTCGCACGTGGCAGGGGTGAAGTTCTAGAACGCCATCGCCTGCGTCACCCGTTTTATGATCGAGAGTCGATGATTGTCATCGGCGATCACGTTACTCTCGAAGCCGGCACCGGGGCCGTTCACACCGCGCCGGGTCACGGCCAGGATGACTTTGTTCTCGGTAAGAAATACGGTCTCGAGATTTATAACCCGGTTGGCGGCAATGGTTGTTTTCTGCCCGCTACCGAATTGTTTGCCGGCGAGCATGTATTTGCCGCCAACGATCACGTGATCGAGGTACTCAAGGAAAAAAATGCGCTGATTCATGTCGAGAAATACCAGCACAGTTATCCACATTGCTGGCGACATAAATCGCCGATTATCTTTCGTGCAACCCCGCAATGGTTTATCAGCATGGAACAGGCCGGTCTGCGTGATCTCGCCATGACCGAGATCAAGAAAGTTCGCTGGGTTCCCTCCTGGGGACAGGCACGCATCGAAAGCATGATTGAAAACCGTCCAGACTGGTGTATCTCGCGGCAACGTTTCTGGGGTGTACCGATTCCGTTATTTATGCATCGCGAGACCCAGGCATTGCATCCAAGGACTGCAGAACTGATCGAAGCCGTCGCCCAACGCATCGAGGAAAATGGAATCCAGGCCTGGTTTTCACTCGAGGCGAGCGAACTGCTCGGCGACGAAGTCGACGACTATGTCAAGCTCGGCGATACCCTTGACGTCTGGTTCGATTCGGGCACCACCCACTACAGCGTCCTGCAACAGGATGACCGTTTCACTTTTCCCGCCGACATGTATCTCGAAGGTTCGGATCAGCACCGCGGCTGGTTTCACTCGTCACTACTGGCTTCCTGCGCGATGCATGGCCAGGCACCTTATCGCCAGGTGCTGACGCATGGCTTTACCGTCGATGCCAAGGGCATGAAAATGTCAAAGTCGGTCGGTAACGTTATTGCGCCGATCAAGGTCACCAAAACCCTCGGCGCTGATATTCTGCGGCTGTGGGTTGCCGCTACCGATTACTCCGGCGAAATGTCGATTTCAGACGAAATTCTGAAACGCACGGCAGATTCCTACCGCCGCATCCGCAATACGCTGCGCTTCCTGTTGGCTAATACCAATGGTTTCGATCCCGCCAGCGATTCGGTTGCCGCCACCGACCTGCTGGCCCTGGATCAATGGATCGTCGCGGAGACATTTAATTTACAAACAGAATTGCAGGCGCACTACGAGGACTATCATTTCCATATCGCAATTCAGAAAATTCATAATTTCTGCTCGGAAACGCTCGGCGGATTTTACCTGGACGTGATCAAGGACCGGCAGTACACCACGCAGTCTGATTCGCTGGCGCGTCGTTCCTGCCAGACCGCGATGTACCACGTCACCGAGGCAATGACCCGCTGGATCGCCCCAATTTTGAGTTTTACCGCCGACGAAGTCTGGGAAAACATGCCCGGCGAGCGTGATGATCTAGGGGTTTTCACCGCCGAATGGTACGACGGCCTGTTTGCCTACTCGAACGCCGAGATCGACCCATCGGTCTGGGACTCGGTTGAGCAGGTGCGCGCTGAAGTCACGCGCAAACTGGAAAGCCTGCGCCAGGATGGCAGGATCGGCTCCAGCCTCGATGCCGAGGTTACGATCCTCGCCGACCAGGCACTGATCGATAAACTGCAGGTTATCGGTGACGAATTACGTTTCGTCATGATAACTTCTGCGGCGACCATGGCGGTACTGGATGCAACACAAAGCGAGGAAGTGGTCACGCTGCGCAATGGCAACCGCATTTCGATACAGGCCAATCCAAGCAATCATCAGAAATGTGCGCGCTGCTGGCATCACCGCGAGGAAGTCGGTAGTGATAGCGATCACCCGGAACTCTGTGCGCGCTGTATCGTCAACGTCGATGGAGATGGTGAACAACGCCGCTACGCCTGAGATGACCTGTAACCGGCTATGAATATGGCGTCTCCACAACTTAGATGGTTATGGATCAGCTTGATCGTGGTCATACTCGACCAGGCTGCCAAGCAGATTGCCGAAGCACAATTAACCCCTCATCAGGCGGTCAACCTGTTCCCGTACTTCGACTGGTACCTGACCTACAACACCGGCGCCGCATTCAGTTTTCTCGCCAATGCCGGGGGCTGGCAACGCTGGTTGTTTACCGTGATCGCGATTGTCATCAGCATCGTTATCGTGCAATGGGTGCGGAAACTGCCGGCGGAAGACACGCTGACCGCGGCATCCTTGTGCCTGATCCTCGGTGGCGCGATCGGCAACCTGATCGATCGCGTTTACCTCGGCCATGTTATCGACTACATTCAGGTCTGGCTTGGATCCTATCCATTCCCGGCGTTTAATATCGCGGATGCCTCGATCAGTGTCGGTGCGGCCCTGTTGATCCTGAGCAGCTTCTCCGGTGTCGGGAAATCCACGTCCGGGTAATCTCATGAGCATGATAGAGCGCAACAGTCGAGTCACCCTTTTTTACCGGATCGGTTTAACCGATGACCAGGTACTGGAGGATAATTTTGACGACGAACCGATGACGGTTACCCTTGGCTGTGGTGAAATGGCCGAGGGACTGGAACTGGCATTGATTGGACTAAAGGCAGGCGACGAACAAACCATCGACATTGGCCCCGATCTCGCCTTTGGTTATATCGACGAAACCCTGTTTCGTGCCATGGCTCGAACTGAATTTGATCCAGACATTGAACTGGAGCCGGGGCTGATCATCGAATTCGTAACCGGAGAAGGGGAAACGCTGCCGGGCACCATACTGGATTTAAATGACAGCGAAGTCCGGGTTGATCTGAACCATCCCCTGGCTGGTCAAACGGTTCGCTACAGCGTTAAGATTGTCGCTGTTGATGACGATCCTGACGAACCGAAGGTCCTGCATTAATGGAAGTCCTGCTTGCCAATCCACGTGGATTTTGTGCCGGCGTAGACCGTGCTATTGAAATCGTCGAACGCGCGTTACAGCTTTTCGGCGCGCCGATCTACGTGCGCCATGAAGTTGTGCATAACCGCTACGTCGTCGATGACCTCAAACAAAAGGGAGCGATATTTGTCGAGGAACTCGACCAAATTCCCGACGATAATTACGTCATTTTCAGCGCTCATGGTGTTTCCAGGGAAGTACAACGCGAAGCCGAGCGTCGCCAGCTCAAGGTATTTGACGCCACCTGCCCTTTGGTGACGAAGGTACACATGGAGGTCAGCCGCTATAGTCGCAAGGGCATTGAAACCGTGCTGATCGGTCACCGGGGGCATCCCGAAGTCGAGGGCACCATGGGTCAGTACGACCGTACGCATGGCGGTAAAATTTACCTGGTCGAATCCGCTGAAGACGTGCGCAAACTAAAAGTGCAAAATCCGCATGGGTTGCGTTTCGTCACGCAGACGACGTTATCCAAGGACGATACCGCGATCGTCATCGATTGTCTGCGCGAGACTTTTCCCGACATCCAGGGACCGAAAAAAGATGACATCTGCTATGCCACACAAAACCGTCAGGATGCGGTCAAGCAACTTGCCGAGCACTGCGACCTGATCCTGGTCGTCGGCTCCAGGAATAGTTCCAACTCGAATCGGTTACGAGAAATCGCCATTAATAAGCAGATTGAAGGTTACCTGATCGATAGTGAAGATGACATCAAGCCCGAATGGCTTGAAAATAAAACCTGCGTCGGTGTGACAGCAGGTGCCTCCGCGCCTGAACTACTGGTACAGAATGTTGTCAATTTTTTACAACGGCATGGGGGCGGTAACGCATCTTCACTTGGATTTACCGAAGATGTGATCTTCCCACTACCAAAGCCCCTGAGATAGACAGACCAGTTTCGTGAGGAATCGATGAACCGAATTTACCATCACTGCCTGGCGATCGCCTACATAATGATGCTGAGCGGCTGCGGAATGATTGATTATGCCTACAAAAAGGCGCCCGCCTATGTCGCCAGCGAGATTGACGAGGCTTTCGACCTAAACGAGTCCCAGATCGGTCAGCTTGATTCACGCCTGGACCAGTTTTTTACCTGGCACCGCCAGCAGGAACTCGGCCGCTATCAACAGTTACTCGAACGGGCGGCCCTGTCTGCCGCCGATGGCATCACCGCGGCTGATTTCTTAAACTTGAACAACGATGTACGCCTCGCCTGGCGGCGCTCGCTGGCAAAGGCGATCGACGACCTGGGCGACCTCGTGGTAACGCTCGACCAACAGCAGATTGAACACTATCAGCGCTATCATCGCGAAAGTGCCGAAGAGTACGAAGCCTACCTGCAGAAGTCAGACCAACAGCGTGAGATCTACCGCGTCCGCCGCAGCATCGACCGCCTCGAAAACTGGTTTGGCGACTTTACGCGTGACCAGGAAGAAAAAATCAGGACCAGGTTGCAGCGATTACCCGACTTTTACGAGCCCTGGATTGTCTACCGGGAAGCGCGTCAACAGGCATTGGTCAACGCCTTTAATAATGCCACCGATGCAGGATTGACCCGTCAGCAGCTCAAGACCATTCTGCTCGACCCATCGACCGAGTATGCGCGCACATTCGAACCCGCTCGCCAGTCCTACTGGCGTGCTTATGCAGCGGCACTCGAAGACATCAACTCCTGGCTTACAAAGACACAAAAACAAAGAGTCGTAGAAAAATTGCAGAAGTACGCACGTGTTGCCGCGCGTCTTACCGACGCCGGTTAACACTCGCGCAATTCCTGCCGGACAGCCAATTAATACAAAACTCCAGGCAATAGCTTAAACTAGAGTCTACTAAATCACTCGCTACAACAAAATTGTTTCATATCAACTATATAGAATACCTGTAATGGCATTATCATCTGTCCAGCTACATGGAAAAATACCAAACCACATACGATTTAGCTGGGAGTAATGCCTCGGAGAAGCGATGATTGATGTAAAACGCAGTTTAACAAGGATTATTGAAGATCCTCACTTTAGCCGCAGGGAGAGGCATTTGGCTAAATCATCGCTTGAGCTAATCGAAGAACTTGAGAACCGGGAAGTCTACCATTGGACCGAAATGGCGAGATTTGCCCTGTTGACCGAGGTTCGTAAAAAGGTAATAGGTTCGCAAGCAGCCACCAAGATTGACAGCTTCCTGAAAAGACACCGGGTTAAGAGACCGTGAAATTCCACCCCTTGTCACATTGCCTATCCCGGTTCGGCAGGTCCCCCAGCGTCAGCCGTCGCGCCTGAACTTGCCGGTTTCCAGGTAATGGATAACCTGCTCTATGACCCTGTTATTGCGCATCATGAAGGTGTGCGATACTTCCATTTCGAGGTGATCTTTCATGCCTTCAAGCCTGGTATTTTCTACCGAAACCCTGCCGTCATCGGGCCCTGGAATCATGCGCGACATGAACAGATCAATACTTCTGGTGCCGGCGATGATGCCCAAATCGAAATTGGCGTGCCCCAGCTTTTTGGGAACACTGGTTTCGCCAGTTCCAAGCTCGAGCCCGGCGTCGCCGTGAACGAAGTGGAATCCCGGAAAATCACGCAACTTGTCGACAATCTCGCTGCCCTTGTTAGGGGGACCAAGCATAACCACGCGCCCGAGGCTGTCGATACTATGGTGTTTAAGGTATTGCCGGACCAGGATCCCACCCATCGAATGGGTTACGAAGTTTACCCGGTGACCTTGCGGGCATGCCTCTAAAGCCGGCCCGATGGCCTCGTCGGCCAGTGCCGCGATATTTTTACGATTTGATCGGTAACTGATGTTCTGTACGAAGTAACCCCGCTTTAGCAGCGCCTGCTCAAGCTTCTTCATCGATCGGTCCGAACGCAACAGACCGTGAAGCAGAATGACGCTATCGGCTTGGGGAGACATCTAAAATGCGGTAGCTACAGCGAAAGAGCTGGGATTTAACCCTCGATCTCATCGGTGTCGTACTGCCCCGACAGCTTGCGCCGCACATGTGACCAGGACATACCGACCGCGAGCACACCAGCCAGCACGAACAGCACGACCCACTGGAGAATGGCCGTATCATCGAGCGCGAAAAACCCCCACTCGATAAACAACCAGATCAGGATTCCGAAAAAGGCAACCGCAAGCGCTGTGCCGATGGGTCCAAGCGACCTCCAGGTCGCTCGCAGGAACATGACCCAACCGATTAGCAGCACGATACCGGTCGCGGCCTTGTAGACTATCGGATCTTCCGACGGCAACCAGCCAACCCAGGAATAATCACTCGGGTTGTAGGTCAGAAACACGAGTGCGAGCGCAAACAGAAAACGTAGAAAAAAACTGCCTATTGAAAAATCGTTTCGGGCCATGTCGTCACCGGGGATTCCAAAAAAACGCTATGGTAGCAGACAAATTCGTCATAGCTAATATTTCACGCAAAGGAGCAATCCTTTTGATTGCCTGGATACTACGCCTGCTCGACAACCAGGGCGTCCCCGATTCTGATTACCGCCTGCGCGAGTCCATCGACCTGGGAATGATCCGCGCGGGCGCCAAGAAAACAGGGGCGCAGAGCCAGTTGCCCATTAATACGGGTGGTACTCGGCAGGTATTCATTTTCCCTGACCAGACATCGGCGTATTTTCTGATTGAGTCGATCAAGATCGTCAATCTGTGGCGCGACATAACGAAAGCAACAGACCGATAAAATCGGTTCAAGTAACAGTTCGAGCCTGGGATGTTGCTTACAAAATTCGGCAAGTTCGCGGGCCATGTCATTGTGGCGCACAATTCGCTTGCGCATACCCTCTACGCCAATCTCCCTGATCAGGGCCCAGACGACTATACCCCTTGGGGGTGCACTCAGTTCAACGCCATAGTTGAAATAAGGAACACTGAAATCATCAAGCGAATGTTCAAGTGGCGTCGTCGTGGCGTCGATATCATCAATCGAACCCTCCAGGTAATCAGATGGTTCCTGGGTAAAAGCCCGTTCCAGCAATTCGCGTTCATGTACAAAAGTCGCGGCGACTCCGACCGAAGCTCCCAGCCATTTGTGTGGGTCGACGATGATCGAATCAACCAGCTCGAGCCCGTCGTAAAGATCGTGCAAACGCTCATCCAGGATGCCGGGCAGCCCGTAGGCACCGTCCACATGCAACCAGATTCCGTGTTCGCGTGCGAGTTCGCCAATGGCACGCAAAGGATCAATTGCACCCGTGTTGGTACTGCCCAGGTTAGCGACGATCGCCATGGGAAGAATATCGCCCTGCAAATCCTGTTCTATAGCTATGCGCAATGCGTCTGGACGCATTCGGCCCTGATCGTCACAGGCAATCGGTTTGATCGCTTGCCGACCTATGCCGAGTACGCCCCCGGCTCGCTGGATGGTGTGGTGACACTCACTACTTGCGTAAACACTGACATTGCGGTTGACGCCGTTACGCGCAGGATCATGACCCGCTTTCTCAAACGCATATTGTCGTGCGCCACCGAGTCCGACCAGGTTGGCGACCGAGCCACCGCTGCTGTAGATGCCTTTCATATTGCCCAGACCACACATCTGCGCGAGCCAGTCGAGCGACAGTTCTTCGATAAAGTTGAATGCGGTGTGCATATATCTTTGTGGTGAGGCAATACTGGCGGCAGTCGATGCCAGCGTCGATGCGCTGGTCGCGCCGGTCGTAATATAGGACGTAAATCCGGGTTTAGTCACCGCCGAGCCATTGGGAATGACCTGTTCCAGCAGTTCCCGCGTCACTTCATCGATACCGACCCCTCGCTGCGGCACTGGTCTATCCAGTGCTGCCTTCCAGATGTCTTGTCGTGCTAGCGCGTCGGGGTGTTCAAACGCTAAAAACTGATCGAGACCGGCACCTACTCTCGCTAACAGCTCCTGCAGGTTGCCGACCTCGGCCTGATCCTGTGACATAGTCTCTTCTCAAATTTCGAAACGCATTTTCTGAACTAACATTATCCGTTAGTGGTAAGCGACGCAATGCGGAAGCGAAATTCCGCCCCGGGCTCACAGTTAACGACATCGACTTCGGTCTGCATTGCACTTGCAAGTTGATGAACCAGCGCCAGGCCGATGCCGGTGCCGACGGTTTCACGCGTAAGCTCGTTCTCGGAGCGGTAAAACAGTTTGAAAATCTTCTTCATCTGGTCCGGATCGATACCAGGTCCGTAATCACGTACCGAAAACTGAATCCTGCCATCCTGCAGTTGCTGACAGCGAATATCAACCCGTTTTTGGGCACCGTTAGCGGAAAACTTGACTGCATTATCCACCAGGTTGATGAAGATCTGGATGAACCAGTCGATATCGATTTTAATTCGAGCGGCTTCAACCTCGGTCTCACCACCGATTAACAGGTCAAACCCGG
>JAOTXY010000166.1 GCA_029862125.1 Gammaproteobacteria bacterium | reverse complement strand
CGATAATGACTGCAAGAGCCTGGTGCTCGAATCGTCGTTTCCCGCGCGGAATCTCGGTGTCTGTATCGGCAACTATATCGATACGCGTTACCGTGAGCGCGAAAACTACATCGACACTATCTGTGATTCGATCGAGCGCTGTTACCGCGCACACCCGGGCAATTACCTGGTTTTCTTTTCGGCCTACACTTTCATGCAGCAGGTTCATGATCGCTTCAATGCGCTCTATCCCGAGACCAGCACCCTGTTGCAACAGCGCGACTTCGACGAATCCGCGCAGCGACAATTCCTGTCACAATTTTTTGACACCAAAGGGCAACTCGGCTTTGCCATCATGGGCGGGCGCTTCGCCGAAGGTATCGACTACCGGGGTGACGCATTGATAGGTGCTATCGTGGTCGGTGTCGGTTTGCCGCAGGCCAGCAGTGAGCAACAGTTGATACAGCAGGATTTCGACGCGCTGCAGCTTGATGGTTTCGATTACGCATTCCGATTCCCTGGCCTGATCCGGGTCAAGCAAAGCGCGGGACGAGTAATCCGTGGTGAGCAGGATCAAGGCATCGTGGTGTTACTCGATCGACGTTTTCAACAACCCGGCTATGCGCGCCATTTGCCGGTCCACTGGCATCCCGCCTATTGCAACAATCCGGAATCACTGGAACAATCACTGTTGGAGTTCTGGGAAAACCTGGGGGGCAAAAATGCCGCAGATTGATATTCAGATGGCGGACATTACTAAACTCGACGTCGATGCAATCGTCAACGCGGCTAATTCCAGCCTCGCCGACGGGGCCGGAGTGTGCGGCGCGATCCACCAGGCGGCCGGACCCGGCTTGCTCGCTGAATGCCAGGCCCTGGGCGGCTGTGATACCGGGGATGCGAAGATAACCGCGGGCTACGATTTAGCGGCGCGACATGTTATCCACGCGGTCGGACCCGTATGGCAGGGTGGCACTAACAATGAAGCCGAGTTACTCGCAAGCTGTTATCGCAACAGCATCCTGCTTGCAGAGCAGCATGGGCTCAAAAGTATCGCCTTCCCGGCAATCTCCTGTGGCATATACGGTTACCCGATCGACCAGGCCGCGACTATTGCGATCGAATGCACGCTCAAGGCGCTACACCAGTGTGAAAATGTCGAGCTCGCAATCTTTGCCTGCTTTTCTGACGATATCGAAGCCGCGTTAATCCAGGCCGCCTCACACCACGCGATGTAACGCTAGATCTCCATCTTCTGGTATACGCTATCGAGCTTGTCGCGCATGCTTTGATCGCGGTCGACACGCGTGCCAACCCGTAGCGAACTGCTGCAGCGTGGCGCTCCCATTTCGTGCATTTTTTCATGGCACTGCTTGACCACGGCCATGACCTTGTCCCAGTCACCCTCGACATTGGTGCCATAGGAATGCATTTCATGATTTAAACCAGCGGCCTCAAATATACGCTGGCACTCGACCACGTACTTTGAAACCGAGACCCCGACCCCCATCGGCACCACGCAAATATCAACCAAAACGTTCATCTGATCACCTCCCTAAAAGCCCGCGATAATACACCACAGTACCCCCACGCGACATAAAGATGCGTCATTGCGGTTTAGAATCGTTACCGGAAGTTAATCCTTGAAATTATAACGTCGGCCTTCCCGTTAGCTGACACTCAAAATTGAGGGTTCAGTGGCGACCTACGGCCAATAGCGGACGCCTGGCAGCAGATAATATATTATCAGGTCAATTACTTTTTAATCATGCTGTTAGGTAGCAGCGAAAATCGTTTATGAAGCTACTCTGGTCTAATTGGATTCTGCAGTGTCTGGTATTCCTTGTCCTATATTTCGGCGATATTGGATTCGATAAACCTGGAAGGTTCGGACTCGATTTTGACCACTTTCTAATTTTAGTTGTTTCGCAAGCCTGCTTATTCATAGCGGCGGTAATTACAATTTTTCGTAAGAAGCAGTGGAAATATTTCAGTGTACAGTTTCTATTGTTAGCTGTTACTGCAGTAGGTGTTTTATCAAACTGATATGTCACACATAAGAAAGTATCGTTGCACGGCCAAAACACCTAACAAGCGCATGCAGTCGGGCAAAATGCCCGCGCTGATATTCCTTATTTCTCCAAAGCAGACACTGAAAACCTCTCTACCAGTGGCAATCTTCGGCCAGAAGCGGACTCTCGATAGCTTCACTCGTAGACCCTAAAAAGAGCATGATCCACAGGGGAGACAACCTGAAAGAGCAACCGTAATACGTGGGGGGGCTTGACAGTAACTCTCGAATAAAGGAGCGACGATTCAGTATTTAGCTCGTGTTCTTATTACATGAAAAATCTTGAGGCAACTGACTAGTCGGAACAAATTAATCGGGTGAAGTAGAAAATTTACCTTGTATTATTTTCGCTGGCTGGTAACTACTAATAATCAGAATTCTTTAACTTGAGGAAGGAGCAAGTAGTTAAGAGTCAATTCGCCCCCGGGTTGTTAATCAGTTCAAAAACACTGAAAAACGTTTTCTAAATTTTAATCAGGGAAAATATCAGTCATGTTCAGGTTGCTCGTAGTTCCAATATCTATCGGAATATTGGTTTTTTTATTTATCTATTTTATTGCGCCCGCAATTGTTCCCGAGTCGGACATTGTCTCGTATGTTGCCGAGTTCGCCCTTTATTTATCAAACTCGTATTTCGAAAATATGCCGCCGATTATTGCTGGTTATATAGCCTATTTGAATCTGGCAATGGTCGCCTTGACGGTGGGATTACTTTTAACGGTAGTTATACAACTAGTTGTGATAATTGGAGGCAGGTTCATTTACATAATTAAATGGATAGTATCGTGCCTACAAAAAGACAGGGGTAAAGAGGTTGCCCAAGATTTGTCACCTATCGATATGGACCCGAAATTTATGGGTTCGACACCAGGGAAAGAAATTCTCGGACGTGGAATTGATTCGATTGACAGAGATTGACGAACTTAAATAGACAATAAATTGAACTTGATAAAGAATTTTAGGGTCTGTTTTCTCCAAAGCTGACTCTCAAAAGGCTGGTGTGGGCATTATTCAAGGAGAAACACTTTCTAACCTCTACTACAATTTCTCGATAGGCAAATCAAGCCAAACCCCGATAGCTGTATTCCTAAATAACCCTACTTTCTTTTCACCAAAAATAATGGCATTACATGAGACAGTGATTTCATCGTATCCTGTTTTTTCAATCTTCTTCCTATATAACCTCGCCTCTTCAATAGGCAAATAGCCGACGGTCTTACCGCTTACGTCGACTCTTATAGCTTCGCTATCACGGGGATTTTTATCCTCATAATGCAACTCGGCAATGGCTCTTTTTAGACTGCCTTGTTTTAAGTTACCACCACATATACTTTTTAGATGACGCTGGTAATCTGACTCACCAACAACCTCTAAATCAAATCCGTTATTACCTTCTATGAAGACAGATTCTTTTTCAGCAACAAGTTCAGAAAAAATCCCCATCAGACAGCCCTATTTCCTAAATAGCACCCGATTAGCAGAAGGTGCTACATACATTTCGTAGTATTGTCTCGATAACTTCCTTGCCGTAGAGATTTGCCCCACTGACAAATGTGGTTCTATTTTCTTAAGCTTAAATATT